>NZ_CP050265.1:2437500-2737500 GCF_011765465.1 Erythrobacter sp. | reverse complement strand
GCGGGGCCATGCCCTCGCGCGCCTTGAGCGGATTGCCGGGCGACACCAGCCACCACGCCGCATCGAGTCCGAGCGCGTCGATGGTAAAGCGGGTGATGCGCCGGTGGCCGCCATGCGCCGGGTTGAAGCTGCCCCCTAAAAGGCCCGTGCGCACCCCCCGTCGCTCTCGGGCAACAGGTCGGCGCATCAAGGTGCGTGCGAAGGGCACCGGAGGATGGCTTGGTGGGATCATGATTGGGGGGAGACTAGGGGCGCGGGCAGCCCGAAATGCTGTTTCATCCCCATTTGCCTAGCAGGCGCGCGGCACGGTGTCAGGCCCGCCGGAAATCGCGCTGCACGCAGGGCCAATCCACGGCCGGTTAGCGTCACATACGCAGCGAGCCGAAGGATATGCGACAAACTTTGCTAGGCGAAGGAACGCTTCGTCCCGCTTATGGTTCGATTCGCCCCTTCCGGGGGAGCGGGGATTCGACCCGTTTACATCTGCTTGTTAGCCCAATGACGGGTTTATACAAAGATTCGGGGCCGCTCTTGTCAGACAATTCGACCGCACACGGGTGGGGGGAACGACTGCGCCAGTGGTTCCCCGAGCGCGAATTCTTCATGCGCTCGCAAGGGCACGTCCGCTTCATCCGGATCTCTTCGCGTCTGCAGATGGGCATCGCCGGCGCGGCGCTCGCTCTGGGCATCGGCTGGGCCGGATCGATGGGCGTAATGGCGTGGAATCAGTATCGCGCCGAAAGCGACCTCGCCTCCTTCCAGTCTGAAAAGGCCCGCATCGCCACCGCGCAGGAGCGGATCGAAGCCTATGGCGGCGATCTCGAACGGGTCGTCGATGAACTCAACCAGCGCCAGGAATTCCTCGACGCGATGGCGCGGATGCTGCCCGAGGACATCAAGGACGCGAGCGGGACCGTCACCGATTCCTCGGAAGAGACCGCCAAGACGATCGACCACGTCGGCGCCGTCCTCCCGCAGGCCCGCGGCCTTGCCGAGATCGAGGCGCGCCAGCTTGCCTTCGTCGAGAAACTGACCCGCTTCGCCGACTGGCGCGCCGACCGCGCCGAAGCGGCGCTGCGCAAGCTCAAGCTCGACCCGCGCGCCATGGCCCGCAATGCCGAGCGCTCGGCGGGCGGCATGGGTGGCCCGTTCGAAGCGCTCGCGACCTCGGCGGACGGCAGCCTCGATCCGCGTTTCGAACGCCTCGGCCTGAGCCTTGCCCGCATGGCGACGCTCGAGCGCGCGCTCGACGGCATCCCGCAGGTCGTCCCGGCCAGCGTTGACAAGATCACCTCCGGCTTCGGCTATCGCCGCGACCCCTTCAACGGGCGCGGCGCGATGCATGCCGGGATCGATTTCAAGGGCGCCTTCGGCTCGCCTATCTTCGCCGCCGCCAAGGGCCGCGTGTCCTTCGCGGGATGGCGTTCGGGCTATGGCAAATGCGTCGAGGTTACCCATGCGACCGGGCTCGTCACCCGCTACGCCCACCTCTCGCGGATCGACGTGAAACGCGGCCAGCGGGTCGAAGCCGGCGCCACGCTCGGCGGGCTCGGCAGCAGCGGCCGCTCTACGGGGCCGCACCTTCATTTCGAGGTCCGCCTCAACAATCGCGCGGTCAATCCGCGCCCCTTTCTGGAGACTGCTCCCGATGTTCTCAAAGAAGCCCGCGGAACAGGCGCGCCCCGCCGCAGCCCCGAAGGCGGGGAATAGGGCGATGGCTTCGGGCAGCTCGACCTTTTCCGTCATCGGCTCGGACGTCTCGATCAAGGGCGACATCTCCGCCTCGGCCGACCTTCACGTCGACGGCACGATCGAAGGCGACATCAAGTGCGCCTCGCTGGTGCAGGGCGAAACGAGCGAGGTCCATGGCGCCGTGATCGCGGAAACCGCGCGTCTTGCCGGGCGGGTGGTCGGGTCGATCACCGCGCGCGAACTCGTCATCCTCAAGAGCGCCCGGATCGAAGGCGACGTGCATTACGACGCGCTGACGATCGAACAGGGCGCGGCGGTCGACGGGCGATTCTCCCCCAATTCGCAGCGCCAGGCGGCTCACGCCGTCTCCGGCCCGGCTGCGGACGAAGCGGAAGAGGCCGCGCTCCAACTCACCAATTGAGGCCGCACCCGGCCGGAAAGGCGCCGCGCCCCAACCGGGACTGCGGCGCTTTTTCATGACGGTCTTCAAAGCACCTCGGCGCGCAGCGCCTTGCGATCGAGCTTGCCTATGATGGTGCGCGGCAGGTCGTCGCGGATCACCACCGCATCGACCCGCTCGTGCTTGCCGACGTGCCGGTTGAGCCAGCCCTTCAGCTCCTCCGCGGTTGCGCCGGCATCGTCCTTCAACGTCACATAGGCGCGCGGAACCTCGCCGAGGTAGTCGTCCGGCACGCCGATCACGAGCGCTTCCTTGACCGCTTCATTCTTGAGGATCTCGTCCTCGACCACGCTCGGGAAGACCTTGAACCCGCCGACCGCGATCATGTCCTTGATCCGGTCGACGATCGACAGGAACCCGTCCTCGTCCATCACCGCGACGTCGCCGGTTCTCAGGTAGCGCTTGTTTCCGTGGGTGACGAAGGTCTCGGCCTCGGTCTCGGGCCGGTTCCAGTAGCCGCGCATGACCTGCGGCCCGTGGATCGCGAGTTCGCCCGGCTCGCCTTCGGGCGCTAGCTTCGTCGGGTCCTCCTTGTCGAGCAGCAGGATCTCGGTCCCAGCCACCAGCTGCCCGATCGTGCCCTTCTTGCGAAAGCCCTCGTAAGGGTTGACCGAGACGACCCCGGCGCTTTCGGTCAGGCCATAGCCTTCGACCAGCCGCACGCCGGTGACCTCTTCGAAGCGCGTGTGGACCGCGGCGGGCATCGGCGCGCCGCCCGAAATGCAGACCTTGAGCGCGGAGAGGTCGGTTTTCGCAAGGTCGGGATGGTCGAGCAGCGCCTGGAACATGGTCGGCACGCCGGGAAAGCCGGTGGTGCGGCACTTGTCCATCGTCTCCAGCACCTGCGCGGCCTCGAACCGCGGGACCATTGCGATCGAGGCGCCCGTGACGACCGCGTGGTTCAGCAGCGCGGTGTTGGCGAAGACATGGAAAAACGGCAGCGCCCCCATGAAGACCTCGCCCGATGCGTTCCCGAAGGGGTTGATCGCGGCGACCTGCTGGGCGTTCACCGAAAGCTGGTCGTGGCCTAGCATGGCGCCCTTGGGTCGCCCGGTCGTCCCGCCGGTGTATTGCAGCAGGGCCAGATCCTCGCGCGGGTCGAGCGCGATGGGCTCGAACGCGCCGCCGGGTGTGCAGTCCTTCCACCGGCGCACGCTGTTCGACCATTCGACCGAGGCGATCTGGCTGCGTTTCAGCAGGCGAAAGGCCAGCCCCTTGAGCGTCGGCAGCATGTCGGCGAGCGAGCCGATGACCAGCGTTTCGAGGTCCGAGGCCGCCAGCACGTCGCGCGCGGTGGCGTAAAGCTCGGGCACGTCAAGCGTCACCAGCACGCGCGTGCCCGAATCGCCGACCTGCCAGGCAAGCTCCTCGACCGTGTAGAGCGGCGAGAAATTGACCACGACCGCGCCCGCCATCATCGCGCCGTAATAGGCGCTCGCATAGATCGGGACATTGGGCAGGAACAGGCCGACCCGGTCGCCCTTGGCGATTCCCATGGCGGAAAGCCCGGCGGCGAAGCGGCGCGCTTCGGCGAGAATTTCGCCATAGGAATAGGTGCGTCCGAGGAAATGGAGGAAGGGTGCGTTCGGGTTCTTCCCGGCCGCCCGCGCGAGCATGTCGGGCAGGCTGATCGGCTCGAAGGTCGTGTCCCAGGGCGTCGGGTGGTGGTAGGCGGCGTTATTGACATTCATGTAAGTAGCCATGGCCGATCCCTCTGCCGCGTTCAAGCGGGAGATCGCCGACAATGCGTCGCTTTTGCAAGTTTTTCCGCTCGATGCGTGCGGCGGCCCGGCCCGAACGAGGACCGCCCGGCTGGCGCGGAGCCAGCCGGGCGGTCTTCGATGCTTGATGTGCCGACCGGATCAGGCCGAAAACAGGCCCGGTAATCAGGAATTGTCGCCGTGATCCTCCTCGGCGTTCTCCGGGGCATTGTCCGGTTCGGCGATCCCTTCGTCCTCGCGCGGGGCGGGAGTCGAAAAGCCGCTTTCAGGATCGAGCATTTCTTCTTCGGCCTCGCGGCGCGCGGCGAGCCACGCTTCGGCTTCGGCTTCCTGCGCCGCTTCGGCGGCGGCCTTGGCATTGGCCTCGCGTTCGGCGCGCAGTTCCTCGATCAGGCGATCCTTGTCGCTGCGCCCGTCGACCGCTTCGGCCTCCGCGTCCTCGGCGACCCCGGCGCGCTTCGCCGCCTTGGCGACGACCGCGTCGAGTTCACGCTGCGAACACAGGCCGAGCGTGACGGGATCCTTGGGCTGGATGTTCTGGATGTTCCAGTGCGAGCGGTCGCGGATCGCGCCGATCGTGTTGCGGGTGGTCCCGATCAGCTTGGAAATCTGCGCGTCCGACACTTCGGGATGGTTGCGCAGGATCCAGGCGATGCCGTCCGGCTTGTCCTGCCGCTTCGACACCGGGGTGTAGCGCGGACCCTTGGTCCGGGTCACTTCGACCGGCGCCTTGTGCATCTTGAGCGAGTAGGACGAGTCCGCCTGCCCCTTCTCGATCTCCTCGAGCGTGAGTTCGCCCGCGTGGACCGGGTCGCGGCCGGTGTACTTGCTCCCCGCGAGATCGTCGGCCATTGCCTGCACTTCGAGAATGTGGAGCCCGCAGAATTCCGCGATCTGTTCGAAGGACAGGGCCGTGTGATCGACCAGCCAGGTGGCGGTGGCGTGCGGCATCAGCGGCTTGGGCTGATCCTTGAGTGCCATGGGAAATCTCCGTTCAAAATAGAAGGGCCGCCCCTCGCGGAGCGGCCGTTGCGGGAGCCGAAATAGGCGATGCCGCGCGAAACGGCAAGGAAAAGGCGGGGTTCGGGCGGGCAGCTGTCGTTTTTTGCCAAGGTCGCAGCCGTCCTCCGTGGCATCCTTGCGGCGAAGGGAGACGTCTTGATGATCCGCCGCCTTGTCATTCTCGCCGCCGCGCTGGGCCTATGCTCCGCGATGCCAGCCGCCGCCCAGCCCGACTACAACGAGACCGGCTGGCGCCCGGCGACCGAACACGAAAAGGCGCTGCGAAAAGCCTATGAGGACGGCAAGTTCACCTGGAGCAAGGACGACGGCATCGACGAGATGTACGACTGCATGATCGCCTGGCAGGTCTGGGCAATCACGGCCCGCGTAGCCCCAGACACCTTCCCCACGATCAGCGGCGATCTCAGCCATGTCTTCGCCGAGGGGCATATGTCCCATTACGTCAACACGCTCTACGAAAAGGCGGGCGGGGACGTGGAGGTGTTCGTCCAGAACATGATCGCGGCGGCCCAGCGTATCGAGCGGACCGTCCCGCTCAATGACGAAAAGGCGCTCTATCGCTACATGGGCAAGTGCTACGTCCAGCCGGCGAGCTGGAATTTTTCGCAAGGGGTGAGGATGACCGGCCCTGAATTCGCTCGCGATTTTCTCCAGCGGGCCGAAGTGGGAGACGATTACCCGGTCTATGTTAAGGACATCGCCAAGCGGAAGGTCTTCGATAAGCTGGTGCTGGAAAAGCGTTTCCCCGAGGCGGCCAATTTCGCCGCGAAGATGCACGCCGATCCCGCGCTCAAGTCGACGGTCTACTGGCACGAGATCCTCGAACTGTCGGAAATGGCCGTCTCGGCGGGGCGCGGGTCCGATCTCAGCATGCCCTTGCTCGACACACTGTCGAAGGTGTGGTGGCCGAAATACAAGCGCGGCTGGGCGGTCAACGCGATGCGGGTCAAGCGCGGCGAGAACCCGGCGAACGACCACCGGCCCAAGTCCTCGGGCGTCGGTAAGGAGCCGGGCTGGGCCAAGCAGGAACGCGAACGCTATTACGGCGGGCGCACCAACTACACGCCGTGCAACCAGTGGAACAAGATGGGCTGCTAGCGCGGGGCGCCGCTCAGAATTCGAGCACGGGCGCAGAGGTGAGCGAGACGCATTCCTCTTCCTCGAGCGCGACCAGCCCGGACAGGAACTGGCGCGTCGCCGCTTCCCAGCTGAAGCTTGCGCCATGGGCGGCGCATTCGGCCCGGTCGCAATAGCGCGCCGCGTCGATCGCGCGGGCGAGGTCTTCGCCCATCGCGCCGACCGCGTCTGTGAGGATATCGAGCGGGCCGGGCACGGGATAGGCCGCGACCGGCGTGCCGCAGGCGAGCGCCTCGATCATCACCAGGCCGAAAGTGTCGGTCCGGCTCGGAAATACGAACACGTCCGCCCCGGCATAGCAGCCCGCCAGCTCGCGTCCGGTGCGCTTGCCGAGGAAGCGCGCCTCGGGAAATTTCGCCTCCAGAGCGGCGCGCGCCGGGCCGTCTCCGACCACCACCTTGGTCCCGGGATAGTCGCAGGCGAGGAAGGCCTCGATGTTCTTCTCGACCGCGACGCGCCCGACATAGAGCAGGATCGGTCCTTCGAGCCCGGCATATTCCGGCGGCGGCGGGGCATCGGGGGAGAAGCAGGCGAGATCGACCCCCCGGCTCCAGTGAGTGAGGTGGGTGAGGCCTTGCTCACGCAATTGCGTGCGGATCGTCTCGGTTGCGACCATGATCCGCTGCGCCGGGCGGTGGAACCAGCGGATATAGGGCCAGAAGGCGCTCGCCGGCAGGCCGGTGCGGCGCGCGATATAGTCGGGAAACTGGGTGTGATAGGCGGTCGTGAACGGCACTTTCCGATTGAGGCAATAGCGCCGCGCGGCGAAGCCGAGCGGGCCTTCGGTGGCGATATGGACCGCCTCGGGCGCGATCTTCGCGAGCTGGCGTCCGACCGAGCCGGGCGCGGTCAACGCAAGCCGGATTTCGGGATAGGTCGGCGCGGGGAAGGAGGGATATTGCTCGGGCGAGATCACCGTGACCTCGTGCCCCCAGGCGCGCAACAGGTCGCAGGTGGTCGAAAGCGTGCGCACCACGCCATTGGTTTGCGGATGCCACGCATCGGTGACGATGGCGATGCAACGGGGCGCGACAGAGCGCGGCGACCGGGCCCGCCCCCGCGCGACATCCGCCCCGGTGCCGGGCTCGACGCGGGCAAGCTGGTTCACGCCGCTTCCTTCGCCGGATCGGGCACGTTCCGTGCGCCCTCGACCGCAGCAGCCTCGCTCGCTTCGCGCCGCCTGATCTCCTCGGGCCAGTGGAGGATTTCCATGCGTCCGTCTTCGTGCTCGACCAGCGCGTTGCAGCCTTCGACCCAGTCGCCGTCGTTCCAGTATTCGACGTCGCGGCCATTGTGCTGGAAGGTGCGGAATTCGGCGGTGTGGATGTGGCCGCACACGACCCCGTCGACCCCGCGCTCGCCGGCGGCCTTCGCGACGACCTCTTCGTACTTGCCGATGAATTCGACCGCGTTCTTGACCTTGTGCTTCGCCGCCTTGGACAGCGACCAGTAAGGCTTGCCGAGAGCCTTGCGAATGCCGTTCACCGCGACATTGAGCTTCATGACAGTGGTATACGCCCAGTCCCCGACGAAGGCGAGCCAGCGGTGCGAGAGCATCACCGCGTCGAATTCGTCGCCGTGCAGCACCATCAGCCGCCGCCCGTCGGCGGTGTCGTGGAAGGCGGCACGGCGGATCTCGATCCCGCCGAAATTCAATCCGGTGAACTGGCGGAACATCTCGTCGTGGTTGCCGGGAATGTAGACGATCCGCGTGCCCCTCTTGGCGCGCTTCAGAAGACGCCAGACGATGTCGTTGTGCGCAGCGGGCCAGTAGAACTTCTTCTTTAGGCGCCAGCCGTCGATGATGTCGCCGACGAGATACATGGTGTCGCTGTCCACGCTGTCGAGGAAGTCGATCAGCATTTCGGCATTGCACCCCTTGGTGCCGAGATGGACGTCGCTGATCCAGATCGTGCGGTATTTGCGCCGCTCGCGGCCCTCGGGCTCGGGGGTCTTCGGCCCTGCCAGCGGCAGGTTCGCGACATTGGCGAAGGGGCCCATCGCATCGGACACGGTTTCGGGCAGGTCGGACAGCATGAAGTCGGTCATTGGTATTCCCCGGCTTTCGTCTCCTCCCCCTTGCCTTGGCAGTGCTTTGTTACGTGCGATTCACAGCTCGATTACGGTTTTGCGTAAATCCACAAGTCCATGACGACTGTGTTTCAGTCGCAAAACGCGCAATGAAGACTGTTTGTGACAGGTTTGTGATCGCCGAAAGGCGAATGCGGCGGGACTAGCCGCCCGCGACCTCGAGCACGATCTTGCCGATATGCTCGCCCGCTTCCATCCGCGCATGGGCGGCGGCTGCTTCGACAAGCGGGAAGGTTCTGTCCATGACCGGGGCGATCTCCCCGCTGGCGAAGAGCGGCCAGGCGTTGGCGGCGATCTCATCGGCGAGCGCGGCCTTGAACGCGTCGGAGCGCGGGCGCAGGGTCGATCCCGTAAGGGTGAAGCGCCGCATCATGACGACCGCCATGTTCAGCTCGGCCTTCGCCCCGCCCAACACCGCGATGGTGACGTGCCGCCCGTCCTCGGCGAGGCATTTGAGGTTGCGCGGCACGTAGTCGCCCGAAACCATGTCGAGCACCACGTTCACGCCCTTGCCGCCGGTATGGGCCTTCACCGCTTCGACGAAATCCTCCTCGCGGTAATTGATCGCAAGATCCGCGCCGATCCGGCGGGCGGCCTCGCACTTGTCCTCGGCCCCGCAGGTGACGATCATCTCCATCCCGAAGGCCTTGCCGAGCAGGATCGCCATGGTCCCGATGCCCGACGTACCGCCGTGGACGAGCACCCGCTCGCCGTCCTTCGCCATGCCGCGCTCAAACAGGTTGTGCCACACGGTGAAGAGCGTTTCGGGCAGGGCGGCGGCGATCCTCAAGTCCATGCCTTCGGGGACGGGCAGGCAGTGGTTCCAGGGCGCGGTGCAATATTCGGCATAGCCACCGCCCGGCGTCAGCGCGGCGACCGGCTGGCCGAGCATGGTGTCGGGAACCTCCTCGCCGACCGCGACGACCTCGCCCGCGACCTCGAGCCCGAGGATCGGCGAAGCGCCCGGCGGCGGCGGATAGGCGCCCGCACGCTGGAGGCAGTCGGGGCGATTGACCCCGGCATAGGCGACCCGGATCAGCACGTCGCAGGGTCCGGGGCGCGGCGTTTCCGTCTCGCCGGGCGCGAGCACATCCGGCCCGCCAGGCTCGGCGAACCCGATCGCCTTCATCCGCTCCGGTATTCCTGCCCCTTGCCCCATGCCCATTGCGCCTGCCCCTGTTGCGTAAGCGGCAACGCGAATAGCTTTCGTGTCCATTGACAGCAAGCGGTCTTGCTTGCGATGCTCCGCTCCAATGGATGACGAAGACCGCCCCCGGCCCAAGGGAGACGCCGCGAGTCGCCTCGGCGCTGAGGATCTCGCACCCTATTCGCGGGCCGAACTGGACGAACGCATCGCCCTGCTCGAAGCCGAGATCGCCCGCGTTCGCGCGCACCGGGACAAGGCGGCCGACCACATGGCCGCCGCCAATGCCCTGTTCAGCAAGCCCGCTTCATGATCGCGTCCGATCCCTCCCCCTGCGTGCCAATCGCGCAGCCGGATTCGCAAAACCGTAAAGCCGTCCCATATACCAGAAAAGAGGCCCGCTAGAGCCCGTCCCACCGCTCCCTCTCCCGGAGTTTCCGCCCGCCCCCCAGAAGAGACCGCCATGCCCAGTTTCGCACAGAACCTCGAAAGAACCCTGCACAACGCTCTCGGCAATGCGTCAGAGCGGCGTCACGAATACGCGACGCTGGAACACCTGCTGCTCGCGCTGATCGACGACGAGGACGCGGCGCAGGTCATGGCCGCCTGCGGGGTCGATCTTGCCGAACTCGGCGATGTGGTGAAGCAGTATCTCGACCAGGAATACCAGTCCCTGAAGACCGACGAAGGCAGCGACCCGCAGCCGACCGCCGGATTCCAGCGGGTGATCCAGCGCGCGATCCTGCACGTTCAGTCCTCGGGCAAGGACACGGTGACGGGCGCCAACGTGCTGGTCGCGCTGTTCTCCGAGCGCGATTCCTACGCGGTCTATTTCCTCCAGCAGCAGGACATGAGCCGTCTGGATGCGGTGAGCTATATCAGCCACGGCATCGGCAAAGGCGGTCGCCAGATCGAATCGAAATCGCCGCAGGGCTCCGAAGAGGGCGAGGCAGCGGCCGAAACCCAGAAGGAAAGCGGCAACAAGAAGGAAACCGCGCTCGACCAGTTCACGGTCAATCTCAACGCCAAGGCCGAAGCCGGCAAGGTCGACCCGCTGATCGGCCGCGGGCCCGAGGTCGACCGCACGGTCCAGATCCTCTGCCGCCGTTCCAAGAACAACCCGCTTTATGTCGGCGATCCCGGTGTCGGGAAGACCGCCATCGCCGAAGGGCTCGCGCGCAAGATCGTCGAAGGTGACGTGCCCGAGGTGCTCTCCGAAGCGGTGATCTATTCGCTCGACATGGGCGCGCTGCTCGCGGGCACGCGCTATCGCGGCGATTTCGAGGAACGGCTCAAGCAGGTCGTCTCCGAACTCGAAGGGATGCCGCACGCGATCCTCTTCATCGACGAGATCCACACCGTAATCGGAGCGGGCGCGACCAGCGGCGGAGCGATGGACGCCTCGAACCTTTTGAAGCCCGCGCTGTCGGGCGGGACGATCCGCTGCATCGGATCGACCACCTACAAGGAATTCCGCAACCACTTCGAAAAGGACCGCGCCCTGCTGCGCCGGTTCCAGAAGATCGACGTCAACGAGCCGACGATCGAGGACACGATCAAGATCCTCAAGGGCCTGCGCAGCGCCTTCGAGGAGCATCACAACGTCAAGTACACGCCCGACGCGCTCAAGACCGCGGTCGAGCTGTCGGCGCGCTACATCAACGACCGCAAGCTGCCGGACAAGGCGATCGACGTGATCGACGAGGTCGGCGCGATGCAGATGCTGGTGCCGCCGAGCCGCCGCAAGAAGAAGATCACCGGCAAGGAAATCGAGGCGGTCATCGCGACCATGGCTCGCATTCCGCCGAAATCGGTCAGCGCGGACGACAAGAAGGCGCTCGAAAACCTCGAACGCGACCTCAAGCACGTGGTTTACGGGCAGGACGATGCGATCGTGCGCCTCGCCACGGCCATGAAGCTGAGCCGCGCCGGCCTGCGCGATCCGGACAAGCCGATCGGCTCCTTCCTGTTCTCCGGCCCCACCGGCGTCGGCAAGACCGAGGTGGCGCGCCAGCTCGCCTCGATCATGGGCATCGAACTCAAGCGCTTCGACATGAGCGAATACATGGAGCGCCATTCGGTCAGCCGCCTGATCGGCGCGCCTCCGGGCTATGTCGGCTACGACCAGGGCGGCCTGCTGACCGACGCGGTCGACCAGAACCCACATTGCGTCCTCCTGCTCGACGAGATCGAAAAGGCGCACCCTGACCTGTTCAACATCCTGCTGCAGGTGATGGACAACGGGCGCCTGACCGATCACCACGGCAAGACGGTCGATTTCCGCAATGTCGTGCTCATCATGACGACGAACGCGGGCGCGGCGGACATGGCGCGGCAGGGTATCGGCTTTGGCGACGTGTCGAAGGCCGACGCGGGCGACGAGGCGGTGAAGAAGATGTTCACCCCCGAATTCCGCAACCGCCTCGATGCGATCGTGCCCTTCGCCTATCTCGGCAAGTCGACCGTCGCGCGGGTCGTGGACAAGTTCATCCTCGAGCTCGAACTTCAGCTCGCCGAACAGAACGTCCACATCCAGTTCGACAGCGACGCGCGCTCGTGGCTCGCCGACAAGGGCTATGACAAGCTCTATGGCGCGCGCCCGATGGGCCGCCTCATCCAGGAGCGGATCAAGCAGCCGCTTGCCGAAGAACTGCTGTTCGGCAAGCTCGCCGATGGCGGCGAGGTCCATGTCAGCATCAAGGACGGCAAGCCGAGCTTCGAGCTGACCCCCGCCCCGCCCAAGACGAAGCGCAAGGCTCCTGCCAAGAAGAAGCCCGCGGCGAAGAAGGCACCACCCAAGAAGGACGCCGATCCCAAGCCCGAAGCCTCGGGCAGCGGCGCCGAGAAGTGAGCGCTCGCCTCTGGTATTCGTGACCGAATTGTGATTGGTCGGTCCCCGTAGCTGCAAGGCACCAGATACGGGGACCGACGATGATCACACGCTTTTTCCTGACCGCCGTCTGCCTCGCGCTAGCGGGCACGCCGCTCGCCGCGCAGGACACCGCAAAAGACGACGCGCCTGCCGGGCCGGAGACGAAATTCACCGGCGCCGACCTGTTCGGCCTGTCGGTCGCGGCGGACCCGCAGATCAGCCCGGACGGCAGAAAAATCGCCTATGTCCGGCGCACCAACGACATCATGACCGACCGCGCGGTGTCCTCGATCTGGCTGATCGACGTGGCGACAGGCGCTCAAACCCCGCTCGTCACCGGGGCGGGATCGCACGTCTCCCCGCGCTGGTCGCCCGACGGGACGCGCCTCGCCTATGTGTCGACGATGAGCGGCGGCGGGCCGGAGCTTCACGTGCGCTGGATGGAAAGCGGCGACAGCGCCAACATCACCGCCCTGCCCGAAGCGCCCGCGGCGATCGCGTGGTCCCCCGACGGCACGCGCATCGCCTTCACTGCGCGGATCGCCGGGAAGGGCCTGACGCTGGGCACACCGCCCGCCAAGCCCGAGGGCGCCGAATGGGGCAAGCCGCTGCAGGTGATCGACCGCGCGGCCTATCGCCGCGACGGCGGGGGCTATGTGAAGCCGGGCACGATGCAGCTCTTCCTGGTCGCCGCGACCGGGGGCGATGCGCGCCAGCTGACCTTCGGCGAATACGACAATGGCGGCACGGTCGAATGGGCGCCGGATGGATCGAAGCTCTATTACAGCGCCAACCGCCGCGAGGACTGGGAGCTCCAGCCGCTCGAATCCGACATCTATGCGCTCGATCTCGCCAGCGGCGCGATCACGCAGCTCACCACCCGCAGCGGCCCGGACTTCGCCCCGCAGGTCTCGCCCGACGGCAAGTCCATCGCCTATCTCGGCTTCGACGACGTGGGCAATGCCTTCGACCAGACCAATCTCTACGTCATGCGCACCGACGGCAGCGGCCAGCGCCAGCGCGTGCGCGATCTCGACCGGGGGATCGATGGCGTCGAATGGACCGATGCGGGTCTCTTCGTCAGCTACGAGGACGAGGGCAAGCACCGCGTGGCGAAGGTCGTGCGCGGCGACGCGCTCGATGTCTACCCGGCCGAGCTTGGCAGCACCTATTACGCCCTGCCCTATACCGGTGGCGAATGGTCGGTGAGCGAGGGCGGCACGCTCGCCTTCACGACGGCAAGCACCACCGCACCGCCCGATATCGGCGTCTCCAACGGCAAGGTCGTGCGCACCCTCACCTCGCTCAACGCGGTAAAGCTGGCGGACAAGCAGCTCGGCGAAACCCGCGAGATCGCCGTAACCGCCCCGGACGGCACGCCGATCCAGAGCTGGATCATGCTGCCCCCCGGATACGAGGAAGGCGACCGCGTTCCGATGATCCTCGAGATGCACGGCGGGCCTTACGCTGCCTATGGCCCTGAATTCTCTGCCGATTACCAGCTTTACGGCGCGGCGGACTATGCCGTGCTGTTCACCAATCCCGGCGGCTCGACCGGCTATGGCGAGGCTTTCGCCGACCGGATCGAGGACAATTACCCGATCTCCAATTTCGACGAGCTGATGGCCGCGGTCGATGCCGCCATCGCGGCGGGCTATGCCGACCCCGACCAGCTTTTCGTCACCGGCGGTTCGGGCGGCGGGGTGCTGACCGCGTGGGTCGTGGGCAAGACCGATCGCTTCAAGGCCGCCGCCGTGCACAAGCCGGTCATCAACTGGACGAGCTTCGCCCTGACTGCCGATGCCGTCCCCTATTTCGGGCGCTACTGGTTGGGTGCGATGCCGTGGGAGGATCCGGAGCACTACTGGAAGCGCTCGCCGCTCAGCCTTGTCGGCAATGTCACGACCCCGACGCTGGTGCTGGTCGGTGCGGAGGATTACCGCACGCCGCGCAGCGAGGCCGAGCAGTATTACGCCGCGCTCAAGCTGCAGGGGATCGACAGCGCGCTCGTCGTCACGCCGGATTCGAGCCATAACAACCTCTCGCAGACGCCGAGCCAGCAGGCCGCGCGCACGGCAAGCGTGATCGCGTGGTTCGACAAGTACCGGGAAGACGCCAAGGGCGAGGAATAGGGAACGGGCCCCCGTCCCGCGCTTTGACACAGGCGTGAGCGCGCCCTTCTCCTGGATCCGGCCCGAACCGTGGGGCGTCCATGTCGTCCCCGCGGATTGCTGGGTCGATCCGGGCCGCGCGGTGGACCGCGCGCTCGTCACCCACGGCCATGCCGACCACGCGCGCGGCGGGCACGACGAGACCATCGCCACGCCCGAAACCCTAGCGATCATGGCGCTGCGATACCGCACCGGGGTAGAGGACGGCTCGGGCGAGATGCCGTCGAAAGCCACTCCGGTGGCCTATGGCGAGACGATCCGCCTGCCCGGCGGCGTCGATGCGACCTTCGTCCCCGCCGGCCATGTCCTCGGCAGCGCCCAGATCCTGCTCGAACACGCGGGCGAGCGGGTCGTCATCACGGGCGACTACAAGCGCCGCGCCGACCCCACCTGCGCCCCGTTCGAAGTCGTCCCCTGCGACATTTTCATCACCGAGGCGACTTTCGGCCTGCCCATCTTCACCCACCCTCCCATCGAGGAAGAGATGGGCAAGCTCCTCACGGCGCTGCGCGGTAATCCGGACGGCTGCGTGCTGGTCGGCGCCTATGCGCTCGGCAAGGCGCAGCGGGTGATCGCCGAGTTGCGCGCGGCGGGCCACCAAGATCCGATCTACCTACACGGGGCAATGGAGAAGATGTGCCGGCTCTACGAGGAGCATGGCGTGGCGCTCGGCGATCTACGCCTTGTGAGCGATCACATGAAGGACGAGATGCGCGGCTCCATCGTCGTCGCGCCGCCATCCGCCCTCAACGACCGCTGGTCACGCCGCTTGCCAGAAGCGATCACCGCCATGGCGAGCGGGTGGATGCGCGTGCGCCAGCGCGCCCGGCAACGCAATGTCGAACTGCCGCTGGTGATTTCGGACCATGCCGACTGGAATGAGCTCACCACAACCATCGACGAGGTCGACCCGGCCGAAACGTGGATCACCCACGGGCGCGAGGAAGCGCTGCTGCGCTGGTGCGAACTCGGCCAGCGCCGTGCCCGCGCGCTGGCGCTGGTCGGGCGCGAGGACGAAGATGACTGAGGCGGAGGCCATCCGGACCCCCGCCCGCGGCCGGTCACTCCGCCGGAGTGTCCTCGAGCGCGGCGAGGTCGGCGGTGATCTGCTCGAGGGTTTCCTCGGTAATCATGCCCTGCGACCACGGCATCAGCTGGACAAGGCTCATCGCCTTGAACTGGTCGTAGGCAGGATGCTGGCCGACGCCGGGCAGATGCGTTTCGAGCACGGCGGCGGCGGCCTCGTCCGCCATAAGCGTTTCGATCGGGGTATCCACGGTGAGCGCGGCGGGCATTTCGTGGGCTTCGTGGCCTTCATGGCCTTCATGGCCTTCGTGAACGGCGGTCTCGGCGGGTGCAGGCGCGGTGGCTTCGGCAGAGTCCTGGGCAAAAGCGGGCTGCGCCGCGGCGAGCGCGACGAGCAGGGCGGCGAAAGGCATGACCTTCATGGCGAATTGTCCTTCGTGAAGAGGGGGGCGGCAGGGGCCCGCCGCCGGCCCGCTATCCAGCACAGATTGCGCCCGTGTGAAAGCGCAAAGGGGGGCGCGTGAAGGCCTTCGCCACCCTGCTCGACACGCTGGTCTACACGACCAGCCGCAACCGCAAGCTCGACCTTATCGCGGATTACCTGCGCGAAACGCCCGATCCCGACCGCGGCTGGGCGCTCGCCGCGCTGACGGGAGAGCTCGATTTTCCTGCGGTCAAATCTTCGACCATCCGGAACCTGATGAAGGAGCGGGTCGATCCCGTGCTGTGGACGCTCAGCCGCGATTTCGTCGGCGACACGGCGGAAACGGCGAGCCTGATGTGGCCCGAGGCGCAAGGCGCAACGCCAGAGCCGGACGACACGCTCACCGTCAGCCGCGTGGTCGAGACGCTGTCCTCCCTGACCCGCGCCAGCGCCCCGCGCGAATTGCCGAGACTGCTCGACCGGCTCGACGTCAATGGCCGCTTCGCTCTCATCAAGCTCGCCACCGGAGGGATGCGGATCGGCATTTCCGCGCGCCTCGCCAAGACCGCCTTCGCGCGCGCCTTCGACGTCGCGGTGGAGGAGGTCGAGGAGTACTGGCACGCGCTTAGCCCCCCCTATGCCGAGCTGTTCCACTGGGCGGCCGAAGGCGGCGACCCGCCCGATGTCGCGCATATGCCGCGCTTTCGCCCCTTCATGCTCGCCCACCCGCTCGAGGAAACGGTCGTCGACCTCGCGGATTACGCCGCCGAGTGGAAATGGGACGGCATCCGGGTCCAGCTGGTGCGGGTGACCAAGGACGGCGTGCCCGCCACGCGCCTTTATTCGCGCAGCGGCGACGACATTTCCGCGAGTTTCCCCGAAATGCTCGATGCCTTGCCGATGGACGCGGTGCTCGACGGCGAATTGCTGGTCCGGGGCGAGACGCAGGGCGGGGCCGAAGGGGGTGCTGCGAGTTTCAACGCGCTTCAGCAGAGGCTCGGGCGCAAGACCGTCTCGAAAAAGCTGCTCGCCGAAGCGCCCGCCTTCGTGCGGCTTTACGATGCGCTGCTGCTCGAAGGGCGCGACCTGCGCGATCTTCCGTGGACCGAGCGGCGCACGCGGCTCGAGGCGCTGATGGAGCGGCTGCCGGACGAACGCTTCGACCTGTCGCAGGTGGTCGAGGCGCGCGACTTCGAACATCTCGCAGAAATCCGCGAAACCGCGCGCGACGAGGCGATCGAGGGGCTCATGCTCAAACGCCGCGACAGCGCCTATCTCGCCGGGCGCAAGGTCGGGCTGTGGTACAAGTGGAAGCGCGACCCGCTGCTGATCGACTGCGTGCTGATGTATGCCCAGCGGGGCAGCGGCAAGCGGTCGAGCTTCTATTCGGACTACACCTTCGGCTGCTGGGACGGCGACCCGGACGAAGGCGCGGACCTGCTGCCCGTCGGCAAAGCCTATTCGGGCTTCACCGATGCGGAGCTGAAAAAGCTCGACCGCCACGTGCGGCAGAACACCGTCAATCGCTTCGGCCCGGTGCGCGAGACCAATCGCAGCCTCGTCTTCGAGGTCGCGTTCGACAGCGTCCATTCCTCGAAGCGGCACAAGTCGGGCCTCGCCATGCGTTTCCCGCGCATCCACCGGATCCGCTGGGACAAGCCGGTGCACGAAGCCGACCGGATCGAGGCCCTGCGCGCGCTGATCCGCGACTAACCTAGGTCAAGTCATTGTAAAAACTGTGATTATCCTCCCGCCCCGTCGCGGCTCGCGCACGGTGCGGCGTGGGTTCGGAACGGCGGCAAGGGGCCTCCCATTGATTGGGCGAGAAGCAAAAACGGAGGACCAGCAATGAAACTCAAGACAATACTCGCAGCCGGCCTCGCCACCACCGCGCTCGGCGCCGCGCCCGCCATGGCCCAGTCCGCGATGGAGCAGGCGCACGACCGCTACAAGGACGCGATGAACGAAACGGTTAGCGCCGAACGCATGATGAGCGGCGATGTCACCGACGGCTTCAGCCAGTTGGGCGACGTGCGTAACCTCGTGCTCGACAAGACCGGCGAGCGGATCGCCTACATCCTCTACGACGTGCCCTATCCCTCCTCGTTCTACGGGTCGGACGACGGTTTCGTCCGCTGGGACAATGTCGCGATCGAACGCGGGGCCTACAACGGGCTCGACCTCAGGATCGACGACGATGCCGAGCCCTATCGCAAAGAACAGCTGACGCTGACGAAAGCCGAAGCCGAAGACCGGCTGGTCGACAACATCGTCGGCGGCGACATGATGTTCGCCGATGGCGAAATGCGCGAGATCGAGGACATCCTGTTCGATCCCGAAACCGGGATGGTCACGAATTACGTGGTTGAATTCGACGAGGACAGCCTGTTCGACGAGGACACCCGGCTCGTCCCGGCCTCGATGGTGAGCCTCGACGAGAACCGCGACTACTGGATGGTCTCGCAGCCCACGACCTACGAATATCGGGTCTGGATCTACTGATCGGATAAACGGGACAAACCCGCGGCGATGACAAGCCGGAGAGGGCCGCGCTCAGCCGAGCGCGGCCCTTACTGCGTCAGCGTGGTGTTTCGCGTTTTCGGCGTAGTGCGCGACGCCGACCTTCATCCCCGCGATGGCGGCATCGGACAGCTCCTTCAGCTTCTTGGCGGGCCGGCCGGCCCACAATTCCCGCTCGCCCATGACCTTGCGCTCGGTCAGCATCGCGCCCGCCGCCAGCATCGCGTCGGAACCGATCACCGCCTTGTTCATCGCGATCGCGCCCAGCCCGACGAAGCCGCGGTCATGGATGGTGCAGCCGTGGACCATCGCCATGTGCCCGATCAGCACGTCGTCGCCGATGACGAGCGGCGAGCCTTCGGGATCGTCGGGGCGCGGCGGGTCGCAGTGGAGCACGCTACCGTCCTGCACATTCGTGCGTTCCCCGATGCGGATGGTGAAGACATCCGCCCGCACCACGCAATTGTACCAGATCGACGAACCCGCGCCGATCTCGACGTCGCCGATGATCGTGCTGCCCGGCGCGATGAAGGCGGTTTCGTGGATCTTCGGCGTCTTGCCGTGGATCGGGATGATGTTCGCGCCGGGGTGCGGATTGGTGGTGTTCATTCAGAGCTCTCCCATTGGTCGCGGGTGATCGAATACAGGATCTGGCGCCGCATTGCGCCGGTGAAGCGCGTGTCGTCGTAGTCGAGCTCGGGCCGCCGTTCCATGCCGAGCCGGATCATGAGGCCCCAGCTCGCCGTGTTGTCGGGGACGGTGATCGCAAAGACCTCGTCCGCCTCGAATGTCCCGAAAGCGAGGTCGAGCGCGGCGAGTGCCGCCTCCTTCGCATAGACCCGGCCCCAGCTGTCCTCCCGAAATCGCCAGCCGACTTCGAATTCGTCCGCGATCGAACTGCCCGGCGCATCGGCGCGCTTCAAACCGCAAAAGCCGAGCATTTCGCCTGCAAGATGCCCGCCGTCCGCCAGCCGTTCGACCACCCAGAAACAGAACCCGTTGCGCGCGCGGCAGGTCGTCACCCGCTCGCGCTGGAGCCTGCGCCCCTCGGCCCCGAGCGGGCCGCCGAGCCAGCGCATCACGGCGGGCGTGTCGGTCAGGCGGAAGAATTCGTCCCAGTCCGCCTCGCACCAGTCGCGCAGCACCAGCCGGGTCGTCTCACGGCGAAACTCACCCATTCAAAAGGCGCGCGGCGTGGGGCGCGTGATAGGTCAGCACCCCGCTGCATCCGGCGCGCTTGAAAGCGACCAGCTTTTCCATCAACAGCGCGTCGCGATTGCCCGCGCCCGCCGCCTCGGCCGCCTCGATCATCGCGTATTCGCCCGACACCTGGTAGGCGAAGACGGGCACGCCGAATTCCTGCCGGACGCGGTAGATGATGTCGAGATAGGCGAGGCCGGGCTTCACCATCACGCTGTCCGCGCCCTCGGCAAGGTCGAGCGCGACCTCGCGCAGCGCCTCGTCGCCGTTGGCCGGGTCCATCTGGTAGGTCTTCTTGTCGCCTTTCAGCAGCCCGCCCGAGCCGACCGCGTCGCGGAACGGGCCGTAGAAGGCGCTCGCATACTTGGCGGCGTAGCTCATCACCTGGACGTTGACGTGCCCGCCCATTTCGAGCGCACGGCGGATCGCGCCGATGCGCCCGTCCATCATGTCCGACGGCGCGATGATGTCGGCCCCGGCCTCGGCCTGGTTGATCGCCTGGTCGACCAGCATGGCGACGGTCTCGTCATTGGTGACATAGCCCGCCTCGTCGAGCAGGCCGTCCTGCCCGTGGCTGGTATAGGGGTCGAGCGCGACATCGGTGAGCACGCCGATGTCGTCCCCGCAGGCGTCCTTGATCGCGCGGATCGCGCGGCACATCAGGTTGTCGGGGTTGTGCGCTTCCTCGCCCCGCTCGCTGCGCAGGTCGGGCGGCGTGTTGGGAAACAGCGCGATGACCGGGATCCCGAGCTCCACCGCCTCCTTCGCGCGCTTGGCGATGAGGTCGACCGACCAGCGCGACACGCCGGGAAGGCTCGCGACCGGTTCCTCCACGCCCTCGCCCGAGGTGACGAAGAGCGGCCAGATGAGGTCCGCCGGGGTGATGAGGGTTTCGCGGTGAAGCGCGCGGCTCCACGCCGTGGCCCGTGTGCGGCGCAGGCGGGTGTTGGGATAATGTCCTCTCATGACGCGCGTTGTTGCCGCAAAGATCGCGCCTAGGCAATCCGGGGATGGGGGCGGGGGATGGGAGGTCAGTTCATCCGGCGGGCGAGGTCGATCTTCTCGATTTCGCGCTTGGGCTCTTCGATCTCGCCCGGCAGCGGCTCGAGATCGGCAAGCGCCGCGCCGACCTCGACCTCCTTCAGCTCGATCAGGCGGCGGCGGAAATCGAGCAGCTCCGTGCCGGTGAGCTGGGCGCGGGTGACGAAGGAAACGCTTTCCGGATTGATCGAGCGCCCGCCGCGATACATCTCGTAATGGAGGTGCGGGCCGGTCGACAGGCCGGTGGAGCCGACATAGCCGATGATCTGCCCGCGATCGACCCGCTGGCCCCGGCTCACCGCCATCCGGCTCATGTGGCAATAGCGCGTCGAAAGCCCGTCGCCGTGGTCGATGCGCACCGCGATGCCGCAGCCGCCCGCGCGGCCCGCCGAGCTTACCCGCCCGTCGGTCACGGCGACGATCGGCGTGCCGTGGCGGGCGCGGAAATCGAGCCCCGCGTGCATCCGCCGATAGCCGAGGATCGGATGACGCCTCATGCCGTAGCGCGAGGAGATCGGCCCCGGCACGGGCTGCACCAGCCCGCGCCGCTGCTCACCCACGCCCGAGGCTTCGTAGAATTGCCCGTCCTCGCCCCAGCGCATCAGCTGCGTCTTCGGCTGCCCGCCGCGGTCGATCCCGGCATAGAGCAATTGCCCCGCCTGCCGCTCGCCCGTGGCGGCGCGGCGATAGGCGAGGATGATGTCGAATTCATCCGAAGCGGCGACCTCGCGGTCCATGTCGATCTGGTTGTCGAGCGCGCGCAGGTATTCCTGCACCGCGCTCGCCGGAACGCCCGCCGCGCGCATCGAGCGGTAGAGGCTCGGGCCCACCTTCCCGCGCACGCGCAGCGGGGTGTCGTCGACCCTGATGAAATTGCGCTGCAGCGCCAGCGGGCCCGCGCCGTCCTCGCCCATGCGGGCGATTTCGAGTTCGAGATCGAACCGCGCGCGGAAGGTGAGAGCATCGAGCGGGCGCGGCGCGCCGGGGCCGGGTCGGCGGCCGAGCACGATGTCGACCTGCGTGCCCGGCTTCAATTCGGACAAGGGCATGGCGTCCTCGACCAGCGCCGCGACCCGCGCGACATCCGCCCCCGCCACGCCGGCGCGCCGCAGCATCCCCTCGAAACTGTCGCCGGGCGCGAGCGTCGCGAGCAATTCGACCTGCGGACGTTCGGGCGCGGCCTTGAGGGGAATGACCCGCGCGCTCGGCGCCATGCGTCGCCCGCTATCCGCCCCAAGGGCAAGCGGCAGGATGATCCCGCGCCGCATCTCGTCGCGGATTTCCGGACTGTCGGGCATCGACAGGTGCGCTTCGAGCGGAGTGAAATCGGGCCAGAAGGCAAAGGCCGCCGCGCCCAGCGCGATCATCGTGCCGAGGCCGCGGAACCAGCGGCGGCTGCCGATATTCTCGGCCAGGTCCGGGGCGAGGTCGAGCCGCTCGAACCTCCGACCGACCGCCAGCTTCCATTCGTCATAGCGATCGGAAAAGCCGCGCACGCGGGTGACGACCTGGCGTTTCACCTTCTGCTGCGAGCTCGGCGGGACGAGCGCCTTGCCCTTTCGCAGGTAAGCCGCGACATTATGCGAATCGGGTAGGTCTGTGCTCGCTTCCACGGCACCATTGTCCCCTGGCCAGTCGCGCGCGTCCCGATCCTCTCTTACTATGGCGAGTGCGTGATCCAAGTATCCGCTCCGGTTACGAATCGGGAGGCGGTCCCTGCGGCACTCCTACCGCACTCTCCCCAATTGGCGGGCTTTCCTGCCCCATGAAAGTAAATGGTGCGTTAACCAGCGACCGGGCGAGTCTTGGCTGCGGCCAGTTGAGGCTCACCGGGGCGCGGACCTGTCCCGGGGGAACTTGCCCGCCCGCGCCAAGCCTGACACAAGGCTCGGCGTGACCTTTCCCGCAACCGCATCCGACCGGAGCCGCGCGGGCGAAAGCGGCGGACAGGTGCGCGCCGTGCTCGGCCCGACCAACACCGGCAAGACCCATCTGGCGATCGAGCGGATGTGCGGCCATTCCTCGGGCATGATGGGCTTTCCGCTGCGCCTGCTCGCGCGCGAGGTCTACGACCGGGTCCGCGCGATCAAGGGCGACGACGCGGTTGCGCTGATCACCGGCGAGGAACGGATCGAGCCGCCGGGCGCGCGCTATTTCCTGTGCACCGCCGAAGCGATGGACCGCGTCGGCGGGGGACATTCCTTCGTCGCGGTGGACGAGGCGCAATTGGGCGCGGACCCCGAACGCGGGCACATCTTCACCGACCGACTGCTGAACGCGCGCGGGCGGGACGAGACGATGATCCTGGGCTCGGCCACGCTCGAACCGCTGGTGCGCCAGCTCATACCGCGCGCTGAACTCATTGAAAGGCCGCGCTTTTCCACCCTCACGCATTCGGGCTCGGACAAGCTTTCGCGCCTGCCGCCGCGCTCCGCCGTGGTCGCCTTCTCGGTCGAGCAGGTCTACGCCATGGCCGAGGCGCTGAGGCGCTTTCGCGGCGGCGCAGCGGTGGTGATGGGTGCGCTCAGCCCGGAAACGCGCAACCGCCAGGTCGAGCTCTTCCAGAACGGCGAGGTCGATTACATCGTCGCGACCGACGCGATCGGAATGGGGCTCAATCTCGATCTCGACCACGTCGCCTTCGCGGCACTCACCAAGTTCGACGGGCGGCGCAAGCGGCGGCTCACGCCCGCCGAAATGGCCCAGATCGCCGGGCGCGCCGGGCGGCACCAGCGCGACGGCAGCTTCGGCACGCTGACCGGCGGCGGCAGCCGGTCCGGCGCGCCGCTCGAATTCACCGAGGAGGAGATCTACGCGATCGAGGAGCACCGCTTCGCTCCGCTCACCCACCTTTTCTGGCGCGAGGCAGAACCGCGCTTCGACAACCTCGCAACGCTCATCGCAGATCTCGAATCGAAGCCGCAGGACGAAGCGCTGAAACCCGCTCCGCAGGCGATCGACCTCGCCGTGCTCAAGCGCCTTGCCGAAGAACCCATCGCCGACAGCGTCCGCGGGACGGGCTCGGTTCGGCGGTTCTGGGAAGCCTGCTCGCTGCCCGATTTCCGCTCGGTCGGGGTCGACACCCACGCCCGCTTCGTCGCGCGGCTGTGGGACGACTTGCGCGAAGGCTATCTCGGCGCGGATTTCGTCGCTGCGCGCATTGCCGAACTTGACCGTGTGCAGGGCGACATCGACACGCTGCAGGGACGCATCGCGGCGATTCGCTCCTGGGCCTATATCTGCCAACGGCCCGACTGGGTGCTCGCCCGCGACGAGATGGCGGCCCGCGCGCGGGCCGTCGAGGCGAAGCTTTCGGACGCGCTCCACGCGCGGCTGACCGAACGCTTCGTCAACCGGAGGACGACGATCTTGATGAAATCGCTGGGACAGGATGCGAGCGCCCTGCCCGTCACGCTGGAGCCCGACGGGCGCGTGACGGTCGAGGGCGAGCCGATCGGGCGGCTCGAGGGATTCCGCTTTTCGGTCGATCCCGACGCGACACTGGCCGACCGCAAGATGCTGCTCGCCGCGGGCGAACGCGCGCTGCCGGCGATCCTGACTCAGCGCGCGGAGAACCTGCTCGGCGAAAAGCTGGACGAGCTCGAGATCGCGAAAGGTGCGATCCGCTGGCACGGGCGCGCGCTTGCGACCATCGTCATGCCGGCCGATTTCGGCGAGGCGCGGCTCGATTTCGCGCGCGAGGTGACGATGCTGCCCGATGCGGCGCGCGCGAAGCTGGAAGCGGGCCTTTCGGCATGGCTGGCCGCGCGGCTCGAGCCGCTCGCGCCCCTGCGCAAGCTGGCCGAGGCCGCGCGCGACCCCGCCGCCGGGTCCGAGGCGCGCGCCCTGCTCATCACGCTGATCGAGGCGGGCGGCGTCGTCAGCCGCGAAAAGGCCGGGCTCGAACACCTGCCCAAGGAGATGCGGCCCTTCCTGAGGAAGCTCGGCGTGACTTTCGGCGCGCTCGATATCTTCGCGCGCGACCTTTTGAAGCCCGCGCCGCGTCAATTGCTCCATGCGCTCGGGCTCGACCGCAGGCCGCTCGAGCCCGCCATGCTCCCGGTGCTCGGCGAGGCGAAGCGCCTGCCCGCCGGATACCGCCCGGCGGGCAGCCAAGTGATCCGCGTTGACCTCGCCGAGAAGATCCTGCGCGCCGCCTTCGATGCGCGCAGCAAGGCGAACGAGCGGGTGGCGAAAGGCGATGCGCCCGAACCGCGAAAGGCCCGGACAGGCGCTCGCTTCCGGCTCGACCTCGCCCTGCCCGTCTCGATCGGGCTGGAAGAGGACAACGCCCGCCGCCTGCTCGGCAGCGCAGGATTCCGCTACCATCGCGCGCGCGACCTTGCCGAAGGCGCCTTCGGCCCGCCCGCTCCCGACAGCTGGACATGGCGCCCGAGGCGCGCCGGAGAGGCGAAGCGGAGCCGCGAAGGCGGACGGCCCGAGCGCCGCGACGAGCCCCGCAAGGAGGGCAAGCGGCCGCCGCGCAAGGGTCCGGCACCGCGCGACCGCAAGCCGCGCCCCGCGAGGCAAGACACCGGGCCCGCGCGCGCCGGCGGCGCTTTCGACGGGCTCGCCGACCTCCTTTCCGGCAAGGCGGGCAAGTGACCCGCGCGCAGGGATAAGGCGGCGCGCGCATGGACGCGGACGCGGATGCGACGATGCGGCTCGATCGGCTGCTCGTCTACCTGCGCTTCGCCCGCACCCGCTCCGCCGCCCGCGCGCTGATCGAAACGCGCGCTTTACGCCGCAACAGGAATCGTGTGCGGCGCGTGTCGGAAAATGTCGCTATCGGCGATGTCCTGACACTCCCGGTGGGGGGAGAGGTGCGGGTGGTCGAAGTGCTGTCGCTGCCCGACCGGCGCGCCTCGCCCGCGCTCGCCAAGTGTCATTATCGTGAGCTTGACCCTCACGGTGAAATCGCCATAGCTCCGGACCAAACGCCATCGAATGATATGAAAGCTCCTCAATGACCTACGTCGTCACCGAAGATTGCATCAAGTGCAAGTACACCGACTGCGTCGAAGTCTGCCCGGTCGATTGCTTCTACGAAGGCGAGAATATGCTGGTGATCAATCCCAGCGAATGCATCGACTGCGGCGTGTGCGAGCCGGAATGCCCGGCCGAGGCGATCCTGCCCGATACCGAGGACGGGCTGGAAAAGTGGCTTGAGCTGAACACGAAATATTCCGCCGAATGGCCGAACATCACGAGCCAGAAGGAACCGCCCGAGGATGCCGACGACCACAAGGGCGAAGAGGGCAAGTTCGAGAAATATTTCAGCGCGGAGCCCGGCGAGGGCGATTGATTCCGAACGGCTGAGCCCGGTTCGCCGGTCGCACCCGCCCGGAACGCTCCGGCGAGGTCGCGATTGAAAGGGGCATGGGCTCCTTCATCGCATCGCTCAAGTCCGGCTACGCCCGCTCCAACGAGGAGAACGCGCCGCTGCTCGCGGCGGGGATCGCCTATTACGCCTTCCTCTCCTTCGTCCCGCTGCTGGGCGCGATCGTGCTCGCCTATGGCCTGATCGCCGAACCCGAGACGGTCGCGGGTCACGCCGCCACGCTGGCCGAGGAATTGCCCGCGTCCTCCGCCGACCTCGTCACCGACCAGCTCGAAAGCGCCACCGAACGACGCGGGGGGACATCGGGCCTCGGCTTCCTCGTTGCGCTGGGGCTGGCCCTGTTCGGGTCACGGCTCGCGGCGGGAGCGGTGATCACAGCATTCGATGTCGCTTTCCGGGCGAAGGAGAAGCGCGGGCTGATCCGGGCGAACCTGCTCGCGCTGGCAATCACGCTGGGCGCGATCGTCGCTTTCGGCATGGTCGCAGGGGCGACCACGGTGGTGTCCGTGTTCCTGGCCGATTCCGCCGGACGCTTCGCCACCTTCGGGCTGGTCGGGCTTGTCGGGATCGGCGGGGCGGTGCTCGCCTACCGCATCGTCCCCAACACCCGCAGAAGCGTGCCCTACGCCGCCGCCCTGCGCGGGGCGGTGCTGTTCGCACTCGGGTGGATGGTCGCAAGCGCTCTCTTCGGCTTCTACGTTTCCAATTTCGGCAATTACAACGCGACCTATGGTTCGCTCGGCGCGGTCGTCGTGTTCCTGACCTGGCTCTTCATCAGCGCGCTGCTGCTGCTCATCGGGGCCTTCGTCGCGCAAGCGAGCGCGCCTTCCGGCCCCGGGTCACGCAAGACACCCTGAAACGCCTCAGACGCGCGCGATAGGAATCGTAAGGTATCGGGACTCGCAATTTTGTTGCGGATATGTTATAGAATGGTCCAACCCCACCGGTCGGTCCCGGTGGCGGCGCCAAAAAACAGGAACAGGCCACTTACCAGCAACACAGCTTCGGTTGAATGCGGCCCGGTGCCAGCCTCCCCCAGGCATTGCACCGAGAGGAATCATTCGCCCGTTTCGCGCCGGTTGCCGGTGGCTGAAAGAAAGGAACTCGCATGGCTAGCAATGCGCCTGCCTTCACGGTCGGAGATTACGTCGTTTATCCCAAGCACGGTGTCGGCCGTGTGATCGAACTGCAGAGCGAGGAAATCGCCGGGATGCAGCTCGAGCTTTACGTGCTGCGTTTCGAGAAGGAGCGCATGACCCTGCGCGTGCCCGTGAACAAGGTCGAATCCATCGGGATGCGCAAGCTGTCCTCGGACAAGACGCTGAAAGAGGCGATGGAAACCCTCAAGGGCAAGCCCAAGGTCAAGCGCACCATGTGGTCGCGCCGCGCCCAGGAATACGAGGCCAAGATCAATTCGGGCGACCTCGTGTCGATCGCCGAAGTGACCCGCGACCTGTTCCGCCCGGAAGACCAGCCGGAACAGTCCTATTCCGAACGCCAGATCTTCGAAGCGGCGTCGAGCCGCCTCGCGCGCGAACTCGCCGCGATGGAGGAAACCGACGAGCCGACCGCGCTCGAGAAGATCCTGAACGTGCTGCGCGAACACGCGCCGCAATATTACGAGAGCACCGAGGAAAGCTGATTTCCCACCGCTCGAGGCACGAAGGGGCCGCTCCGCAAGGGGCGGCCCTTTTCGTTGCGCCTTCCTGAATCGGATCGGCCGATCGGACTTGCGCGCGCCATTCTGGTGTATTACACCACCAATACACAGACGGCATCTGGAGGGAAGCAATGATCGAACGGTTCATCAAACGCATGGCGCCCGTCGCGGCGCTCGCGCTGGGCACGGCGCTCGGCGGGTGCAACATGGACTTCAAGGTGAACGGGATGGACGGCGTGCCGCTCGCCGAACTGGACATGAGCGGACCGGCCCCGACCGAACTCGTCCTGGCCAGCGGCGACCGGGTCGTGCTGACCGAAGGCGACACGCTCGCCATCACGGTAGACGGCGATCCGGCGGAGACCGACAAGCTGCGCTTCAGCCTCGACGAGGAAACGCTCGGCATCACCCGCGAGGAAGGGAGCTGGGGATCGGGCAGCGCAGTCACGGTCAATGTCACCATGCCGCCGCCCGGCGAGATCGTGATCGCGGGCAGCGGCACGGTCCTCGCGCCGACGCTTGCGAAGGATGCCGAGATCACCATCGGCGGATCGGGCGACATCGAAATCGAGCGGATCGCCGCCGACAGTCTCGAAGTAACCATCGGCGGCAGCGGCTCGGTCAAGGGCGCGGGCACGGCGACGAAGCTCGAGGTGAGCATCGGCGGATCGGGCGATGTCGACCTTGCCGGGCTCAAGGTGGACGAAGCCGAAATCACGATCGGCGGGGCGGGCGATGTCGCCTTCGCCTCCGACGGCACGGTCCAGGCGGACATCGCCGGATCGGGCGACGTGCGGGTGACGGGCCGGGCCAAGTGCGAGGTCAACGCGGTCGGCTCGGGCAAGCTGACCTGCGCGCCCGCTGCCGATACCGAGCCCGCCGACGCCGTGATCGAAGCGCCGGAAGGCTGATCCGCCTGCCGCAGCAGGCTTGCACGAATCATCGGAGCGCGCATGGTGCGGCCATGCGCGCTCCTTTCGCATTGGCGGTGCTGGCCGCCCTCCCCCTCCTGTCCGGCTGTCTCGCCCGCGCGGCGGTCGATGTCGTGACGCTGCCGGTGCGCGCCGCGGGCGAGGTGGTCGACCTCGCCACGACCAGCGATTCCGAACGCGACGAGAAACGCGGCCGCGAACTGCGCGAACGCGAGGAACGCCTCGGCAAGCTCGAGCGGCGCTATGGCAAGGAAATCGCCGACTGCCGCGACGAGGACGAGGATGCCTGCGCCGACGCGCGCGCCACCTGGGCCGAGATGGAAAAGCTGCGCGCGCGCCTGCCCTCCGCCCCGCCGCCCGAGGATTAGTCCGGAGGCGTCGCGGCCCGGCGCAGGCGATCGTTGATCGCCCGGCCCACGCCCTCATCCGGGACGGGGGCGACCGCGATGCGGGGCCGGTCCGAGCGCGCGGCTTCGTGCAGGCAGGCATAGAGCCGCGTCGCCGCTTCATTGACGTCACCGGCCGCCGACAGCGTGCAGTCGCCCGCAACCGCGCCGAAGCCGATCAGGAATTCGTCTGGCGCAACTTCGCTGGCCTCCAGCCGCACCGGCTTGCCCGGCGCGTAGTGGCTCGCAAGCTGGCCGGGGGCGGTGATCCCCTCGGCTGCGGGTGCGCCCGGCATCTCACGATCATGGTAATGTCGATAAAGCGCCGCGACATCGACCGGGCCGGGACGCAATTCGTGCCATTCGTCGCCGGGGCCGATCCGCAGGATGGTCGATTCCACACCCGCCTCGGTCGGTCCCGCGTCCAGCACGAGGTCGACCCGTCCGTCGAGCGAAGCGAGGACGTGTTCCGGGCTGGTCGGGCTGATGAAGCCCGAACGGTTGGCCGAAGGCGCGGCGAGCGGGAAATCGACCATCTCCAGCAGCCGCCGCATCACCGGATGCGCCGGGGCGCGCAGGGCGACGGTGGGAAGCCCTGCCGTCACGGCCTCGGCCAGCCCTGCATCCTGGCGCCGCTCGACCACCAGCGTCAGCGGTCCGGGCCAGCGCGCCCCTGCGATGTCCTGCAGCACCGGGCCCGAAAAGTCGCCATAGCGCGCCGCCTGCTCCGCATCGCGGACATGGACGATCAGAGGGTTGAAGCCGGGACGCCCTTTCGCGGCATAGATGCGCGCGACCGCCGCATCGTCGTCCGCCCGCGCGGCGAGCCCGTAGACCGTCTCGGTCGGAACCGCGACAAGCCCGCCCGCCGCCAGCACCTTCGCGGCGCGGGCGATGCCTTCCTCATCGGCGAGAACCACCGCGCTTGCGTCCTTGTCGCTCATCGCATGGGCGCTATATTCGTTGCGACCGCCTGCCAAGGGCGCTTTTCCGACACCTCCCTCTCCCCCAAGCCAAGGACGCATTTCGCCGTGACACCCTTTACCCCGCCGACCCAGGACCAGCTGCTTGCCATTCGCGTCAATGCCGGGATCGGGGAATTGCAAGGGACCGAGCGTTTCGCCCATGCCGAACCCGACCTCGTCGAGGCCATCGTCGAAGGCGTCGGCCAGTTCGCCGCGGGGGAATTCGCGCCGCTCAACCGCGTGGGCGACCTCGAAGGGGCGAAGCTCGAGAACGGCGTGGTCCGCCTGCCCGACGGGTTCAAGGAAGCCTACGACGCCTATGTCGAGCAGGGCTGGAACGCCATCGCCTCGCCCGCCGAGTTCGGCGGCCAGGGCCTGCCCTTCACGCTCGCCTGCAACGTGCTGGAGAATCTCGGCGCGGCCAACATGGCGTTCAACCTCCTGCCGATGCTGTCGGTCGGCGCGATCGACGCGCTCGAACACCACGGGTCGAAGGACCAGCAAGCGAAATACCTCCCCGACCTCGTCAGCGGGAAATGGTCGGGTACGATGAACCTGACCGAGCCCGCCGCCGGCTCCGACGTGGGCGCGCTGCGTTCCACCGCCGAGCCGATTACGGACGGCCCCCACGCGGGCAAGTACAAGATCACCGGCCAGAAGATCTACATCACCTGGGGCGAGCATGACCTCGCCGAGAACATCATCCACCTCGTCCTCGCCCGCCTGCCCGGCGCGCCCGAAGGCTCGCGCGGGGTGTCGATGTTCCTCGTGCCGAAGTATCACGTCAACGATGACGGTTCGCTCGGTCCGCGCAACGACCTGCGCTGCGTCAGCCTCGAACACAAGCTCGGCATCAACGCCTCGCCCACCTGCGTGATGAGCTACGGCGACAACGGCGAATGCATCGGCGAACTCGTCGGGCAGGAGAACCGCGGTCTCGCCGCGATGTTCACGATGATGAACAACGCGCGGATCAATGTCGGCAACCAGGGCACGCAGATCGCCGAGCGCGCGACCCAGCAGGCGATCCATTACGCGATGGACCGCGTTCAGTCGGCGCGCGCGGGCTCGCCCGACAAGACGCCGGTGGCGATCATCGAGCATCCCGACGTGCGCCGCATGATCCTGCGGATGAAATCGCTCACCGAAGCCGTGCGCGCCCTGCTCTATTACTGCGCGGGGCAGGTCGACCGGGGCAATCTCGGAGACGCGGCGGCCAAGGCGCGCGCCGACATCCTCGTGCCCATGGTCAAGGCGTGGGGGACCGATGTCGGGGTCGAAGTCGCCGGGATCGGCATCCAGGTCCACGGCGGCATGGGCTTCGTCGAGGAAACCGGCGCGGCGCAGCACTGGCGCGATTCGAAGATCGCCCCGATCTACGAAGGCACGAACGGCATCCAGGCGGCCGACCTCGTCACCCGCAAGCTCGGCCTCGAAGGCGGCGAGCCGATGATCGCGCTGTTCGAGGAAATCGCGCGCGATGCGGCGGACGAACCGGCGCTGGCCGCGCTCGCCACCGACTGCGCAAACGTCGCGCGCTGGATGCGGGACGAGGCAAGCCTCGATGACAGGCTCGCGGGAAGCGTCCCCTTCTGCACCATGGCCGCCGTCGCGGTCGCCGGGTGGCAGCTGACGAAGCAGCTCGCCGCGGTCGCCGAAGGCAGCGCCCCGGCACTGGCGGAAACGAAGCCCGTCACCGTGCGCTTCTTCCTCGACCGGATCGTGGGCGAAGCGAGCGGGCTGAAGGCGGGCGCGATCGGCGGGGCGGACCTGCTCTACGCGCTGCCCACGGAAAAGCTCGCGGGCTGATCCGGTGGACGAGAGCCGCGCGCTGCTCGAACGGATCGCCGCGGCGCTCGAGCGCATCGCCCCGCCCGCGCCGCGCCCCACCGATTGGCGCAGCGCGCCGGCCTATCGCTGGGACGGGAGCGCGGCACATCCGGTCGCTCGGATCGACGCGCTGCCGCTCGATAGCTTGCGCGGGGTGGACGATCAGAAGCGCGCGCTGATGGACAACCTAACCCGGCTGGCTCAGGGAGCGGCGGCGCACGACGTGCTCCTGTGGGGCGCGCGCGGCATGGGTAAGTCTGCGCTGGTGCGCGCCTCAATTGCGGCGCTGGAAGAGGATAGGCCGGGCCGCATCGCGCTGGTCCAGCTCGCACCCGGTTCGCTTTCGGGATTTCCCGCGCTGATCGAAGCGCTCGCCGGCGAGGACCGCGCTTTCCTCCTGTTCATCGACGATCTCGGCTTCGGGCCAGAGGGCCGCGCGGATATGCTTGCGCTGCGCAGCCTGCTCGACGGGGGCGTGGTTCCGCGCCCGCCTCATGTCCGCATCGCCGTGACCTCGAACCGCCGCGCGATTGTGCGCCGCGAGGAGGCGGAGGCGGGCGCGCTCCACGAACGCGACGAACGCGACGATGCGCTGGCGCTGGCCGACCGGTTCGGACTGACACTCGCCTTCCATCCGGCGGACCGGGAGACCTATCTTGCGATCCTGCGCGGATACACCGAGCCTGCTGGACTCGCCTTCGACGAGGAGGAAGCGCTCGGCTTCGCCATCGCGCGCGGGAACAGGTCGGGCCGCACCGCGCTGCAATTCGCCACCGAACTGGCCGGGCGCGCGGGCAAGCGGCTCTAGTCCTGCTGCGCCGCCTGTTCGCGCAGGGCGCGCGCCTCACGCTCGGCGCGCGGGTCGCGCAGTTGCTCGCGGGGCTTCAATGGCTCGCTCTCGTTCGCCTCGATCGGAGCGGCGGGCTCGGTATCCGGGTTGACCGTGCGCCAGATGATTCCCGCCGTGTCGTCCGACACCAGCAGCGCACCGTCCTCGGCCCACTCCACCCAGGTCGGGCGGCCATTGGTCGTCCCGTCGCCCTGCAGGAACCCGCCGAGCACCGGCTTCGGCTTGCCCACCGGGTTGCCGCGATCGTCGAAGGGCACGAAGACCACGTCATAGCCCGAGGGCGGCTTGCGGTTCCACGACCCGTGCCGCGCGATGAAGGCGCCGCGCGCGAAAGCTTCGCCCATGCGGTGCCCGCCGCGGGTGAAGACCAGCCCGAGCGCGGCGACGTGCGGGCCCAGCGCGTATTCGGGATTGCGGGTGTATTCCATCAGGTATTGCGGCATCGGCGCTTCGACCCGGCGGTCGATATTGTCCTTGTAGTAGAGCCACGGCCAGCCGTACTGCGCGCCGATCGGGACATTGGTGAGGTAGTCGGGCACGAGGTCCGATCCGAGCATATCGCGCTCGTTCACCGTGGTCCACAATTCGCCCGTCCACGGGCTGAAATCGAGTCCGTTGGCATTGCGCAGCCCGGCGGCGAACTGCGCCTGGCGGTTTTCGGTCAGGTCGTAGCGCCAGATCATCGCCCGGCCGGCCTCGGCTTCCATCCCGCGCTCGCCGATATTGCTGGCCGAACCGACCGCGACGTAAAGCTCCTCTCCGTCGGGGGAGAGTTCCATGTTCCGCATCCAGTGGTTGCCCCCCGCGGGCAGGTCCATCAGCTTGCGCGGCTCCCCGGTCACCGCATCGGCGCCCAGCTCGTAATCGAAGGCGAGCACCGCGTCGTGATTGGCGACGTAGAGCGTTCCGTCCTTCCAGCTCAGGCCCGAGGGCGAATCGAGGTCGGCCTCGCGGATCACCTTGCGGATCTCGGCCACCCCGTCCCCGTCGGCATCGCGCAGCAGCACGATCTGGTTGGGCGAAGTCCCGGCGGAGCCGGCCTTGGAGAAAAGGTAGGAGGCGACCCATCCCTCGATCGTCGCCATGATCCCGCCCTCGCCATCGTCTTCCTTGGCCGGCGCGCGGGTGAGCGTGACGAGAATGTCGCCGTTCGGCAGCGCATAGAGCACGCGCGGATGGTCGAGCCCCTCGGCGAAGCGGCCCACCACCAGCCCCTCGGCGGTGGTCGGCTTCTCGCCCTCTTCCCAGCCGACCGGATCGGCGATCTGGACCGTCGGGAAAGCCTCGGCATCGGGCTCCTGCAATACGGGGTCGGTCCCGGCGACCTCCTCCACCGGCAGGTCGGCGGTGTCGCCGCGGGTGAGGAACCAGAGCGCGATGCCGACGACGAGGACGATCACCAGCAGCGCGATTGCGATCTTGCGAAGAATAGCCATGTCGCCAGCGATTAGTGCGCGGCGCGGCTTGCCGCAATGGCGCTTGGCCTTATGGAGCATTCCCATGTTCGATTTCCGACCCGATGAAAGCCTCGCGCCCGCAGAACTCCACCGCCAGCTTGTCGAGGCCGCCGCCGCTCTGACCGAGGGCGAGCCCGACGGTGTCGCCAACATGGCGAATGTCGCGGCGCTCCTGTGGGAATTCCTGCCCGATCTCAACTGGGCTGGGTTCTACCGCGTCGCGCCCGCCAAGTCCGGCGGCGAGGAACTGGTGCTCGGCCCATTCGTGGGGCGGCCGGCCTGCATCCGCATCCCCTTCGGCCAGGGCGTGTGCGGCGCGGCGGCGGCTTCGGGCGAAACGCAGCGGGTCGAGGACGTCCACGCCTTCCCCGGCCATATCGCCTGCGACGCGGCGAGCCGTTCGGAACTGGTCGTGCCGGTGAAGCGCGATGGCACAGTCGTCGCGGTGATCGACCTCGACAGCCCCTCGCCTGCGCGCTTCGCCGAGGCCGACGCGCGCGGGGTCGAGGCACTCGCGGACCTGCTCGCCGACCGGATCTGACGATTAGCGCATCCCCGCGCGAACGCCCCGAAACGAGACAGCGCGGCGCGGGGCGCTTGGGCGTGGGAGCGTGGCGGTGGTAACTTTCTCCTAACCATTCGGCCGACCTGACCGGGCGCGAGTCGCGCGCCACGCGGGTCGGCGCAGCCTGCGGGGGAATTCGCCATGCCTGCCACTCGCCGTCTCGTCCGTTCCACCCTTGCGCTCGCCGGGCTTCCGCTGCTCGCGCTCGGCACCGCCGCCGCGGCGCAGGACGCCCCGATGAGCGCCGAAGAGGTTAGCCAGCTCCCGCCCGAATATCGCACCGGCCCGATCGTGAGCGAGGACGTGACCGAAGGCCCGGACGGGGTCGAGGTGATCACCCGCACCCGCCGGATCGAGGCCCAGGCACCCGCCTACCCCGAGGGCTACGAGGGGTATACAGGACAAGCCTACGCCCGGCAGGCAGGCGCGCCGCCCTCACCCGGCTACCAGCCCTATGGCCCGGCCCCGGTCGTGTTCGAGCGCGAGCGCTGGATCGAAGAATGCGAGCGCCGCACCTCGGGCCGGGACGAGCGCGAGAAGGGCGGCATCATCGGCGCGCTGCTCGGCGCGATCACCGGGGGGATCATCGGCAACCGCGTCGCGGACGGCGAACGGCTCGCCGGCACGCTGATCGGGGCCGGTACGGGCGGGCTGGCCGGCCTGCTGCTCGGCAACCTGATCGGCGGGGGGAAGAAGAACGACCGCTATGATTGCGAGGCGGCGCTCGACAGCTACATCTCGCAATACGGCTATCCCGCGGGCCAGCCGGCGCGGATCGCCTCGCGCAGCATCCCGTCCTCCCCGGCGCAGGCCCCGGCCCCCGCTCCGGCCTATGGCTATGCCTATCCGGGCTACGGCTATGGCTACGCGCCGAGCTATTCCTATGCCCCGCCGCCGCAGATGGTGATGGTCCCGGTCCGCTACGAACAGCCGCAGCGCGTGATCGTGCGCGAAACGGTGCGCGAGGAAACGGTCCCGGCGGCGCGCTCGATCCCCGCGCCTGCCCCGGCCCCCGCGCCGCGCCCGGTTCCCCGGCCGCAGCCCTCGCCGAAAATGATCAAGGGCGACTGACGCCTATTCCGGCGAAACGGAAGCCGGGCCGCGCGCCGCGACCTGGTCGGCTTTTGGAGGCGGCGGTGTGTCGGTGCTGCGCAGCTTGATCGGGCCGATCCGCACGATGTCCTCGCCCTGCCGGATCGTGAAGCCCGCCGCGCCGCGCGGCCCTGGGAGCGCCTGGACCACCTCGAGCTTCCTCGCCGCCTCGTCGGCGACGCGCAGGCTGTAGCGGCCATAGGGCACGCGCTGGAACAGGAAGAAGCCGTCGAATTCGCTGACCGTCTCCGCGACCACGTTCCCGCGTTCGTCGACCAGTTCGAGGGCTACGCCCGGCTGCTCGGTCCCCGAAACGCTCAGCAGGGTTCCCTCGACCTCGCCGCTGGGGGAAATCGGGATGTCGATCTTCGCCATCACGCCGGGGCGCGGAGTGACGACGATGCCCTTGACCGCGGGCGCGAGGAAGGGATCGCCCAGCGTGCTTTCATCCACCCCGACCAGCACCGGGCGGAAGGGGCGCAACTCGTCGACGATCGCGCGGCCGTTTTCTCCGGTGAAAGCATCGGTGCTGCGCTACCCGGCTTCGACCAGCACGTCCTTGAGCACCGGCTCGCCCGGATCGCGCCGACCGTTTCCGTCGTCGTCGCGAAAGACGGTGACATCGGCTTGGCCGTTGCGGGCGAGCTTGGCCTGCGAGACGCGGACCCCGCCCTTGACCGGGTCCGGGCCGAGGCTGAAGGCGACCTGCACTCCGGCCCCCACCCCTCCGCGCGAAGTGACGAAGGCATCGCCGCGCAGGAGCAGCTTGTCGAAGCGGCGCGTATAGGCTCCGGTGAAGCGGAATTCGTCCGACTGGCCGAGATATTCCACCTGCGCCTGCATATCCGAGCGCTCGTCGATATTGGCATCGACGCGCACATTGGCCCGCTCGAGCCCGGTGCGCGGCCCCTCGAAAGCCCAGATCGCGTTGCCGCGCAACCGGAAGCGGCCCAACCGCGTGTTGGCGAGCAGGCGCAATCGCGTGTCGGTCCGCGCGGGGGCGAGCACGCCGGCGGTTCGGTCCTGCCGACTGAGCTGCGCAGAGAGCGCGACTCTCCCGGCCGTGACCGAGGTGGTCAACATCGCCTCGGTCAGCTGCGCGCCGTCCCTTAGTTGCGAATATTGCAAGTCGCCCTGGATCGGGATCGATGCCTTGCCCAAGGCGAGCGAGGTGTCGAAAGTGAACCCGGTGCGCCAGTCGAGGTCGTTCGCGGCGAATTCGCTCGTGAAGCTTCCGAAGGACACGAGCCCGTTGACCCCGAAATTGATGCCGCCCACCCGGCCGAGCGCATTCGCCTCGGCAACCGCGCCGGCGCCGAATTCATGCGCGCCGATCAGTTCGACCTGCATCGCACCGAGCGTGCGCACCAGCGCGCCCTCAGCATAGGTGCGGCGGGCGCCCTGGAAGAACAGGCTTTGCATCCCGAGCGACACGCTCGTCCTCTGGTCGAGTCCGCGTTCGACTCCGACCCCCCAGCGCCATTTCTGCGGCAGGAAGACATTCTGCCGGTTGAGCTGGATGAGATCGCGCTGCGTTTGCAACACGCCCGCCCAGTAATAGGTCTGCCCCGGCTCGATCTGGTTGAAGCCGACCGGCACGCTGGTCTTTTCGCGCCGGATCTGTCCCTGCGGCCCGTAGAGGACCACTTCGAGATCGTTGCGGCCATAGAACAGCTCGATTTCGACGAATTCATAGCGCCCATCGCCGCGATCATCCTGGAAGGCGATCAGCTGGCCGTTGCGATAAAGCTCCGCATCCCACCCGGCGGGGAGCGTCCCGCGCAGGGTCGTTGCGGAAAAGCGATTGGTCTGGCCGAGCGGGCGGTTCGAGACGAACGCCCCGCGCCCGACCTGGGTCTGCCCGGTGAGGCGGCCCGCGATCGTCTCGACATCTCCCACCGCGACCTGCGTCGCCTGCAGCGGGCCGAGCAACCCGCCCTCGGGATCATTGCGATAGGCCCGCAGGCGCACGGTCTGCGGATTGAGCTGCTGGTCGGTCGCGAAGCGGGCGAAATAGCTCGCCCCCAGCGCCTCTCCCGCGGCGTAGAGTTCGACCCGGCCCCCGGTCGGCTCGCGCCCCGCCTCGCCGCTCGTGACCTCGCCCTGGGCGACAATGTCGACCGACGGTGTGCGCCACGGCTTGTATTCCATGTCGGCGGTCGGGAACTTGGACAAATCGAAGGTCTGCTTCGACCGGCGCTCAAGTCGCGCTGCGCGACTTCGCCGCTCGATCGCCTGCATGAACGGCAAGTCGCGGTCGGTTTCGAGCCGGACGATGGAATTGTAGAGATCCGGGGTGAAGGTGATCCCGAACCAGCGTGACAGGGCCTTGGTATCGACGCACCAGCCCTCAGGCGTGTCGTAGATGTCGCCCGAGATCGGCGCGCGCCCTCCCACGTTCACGTTTTGTACCGTATTCGTGTCGCGGTCGAGAGTGAAGGTCCGGTCCTCCGCAAACAGCCAGCCAGTTGCGCGGCGCGACTTCTTGTCGATGCGGATGGGCAGGTCGAGCGACTGGATCACGTCGGCAAGGTCCAGGCACACGCCGCGGTCGGTCCGGTATCCGCGCACGTCGAGCGTGAGCTTGTATTTGCCGATCACGGGCTGGAGGAACAGGAAGTCGTCCTCGTTCGCCTGCCAGGTCACATCCCGCCCGTCGCCATCCTGCGCCAGCGCCGGCGCGGGGCTGGCCCACACGCCGAACGCCGCCGCAAGACCTGCGACGGCGCCGGAAAAGGAGGGGCGAAGGGAAACCATGGCTCTGGGGTGAGGTGGCTAAGGCCCGCTGCTTGCGGCCCGCTCAGTCGATCCGCGTGTCGAGCGCGGTGATGAGCCCGCCGCCCGCTTCGGGCATATCGCGGTATTCGACGCGCACATCGCCCTTGATCGCCGCGGCCTGTTCGGGGGTGAGAGCGATGCGGATGTCGCGCTTGCCGATCTCGGGATAGATCGCGACCCCGCGCAGCAGGACCAGCGGATCCTCGACCCCGGCCTTGGTCACGCGCAGTTCGCCATAGGTCGAGCTATCGCCCGAGCGCTGGATGGTGACGGCGAGTTCGGGTCCGTCCTCGCCCGCGACGATGCGCGGCTGTGCGATCGCGGCCTGCGCCTCGACCCGGCCGTGGCGCACGATGATCGGAATGGTCACGCCGTAGATCGGGATGAGCTGGATCGAGACCTGGTCGCTCGCGCGCTCCTCGGCGGTCAGCGCGCGCGGCTTGGGAATCGCGCGAAAGGACATATGCACGCGATACTCGCCGTCCGGCAGGTCCGCGCCGGGCCGCGCCGCAAGCCGCACCGCCTGGGGCTGGCCCGGCGGCAGGACTATGCGCCGGGGCGCATAGCGGATCATGCCGAGCGCGGCCTTCTCCTTGTCGTTCGCATCGGTCTCTTCCACGGGCACGAGCCGCCCGTTCTCCAGCATCCGCCGCAGTTCCAGACCGATGCGGTAGGTCGCTTCCTCGTCGCCGATATTGCTCAGGATCACCTCGGTCCCGCGCCGCCCGTCGAGGATCACGCGGGTCGGCGCGACCAGCAGGTCGCCCTGGGCCGAAACCGGGGGCGCGATGGCGATGGAGGAAGCGGCGGCGAGAACCGCAGCACCGCGCGCAAGGGCACGCATCGGATTGAAAGGCATGGGAAAACAGCTCCGTAAACTGGCAGGGCCGCCCGGTCGAAACTCCCGTCGCCGGCCAGCCTGCGTGGTTTCACGGAGTTTGGTAAGCGAATGTGGTTAACATCCTTCTAACCATGCCAAGGTGCTGTTTTGCGCGCCTCACCCATGAAATTTGCGCGCCCCACCCATGAAAAAGGCCGCGCACCCTGCGGATGCGCGGCCCTCTTGCAGTACCCTGGCGAGGTGAGTGCCCACCTCGCGGAGCCTGTCAGCCCGTAGGCTTACGAATATTCGACCGAGACGTCGAAGCTGCCGGTGTAGATGCCCGCGGCTTCGTTGCCGTCGAAGGTGATCGTACCGCCGACAGTGAAGTTGCCGTCGCCCGCACCATCGAGGGTGATCTCGTTGCCCGCTTCGCTCGAAACGAAGGCGTTGAGTACGATGGTGTGCTGACCAGGGAGGCTGGCGGCGGAAAGGTCGGGGTGGTTGAGATCGATGTCGCCGGTCGGCAGGTTGATCGTCACCGCCTTGTTCGCGGTGCCGGTCACGTCGAACGCGGCGACGGACGAGGTGCCCGAGCACACGATGTCGGCGGCCGAGCAATCGAGCGTGCCGTCAGCGGCGAGCGAGACGGTGCCCGCCCCGTCGACGACCATCGTCCCGAAATCGAGGCCGGCGCTATTGTTGAGAGTGAGCGAATCGAGCACTTCCGCAGTCGCGGTCGCGTTAGCGGTCTCCTGGGCGAAAGCGGCGTTGCTCATGCCCATGGCGGCGAAGAGAGCGATGCCCGCCGCGCCGAAACGAATGGTCTTGATCATGTCTGGTCCTTCCAAGCGTGGTCTTACCCGTTGCAGCGAAGCCGCCCGACGCCCTTGTGGACCCCCGGCGAATGTCTGCCGAACGGACAGTGCGGCCCGTTCGCTGTCGCTAGGTAGGGATACCCAGTTCAAGGTTCGTTCGCGGTTATGGTTAACAGCGCGGTAGGACTTAACGCCCCAGCCCCAGAAGGCGCAGCTTTCCGGCGATTTTTCAGAGGGAAAGGGTGGCTAACGCGCCGCTAAAAGTCCCCGCCGGTCAGCCTCTGGCAAACGAGGTCGAGCTGGTCGAGCGAGGCATAGCGGATCGTCACCGCCCCCTTGCGCGGATCGGCATCGGCCTTGATTCGCACCGGCAGGCCGAGGAATTCCTCGAGATGGCGCTGCACCGCCTCGATGTCGGCCTCGCCTTCGCGCGGGGCTGCGCGGCTCTTTTCGGCGCGCTCGTCGGTCGCGGCCCGCGCGGCGTTCCTGACCAGCTTTTCGATCTCGCGCACCGACAGGTTTTCCTCGACCGCCTGCCGGGCGAAGCGCGCCGCATCGTCCTGCCCGATCAGCGCGCGAGCGTGCCCCATGGACAGCCGCCCGCTTTCGACGAGATCGAGCACTTTCTCGGGCAGGCCGAGCAGGCGCTGAAGATTCGCGACATGGCTGCGCGATTTCTCGACCATCCGCGCGATTTCCGCCTGGGTCATGCCCTCTTCGTCGGCAAGTCTTTGATATGCGCGCGCTTCTTCGACCGGATTGAGATCCTCGCGCTGGAGGTTCTCGATCAGGGCAAGCGCCATGACCTCGCGGTCGTCGAGCTCGCGCACCAACGCAGGGATCTCGTGCAGCCGCGCCTTCTGCGCCGCGCGCCAGCGCCGCTCCCCGGCGACGAGCTGGTAGCCCTGTGTTCCACGTGGACGCACGATGACGGGCTGGATCACGCCGCGCGCCGCGATCGAGGCGGCGAGTTCGTCGAGCGCGGCTTCGTCGAAATGCTTGCGCGGGTTGCCCGGCAGCGGGGTGATCGAGGCGGTCGCCACCATCCTGAGCGGCGAATCGCCCGCCGCCCCGCCGGTGGGGGAAGGCGTGTCGCCGGCGGATTGCACCAACGGCTCCTCGCGCTTCATCTCGCCCATCAGCGCGCCCAGCCCCTTGCCGAGCTTCTTGCGGCGGTCGGCGGCGGGACGTTCGGGCACGGCGAAGCGGATCGGATCGTTCGACTTGTCGCTCACGCGGCCTTCCTTTCGGGCGGGAAGCGACCGATCAGCTCGCGCGCGAGCGCGATATAGGCTCGACTGCCGGTGCAGGAATGATCGTAGACGAGCGCGGGCAGGCCATGGCTCGGCGCTTCGGAAAGCCGCACGTTGCGCGGAATCACGGTTTCGAACACCAGCTTGCCGAGACATTCGCGTACGTCGTCCGACACCTGATCGGTCAAACGGTTGCGGCGGTCATACATGGTCAGCGCCACGCCGATGATGTCGAGCCCGGGATTGAAGCGCTGCTGCACCCGCTCGACCGTCTGCAGCAGCTGGCTCAGCCCCTCGAGTGCGAAGAATTCGCATTGCAGCGGCACCAGCAGCGTATCGGCGGCGCACAGCGCGTTCAGCGTCAGCAGACCGAGCGAGGGCGGGCAGTCGATGAAGCAGATGTCGTGCCCCGAATGCCGGGCGAGCGCCTGGCGCAGCTTGGCGGTGCGGTCCTCGACCGAGACGAGCTCGACCTCCGCCCCGGAAAGATCCTGCGTCGCCGGGACCACGTCGAGCCCGGGAATGCTGGTCGGCACGACCGCTTCGGCAAGCGGGCAGTCGTCGACCAGCAGGTCATAGCTCGAAATCTCGCGCGCGCCCGCGCCTACGCCTAGACCGGTCGAGGCATTGCCCTGCGGGTCGAGGTCGATCAGCAGCGTGCGCCAGCCGGTGGCCGCCATCGCGGTGGCGATGTTGATCGCGGTGGTGGTCTTGCCCACCCCGCCCTTCTGGTTGGCTATTGCTATGGTCAGCATGGTCGTGTCCCTCGTCGGCGTCCGGGCCCGAGGGCCGGCGCAAGGCTCTTCAGGCACTTACAATGATGCCCGCGTCGCGATCGGTCAACGAATGTTCCACGTGGAACAATTCTCGAATCGGCTTTTTCGCCTGTTTCAATTCGTGCGCCGCCGAGCGCCCCTTGGGCAAGACGTAGCGGGTCGCCTTTGTGGAGAAGGGTGCGGATAAGCTCAGGAGCTTTTCCAGCGGGGCGAAGGCGCGTGCCGAAATGACCCATGCCGGGAAGGGTTCGACCCGCTCGAGCCGCTCCCCGATCACGCGGCAGCGCGCAACGCCGAGTTCGCGAACGCAATTCGCGAGAAATTCGATCCGCCGCGCGCGCGATTCGATCAGCACGACCTCCCAATCCGGCCTGAGCGCGGCGATGACGAGGCCCGGAAAGCCCGCTCCCGTGCCGAGATCGAGCCACGGGCCGGGCGGCGATGTTTCACGTGGAACATATTCGAGCAGTTGCGCGCTGTCCGCGATATGCCTTTGCCAGAGCTGCGCCTCGGAGGGCTTGCTGATGAGGTTCTGGCGCCGATTCTCGTCGAGCAGCAGGGCGGCGAACCGCTCCAGCCGCTCCATCGCGCCCGCATCGCCCCACTCCGCGACATAGGCGCGCGCGGCGTGTTCGCTTTCGATCGGAGCGCGTTCGATCACGCGGCGCGCTGCGCTTCGGCCTGGCGGCGGCGGGCGTGGACAAGCAGCGCAGAAAGGGCGGCCGGGGTGATCCCCGGAACCCGCCCCGCCGCCGCGAGGGTCGAGGGTGCCGCCGCGGTCAGGCGCTCGACCATCTCATTCGAGAGACCGGGAACCGCATCGTAGGGAAAATCGGCGGACAGCGGCAGGGCTTCGCTCGCCCGCAGGTCGCGCAATTCCGCATCCTGCCGGGCGAGATAAGGGGCGTAGGCGGCATCCTCGGCCATTTCGGCGGCGAGCAGCGGGTCCACCGCCCTCGCCTCGCCCAGCCAGGGCGCAAGCGTATCGAGATCGAGCCCGTCATGGCGAAGCCATTCCGACAGCGCCTTCTCACCGCCGTCGCGCCGGACCGGAAGCCCCGCATCGGCCAGTTCGCGCGCATGGAGCGGCGCGTCGAACGCCTCCCCGATCCGCGCCCTCGCCTCTTCGCGCCGCTCGAACCATTCGCGCCGCTCCTCACCGATACACCCCGCCGCGATGCCCAGCCCCGTCAGTCGGGTCGAGGCGTTGTTGGCGCGCAGGCGCAGGCGATATTCGGCGCGCGAGGTGAGCATCCGGTACGGCTCGGTGACGCCCTGCAGGGTGAGGTCGTCGATCATGACCGCGATATAGGAATTCGCCCGGTCGAGCCGCGGTGCCGCGCGCCCGACCGCCGCCGCGCCGGCTTCCAGCCCGGCGACGAGGCCCTGCGCGGCGGCCTCCTCGTATCCGGTGGTCCCGTTGATCTGCCCCGCGCAATAAAGGCCCGGAATCGCGCGCACCTGCAGATCCGGCGTCAACGCGCGCGGATCGATGTGATCATATTCGACGGCGTAGCCCGGAACGACCATTTCCACGTGAAACAGGCCCGGCATGGCGCGCAGCATCGTCTCCTGCACGTCGACGGGAAGCGAGGTGCTGATGCCGTTGGGATAGACAAGGGTGCTGTCGAGCCCCTCGGGTTCGAGAAAGACCTGGTGCCCGTCGCGGTCGCCGAAGCGGTGGATCTTGTCCTCGATCGAGGGACAATAACGCGGCCCCGCTGCCCCGATCGCACCCGAGAACAGCGGCGAGCGATGAAGGTTCGCCCGGATCGTGTCGTGCGCTTCCTGTGTGGTGCGGGTGATCGCGCAGAACACCTGCGGGTTCGCGCGCCTCTCGGTGAGCGGCGACATGGTCCAGTGCTCGTCGTCGGAGCGCTGTTCCGGCAGCGCGGCCCAATCGATTGTCCGCCCGTCGAGCCGCGGCGGGGTCCCCGTCTTGAGCCGCGCCATCGGCAGGTCCGCCCCGCGCAGCTGCTCGGCGAGCCGGGTCGCAGCGTTTTCTCCGATGCGCCCGCCCTCGAAGCGCTCCTCGCCCCGGAACAGAATGCCGCCGAGGAAGGTCCCGGTGCACAGGATCACGCGCGGCGCTTCGAGCCGGGTGCCGTCGGCCAGATCCAGCCCGCGCACCACCCCACCTTCGAGCACGAGCGCCGCCGCCTCACCCTTGATCAAGGTGAGGTTCGCCTGCGCCCGCACCATCTTCTGCACCGCCGCCTTGAACCGCTTGCGGTCGGCCTGGACGCGCGGGCCCCACACGGCGCTGCCCTTGGAGCGATTGAGCATCCGGTAGTGGATCGCTCCCGCGTCCGCCGCCCGGCCCAGCACGCCGTCGAGCGCATCGACCTCGCACACGAGGTGCCCCTTGCCGAGGCCGCCGATCGCCGGGTTGCAGCTCATTGCCCCGATCGCCTCGAGGTCGAAACTGACGAGCCCCGTGCGCGCACCCATGCGGGCCGCCGCGCAGGCCGCCTCGACCCCGGCATGGCCGCCGCCGATCACGAGAACGTCGAAGGAATGCATGGCGCGCCAGATAGTCCCTGCGCCAGCGAGCGTCAAAGGGGGAAGCGCCGCGAATGTTCCACGTGGAACATTTTCGGCGCGATCACTTGCCGATGCAGAACCGCCCGAACAGCGCGTCGAGCATATCCTCGGTCGTCGCCCGGCCCACCAGCGCGTCGAAAGCGACCCGCGCGCGGCGCAATTCCTCCCCTACCAGCAGCAGGTCCGAAAGCCCCTGCGCGGCCTCGAGCGCCCTACCCGCTTCGCTCAGCCGCGCGTGCTGGCGCGCGTTGAGCGCCGCCTCACCTGGCCTGGGCAGGCGTTCGCGGGCGAGGCCGACGAGATCCTCCTTCAGCCCCGCAAGCCCCTGCCCCGTTTCCGCCGACACCGTGTGACGTGCCGTCATCTTGCCCGCGAAGTCCGGCGCATCGGCGCGCGCGGCGATTTCCCACGCGCCTTCCGGCCCCAGTCCTTCCTCGCCCAGCCACAGCACAACATCCGCCCGCCCGAGCGCGCCGCGCGCACGTTCGATCCCGATGGCCTCGATCTCGTCGGAGCCAATTTCGCGCAGGCCCGCCGTGTCGACGAAGGTGAAAGGCACGCCCCCGATGGCCACCGACCGCTCGATCACGTCGCGCGTCGTGCCCGCCACAGGCGAGGTTATCGCAGCCTCGCTTTCCACCAGAGCATTGAAAAGCGAGGACTTTCCGGCATTGGGCGGGCCTGCCAGCACGACCCGGAAGCCCTCGCCCAATCGCTCGGAGCGCGGGCGAGCAAGCCACTCGCCGATTTCCTCCGCAAGCGCGGCAATGTTCCACGTGAAACATTCCGGCAGGCCCGCCGCGTCCTCCTCGTCCGAGAAATCGAGCGCCGCCTCGACCTGCGCCGACAGGCCGAGCAGACGCTCGCGCCAGCCCTCGACGACACGCGACAGCGCCCCGCTCGCATTCGAAATCGCCGCCGCGCGCTGCAACTCGGTTTCCGCAGACAAAAGGTCCGCAAGTCCCTCGGCCTCGGCAAGGTCGATCCGGCCATTGGCGAAAGCGCGCCGCGTGAATTCACCCGGCTGCGCCGCTCGCAGGCCCGGCAGGGCCGCGAGCGCCCTCTCCACCGCAGCGAGCACGGCGCGCCCGCCGTGGCAGTGGAATTCGGCAAGGTCCTCGCCCGTGGCGGTCCGCTCACCGGGGAACCACAGCACCAGGGCCTCGTCGAGCAGCGCTCCATCGCTATCGCGCAACTGCGCAAGGCTCGCACGGCGCGGCTGCGGGAGCCTACCCGCAAGCGCCTCCACCGCCCGCGCCGCCTCCGGCCCGCTCACGCGGATGACGCCGATCGCCGCCGGGGGCGCGCCGCTCGATACGGCGAAGATCGTGTCCGTCGCTGTCATGAAGAGACGCCCGAACCGCGCGTCAGTCGGTGGGTTTGTCTTTCTCGGAGCCCGGCCCGCGCCGCGCGCCGCCCGCCTGCCCCATCCCGCTTTCGACGAAGCTCTGGAACAGCTTCAGCCCCATCTGCCCCATCGGGGCGAGGCGTTCGGCATATTCCTGCAGCTGGTCGGGATTGCTCACACCCTTCATCGCCTTGGCGAGATTCTCGACATAGATCGAATTCGCGGGGGTGACGTCGGGCAGGCCCATGAAGGTCCGCGCTTCCTCGGGCGTGCAGTCGATTTCGATATTGATCTTCATAGCGGCTTCCTCCCGTCGGGCCGGTCTTATTCTATTTGGGCTTATTCCATTTGGGTTTGCCAAGGCCCAAGCGCAATGGATATGGCGCGTTTCACGTGGAACCGATGCGCCGCACCCTGTTTGAAGGGGCGTGACCAATCGAAGGAGAGAGCCAGCGATGACCGAGACCGTGAGCATTCCCACCCTCGACGGCGATGCAAGCTTCAATGCCTATGTCGCCCGCCCCACCCAGGCGCCGCGCGCGGCGATCATCGTCATCCAGGAAATCTTCGGGGTGAACACCGGGATCCGGCAGAAATGCGACAAGCTCGCTGCCGAGGGCTATCTCGCCATCGCGCCCGACCTGTTCTGGCGGATCGAGCCCGGCGTCGAACTCGACCCCGATGTCGAGGCGGAATTCAACCGCGCGCTCGATCTCATGGGCAAGTTCGACCAGGATCAGGGAATCAAGGACATCGAGGCGACGATCCACTTCGTCCGCGACAAGGAAGGCGTCGCCAAGGTCGGCTGCGTCGGATACTGCCTCGGCGGGCGGCTCGCCTACATGACCGCGGCGCGCACCGATATCGATGCAAGCGTCGGCTATTACGGAGTCGGGATCGACGGCCTGCTGGGCGAAAAGCACGCCATTGCGAATCCGCTGATGCTGCACATCCCGACCGAGGACGGCTTCGTCGACAAGGCCACGCAAAAGGCCATGCACGAAGGGCTCGACGACCATCCCAAGGTCACGCTCCACGATTACGAGGGGCTCGACCACGGCTTCGCCACCGAGATCGGCAAGCGCCGCGACGAGGAAGCCGCGGGGATCGCCGACGGGCGCACCTCGGCCTTCTTCGCGGAGCATCTCGGGTGAGCGCGGCGGGGCGGGAAAACCTCGCCCGCTGGCACGCCTACATGGAAGGCGGCAGCGATCCGGCGGTGCTCTCGGAGATGCTGGCGGACGACGCGGTGTTCCATTCGCCCGTCGTCCACACCCCGCAGGCGGGCAAGGCGCTCGTCATGGCCTATCTGACCGCCGCGGCGGACGTGTTCGGTAACGGCAGCTTCCGCTATGTCCGCGAGCTTGTCGACGGGAACGAGATGATGCTCGAATTCGTCGCCGAGATGGACGGGATCACGGTCAACGGGGTCGATATCATCCGCTTCGGCGAGGACGGGAGAATCACTGATTTCAAGGTCATGGTGCGGCCCTTGAAAGCGATCAACAAGGTTTGGGAAATGATGGCACGCCAGCTGGAGGAGGCGCGCGGCTAACCGCTGCGCACGGCGGTTTCATCCAGCGCCGCCAGCTCCTTCACGCTGCGGTCGAGCGAACCGTAGAATTCACGCAGCGCCCGCTCGATCGAGATCGGCATCCGCTCGCCCAGCTTTTCGGCGAGGAAGCGCCGCGCGCGTGTTTCGTCCCATTGCTCGATGCGGCGCATATGCCAGTCGGGAAACAGCCGCGTCACAATCGGGCGGTCGCTCAGCACCCGAACGTCGCGATGCCGCCGGTCCCTGCAGATCGCGCCGAAAGTCCTGCGCAATTCCAGATGCGGGCCTTCGAGCAATTGCAGGAAGCACCCCGAGGAATAGATCAGGAATCCCGACAGCCCGACCGTCTCGTTCGACCTCTTCGCGCAATAGACGATCCGGAACACGTCGTCGGGGCCGAGAGCCTCGCTCGCCACGCTCTGGTAGATGATCTCGCGCATACCCGCCTCCTCACGGCGAAAAGTGTATGCGAGAAACAGGCGAAGCGACCGCTTCACCCGGACTAAGGGAAATCCCCTAGCCTAGTTCAGCGTGGCGAAGTTGAGGATGATGCGGCGCGTTTCCTCGCTCAGACCTTCGGGCAGGTCGCGTTCGAGCTGTTCGCGCCGGATTGCGACCTTTTCCGCGATGATCACCCGCTTCATCGCCCAGCCGGGGCAGGCGCGCTGTTCGATCTTGCGCCGGTCGAGGGTCGAAACACCGGTGTGGCGCGGGTCGTTGCCGATCCGCACCATCAGCGCGACCAGCGCCGATTCCTCGCCTTCGAGCAGCTGGAGGAAATTGCGCCCGTTGTAGAGCAGCAGGCCGGTGATCCCGCGCTCGGGATTGTTGCGCGCACTCGCCTCGAGGATCGAATCGACCTCTTCGCGCGACAGGTTGGGCGCGGTGCTGATGTAAAGATACTGGCTGAGCATCGTCCCGTCCGGCCCCTGCCCCCAGACACGCGAACCCTTACTGGTTCATCGTGTCGAAGAAATCCTCGTTGGTCTTGGAATCCTTCATCTTGTCGAGAAGGAATTCCATGGCATCTACGGTCCCCATCTGCATCAGGATGCGCCGCAGCACCCACATCTTGGACAGGCGGTCCTTTTCGACCAGCAGCTCTTCCTTGCGCGTCCCCGACTTGCCGACGTCGAGCGCGGGGAAGATGCGCTTGTCCGACACCTTGCGGTCGAGCACGATTTCCGAGTTGCCGGTCCCCTTGAACTCTTCGAAGATGACCTCGTCCATGCGGCTGCCGGTGTCGATCAGCGCGGTGGCGATGATGGAGAGCGAGCCGCCTTCCTCGATGTTGCGGGCCGCGCCGAAGAACCGCTTGGGCCGCTGCAGCGCGTTCGCGTCGACACCGCCGGTCAGCACCTTGCCCGAGGATGGAACCACGGTGTTGTAGGCGCGGCCGAGGCGCGTGATCGAATCGAGCAGGATCACCACGTCGTGCTTGTGCTCGACCAGGCGTTTTGCCTTTTCGATAACCATTTCAGCGACTTGCACGTGGCGATTGGCCGGCTCGTCGAAGGTCGAGGAGATCACCTCGCCGTTCACGCTACGCTGCATGTCGGTGACTTCCTCGGGCCGTTCGTCGACCAGCAGGACGAGCAGGAAGACCTCGGGGTGGTTGTCGGTGATCGCCTTGGCGATGTTCTGCAGCAGCACCGTCTTACCCGTGCGCGGCGGGGCGACGATCAGCGCGCGCTGGCCCTTGCCCTGCGGCGCGATGATGTCGATCACGCGCGCGGACTTGTCCTTCACCGTCGGGTCGACCTGGTCGAGGTTGAGCTTCTTGTCCGGATAGAGCGGCGTGAGGTTGTCGAAATTGGTCCGCAGCCGCACCGCTTCGGGATCGTCGAAATTGACCTTGTAAAGCTGGGTCAGCGCGAAATAGCGTTCCCCGTCCCTGGGCGCGCGGATTTCGCCTTCGACCGTGTCGCCGGTGCGCAGGCCCCATTTGCGGATCTGGTTGGGCGAAACATAGATGTCGTCGGGCCCGGCGAGATAGTTGGCCTCGGGCGAGCGCAGGAAGCCGAAGCCGTCCTGCAGCACCTCGATCGTGCCGATGCCCATGATCTTCTCGTCGTATTCCTCGTCCTCGGCGAGTTCGCGCAGGATCGAGAACAGCAGGTCCTGCCGCCGCATGGTCGAGGCGCCCTCGACCCCCAGCTCTTCGGCCATGGCGACCAGTTCGGCCGGCGCTTTCTTTTTCAAATCCTTGAGATGCATTGGAAATTTTCCGAAAGATGGGCCCTGCAACGCAGAGCGATTGGGTAGGCCGGCAGGTCAGTACCTCTGCGAGGAGAGGCGCCCCGGCGACGCGACGTTCGGCTCAGGGCTGGGCTTGGAGAAAGCAGACTCGGGCCGGGGAAATCCGGCCACCGGGTTGGTGATGTGCGGAATAAGTAGCCCGCTCGCCAAAATCAATCGGGCTTTTCACGCAGACGGGCGAAAATGCGCCCGGCCCTGCCCGCGCCGCGCCGAACCGCTCAGACGAGCAGGCTGCGCACGACGTAGACCGTCACCACGATGAGGATGAGCAGCACGCCGGGGATTTCACCGATCATGCGCAGGCGGCTTTCGGTAAGCGGCCGTTCGCCCCGCGCCATCGCCTTCGTCTTGGCCACCAGCCAGCCGTGATAGCCCGACAGGAGCACGACCAGCGTGATCTTGATGTGGAGCCAGCCTTCGCTGAAATAGCCCATAGCCCAGGCTTGCGTCAGGCCGAGCACCCAGACGATGATGAGGCTGGGAGTGAGGATGATCTTCCGCAGCAGGCCCATCCGGCGCGCCCATTGCGCTTCCTCGGCCGAGCCGGGGGCGGCGTCGAGCATATAGATGCACTGGCGCGGCAGCATGAACAGCCCGGCGAGCCAGAAGGTCATGAAGATGACGTGGCCCGAAACCAGCCACGGGTAGATCGTCAGGATCGCCTCGCGCATCGCCTATCCCCTCAGCGCCGCCAGCAGTTCCTCGACATGGGGAATCGGCGTGTGCTGGCCGATCCCGTGGCCGAGATTGAAGACGTGCGGGCGGTCGCCGAACGCCTCGACGATGGCGCGCACGCGCTTGGGCAGCGCCGGCCCGCCCGCCTCGACCAGCAGCGGGTCGAGATTGCCCTGCACCGGCATCCCGGCGGGAAGGCTCGCGTGGACCCATGCGGGATCGAGCGTTTCGTCCATCCCGATCGCGTCGACCCCCGTCTCGCGGGCATAGGCCGGCAGTTTCGCGCCCGCGCCCTTGGGAAAGCCGATCACCGGCGTGTCGGGATGCGAAGCCTTCAGTTCCGCCGTGATCGCCGCATTGGGCGCGATCACCCAGCGTTCGAATTCGTCCGGGGCGAGGCTGCCCGCCCAGCTGTCGAACAATTGCACCGCTTCCGCGCCTGCATCGATCTGGCCGCGCAGGTATTCGACGCTGGTGGCGACGATCCGATCGATGATCGCCTGCAGGCGCGCGGGATCCTTGTAGGCAAGCAGGCGCGCCGGGCCCTGGTCCTTCGACCCCTCGCCCGCGATCATGTAGGTCGCGACGGTCCAGGGCGAGCCTGCAAAGCCGAGCATTGTGACGCTTTCATCGATCATCGCCCGCGTCCGCCGCACGGTCTCGTAAACCGGCTCGAACCGCTCGTGATTGGCCGTGAAGCTGTCGAGTTCCACCTCGAGCAGGGTCGGCGACAGCTTCGGCCCTTCGCCGGCAAGGAATTCGAGCCCCTGCCCCATCGCGTGCGGCACGATCAGGATGTCGGAGAACAGGATCGCCCCGTCGAAGCCGAAGCGCCGGATCGGCTGGACCGTGACCTCGGCCGCGGCCTCGCTGTCATAGACGAGTTCGAGGAAACCGCCCTTTTCGGCGCGCAATTCGCGGTATTCCGGCAGGTAGCGCCCCGCCTGGCGCATGAGCCAGACCGGCGGCACGGGCTGGCGGGAACCTTTGAGAGTGTCGAGCAACGGACCGGGCATGGGACTCCCTTAAACAAAGACAATTCTATTTTAAAAGGAATGATGGTTTGAGTTGGCCCTGTGGAAAGCGGGAATTACCGGGCCTTGCCCGATTATCCTTAGCGACGCCAGCCCGCTTGTGGAGCCGCGAATCCCGTCGCACGCGCGGTCAAGCCGAGTTTATCCCCGTTCTTCCCAGCCTGTGGCAAAAGCTTCGCCCGTGTCGACAAGCCCTATTGCGGAATCGCGCGCAGCGGGCAGGAAAATCCATGCCCCGCTTGTCCGCCGATTGCTCCCGTGGTTTATGCCCCCTGCTTTCCACAGGGCCCCAAGCCAAGGGACGGGATGAACCGACTCAACCTCCACCTCGTATCGGATTCGACCGGCGAAACGCTGGAGATGATCGCCAAGGCCGCGCTCGCCCAGTTCGACGATCCCCATGTCAGTCGGCATTTCTGGCCGATGGTGCGCTCGCGCCAGCATCTCGACCGGATCGTGCCCGAACTCGCCGCCAATCCGGGGCTGGTGCTCTACACCCTCGTCAATGCCGAGAGCCGCCAGCGGCTGGAGGAGCATTGCCGCCACCTGGGGCTTCCCGCAGTCGCCGTTCTCGACCAGGTGACCGCCGCGCTTGAAAGCCAGCTCGGGCAGGAGGCGCACGGGCGCCCCGGTCGCCAGCACTCGATGGACGAGCATTATTTCAAGCGGGTCGACGCGATCCAGTACACCATCGCGCACGATGACGGGGTGGGATACGAGGAATGGGAGGAGGCCGACATCGTGCTCGCGGGCGTGTCGCGCACCTCGAAAACGCCGACCAGCATCTATCTCGCCAATCGCGGCTACAAGGTCGCCAATATCCCGCTGGTGGTGGAGAGTCCGCCGCCGAAAGCGCTGTTCGGCCTGCGCCACCCGCTCGTCGTCGGGCTGACCACCGCGCCCGAGCGGCTGGTGCAGATCCGCCGCAACCGCCTGCTGACACTGAACGAGACGACCGAGACGAGCTATGTCGACAACGACCGGGTGAAGGACGAGCTGCAATTCGCCCGGCGGATGTTCGCGGACAATGGCTGGCCGGTGATCGACGTCACTCGCCGCTCGATCGAGGAAACCGCGGCGGCGATCATCCGGCTCGTGCAGGACCGCTCGCGTCGCGCGCCGCAGATCGGCGGGGTGTCGAAGCCGATATGATCGCCCGATTCCCTAAGGCCCGCCTGATCCTCGCGTCCAAGTCCGCCTCGCGCCGGGCGATGCTCGATGCCGCCGGCGTGACTTATGAGGCGATCCCCGCCGATGTGGACGAGCGCGCGGTCGAAGCCTCATTGGAAGGCGCCGCGCCGGGCGAAATCGCCGAGGCGCTCGCCGTCGCCAAGGCCGCCGCCCTCGCTCCCGCGCACCCGGACGCGCTGGTGCTGGGGAGCGATTCGCTGGTAGTCGTGGACGGCCGACGCTTCGACAAGCCGGAAAGCCGCGAAGCCGCTGCCGATCACCTGTGCTTCTTCTCGGGCAAGGTGATGGAGCTTCATTCAGGCGCGGCGATCGTGCGAGGGGGCGGATGCGAATGGAGCCATGCCGCCATCGCCCGACTCCACGTGCGCGACCTGTCCGACAGCTTCATCGAATCCTACCTCGCCGCCGAATGGCCCGAAATCGGCTATTGCGCGGGCGCCTTCCGGATCGAGGCGATGGGGGTCCAGCTGTTCGACCATATCGAGGGCGACCAGTTCACCGTTCTCGGGATGCCGCTGCTCCCGGTGCTCGGCGCGCTGCGCGAATTCGGGGTGATCGAGGCATGAGCCGCCCTTATGCAGAAGTCATAGGCGATCCCATCGCCCAGTCGAAAAGCCCCGCGATCCACGGGCACTGGATCGAGCGGCTCGGCCTCGACGCCGATTACCGCGCCACCCGCGTAACGCGGGACACGCTGGCCGATTACCTCGCCTGCCGCCGGGCGGACCCCGACTGGCGCGGGTGCAATGTCACCATGCCGCTGAAGCAGGACATCCTCCCGCTGCTCGACCGGATAGAGCCGCTTGCCCGCACCATCGGCGCGGTCAACACGGTCACGCGCGAGGGCGATGCGCTGGTCGGCGCGAACACCGACGCGCCGGGCTTTCTCGAACCGCTCCTTCCCGCGCTCGGCACGCAGCACCTCTTCCGCATGGCGCGCATTCTCGGCACGGGCGGCGCGGCGCGGGCGATCGTCGCGGCGCTGGCAGAGCACGGCTTCACGCTGGTCCTCGCCGGACGCGACCCGGCCAAGGCGCGCGCGCTGCTGGACGAACTCGCGCCGGACGGCGAACACCACGCGATCGACCTCGCCCACTTCGCGACACCGACCGATTTCGCCTTCGACGACCGCGAGCATTGCCTCGATCTCGTCGTCAACGCTTCGCCGCTGGGAATGCGGGGCCAGCCGCCGCTCGCCTTCGACTGGAGCCATGCCCCGCCGCGCTCGATCGCCTATGACATCGTCACCGACCCGGTGGAGACGCCCTTCCTCGCCGCCGCGCGCCAGCATGGATTCGCCACCGTCACGGGCCTTTCGATGCTCGTCGGTCAGGCGGCCGCCGCCTTCGAGCGGTTCTTCGGCCAGCCCCCGCCGCGCGACACCGACAACGACCTGATGGAATCCCTTCGCCAATGACTGCAGACACCCCTCCTCGCCCCCCGCTCATGCTCGGCCTCACCGGCTCGATCGGCATGGGCAAGTCGACCGTCGCCGCCATGTTCGAGGAGGCGGGCGTGCCCGTCTTCGACGCCGATGCCGAGGTCCGCGCGATGCAGGGACCGGGCGGCGAGCTGGTGGCGCGGATCGAGGAAGCCTTCCCCGGCTCGACCGGGCCCGAAGGCGTGATCCGCGAAGCGCTGGGCGCGCAGGTGTTCGGCGACCGCGAGAAGCTGAAAAAGCTCGAGGCCATCGTCCACCCCGCTGTCGGCAACAAGCGCGCGCAGTTCCACGCCGACAACGCCAAGGCAGACATGGTGCTGTTCGACATCCCCCTGCTGTTCGAGCGCGGCGGGGAAAACGCCTTCGACGCGGTGATCGTCGTCTCCGCTCCTCCGCAAGTCCAGCGCGAACGCGTGCTTGCCCGGCCCGGCATGACCGAGGAGAAGTTCGAGGATATTCTGAAGCTGCAGACTCCCGATGCCGAGAAACGCGCCCGCGCGACGCACGTTATCGACACCGGCACCACCCTTGCGGAAACGCGCGCGCAGGTCGAGGCGCTGATCGCCGAACTGAAGGCTTCGCGGGGATAGCGCCGTTCCCGAACCGCCTGCCCCTTGCGCATCGCGGCGCTAGGGTGGATACACCGGGAAATGCAATCCGAACCCTTGCGCGAAATCGTCTTCGACACCGAAACGACCGGGCTCGACCCCACGACCGGTGATCGCATGGTCGAGATCGGCTGCGTGGAAATGATCGGGCGCGTGCCTACCGGCGCGACCTATCACGCCTATTTCAATCCCGAACGCGATATGCCGGTCGAAGCCGAGCGGGTCCACGGCCTGTCGACCGCCTTCCTTTCGACCAAGAAATTGTTCCGCGACCATGCCGAGGAACTGCTCGAATTCCTGGGCGACAGCCCGCTCGTGGCGCACAACGCGGGCTTCGATTTCGGATTCCTCAATGCCGAACTCGCGCTGATCGGGCGCGAACCCATCGCCATGGAGCGGATGGTCGATACTGTAGCCATCGCGCGCAAGCGGCACCCGGGGGCGAAGAATTCGCTCGACGCGCTGTGCACGCGCTATGGCATCGATCGCAGTCACCGGGTGAAGCATGGCGCGCTGCTCGACGCCGAACTGCTCGCGCAGGTCTATGTCGAATTGACCGGCGGGCGGCAGATCGGGCTCGAACTCGCCGCCGAGGTTTCGACGACGACGCTCGCGCGCGGCCTTGCGCCCGGCGCTTCCGTGCCGCGTGCGAGCGACCGCCCGCGCCGCGAACCGCGCCCCCATGCGCCCAGCGCCGCCGAACTCGAACGCCACCGCGAATTCATCGCAGGGATAGAGAACGCCATCTGGGCGCGCTGAAGCCGCCGTTTCGTTTTCCGAGCAAGGAGGACCTCCAGAAGGAAAGGATTGGGCCCATGGACATCCGAATTTCCGGCCACCAGGTCGACACCGGCGCCGCCCTGCAGGAACACGCGACCGAACGATTGGGCGCGATCGTCGACAAGTATTTCGAACGCGCCCTGTCGAGCCATGTCACTTTCGGCAAGGCGCCGGCTGGCAGCTTCACCTGCGACATCGTCACCCACGTGACGCAGGGCCTCATCCTCAAGGCGCAGGGCTCCGCAGGCGATGCCCATGTCGCGCTCGACGAAGCGGCGGGCAGGATGGAAAAGCAGTTGCGCCGCTACAAGCGCCGCCTTGTCGACCGCCACGAACGCGCAAGCCAGGTCCGCGCCGAGGAAGAAGCCGCCTACACGATCTTCGCCCCGGCTGACGAAGCCGAGGAGGAGGTCGAGGCGGATGCCCCGCCCGTCATCGCCGAAACGCGGGTCGATATTCCCACCGGAACGGTCGCCGATGCGGTCATGATGCTCGATCTGCGCGACACGCCGGCGCTGTTCTTCAAAAATGCTGGCACGGGCAGGCATAATATGGTTTACCGCCGCTCCGACGGATCGATCGGCTGGGTCGAACCGCGTTAGGACCTTGCGAACCCCCGCGCGCTAGGAAGGTGGGGGCGCGAAAAGGTCCGGCTCGCTCAGGTGCTTGGCCCCCGATCCCGCCCAATGGGGCCTTCCTTTGCGCGACAGGACAGTCTGCCCCCTCGGGCTCTCTTGATCGGAAAACCGTAGGATCCATGGATATCAATATCGTCATCGTGCCCGAAGCGGTCCGGCTCGCCAAGGCCGAGACGAAAGCGCAGGTGCTGGGTGCGCTCGCGGACTGTCTCGGCGAAGTCTACGGGCTCGACGCGGGCGACGTGCTCGACGGGCTGGAAACGCGCGAGGCGCTCGGCAGCACGGGGTTCGGGCGGGGCATGGCGATCCCCCATTGCCGCGATTCGGGCGTGCGCAAGCCGACGCTCGCCGTGCTCAAGCTCGACCAGCCGGTCGATTTCGCCGCCGCCGATGCGCAGCCGGTGAGCCTCGTCTTCGGCCTCGTCTCTCCCGAAAACGCCGGGGCGACCCATCTCCACGCGCTCGCCGCGATTTCGCGGCTCATGCGTGACGAGGCGAAGCTGCAGGCGCTCGCCGATGCGCCCGATGCCGAGGCGCTCTATGCCGTTTTGACCAACCAGTTCCTCAGGGATGCCGCCTGACCGGCGGATGCCGGATTGCGGGTGAAGCGCGCATGACCGACGCGGGATCGCATGACCGCAGCAGCGCCGAGGCGCATCACCGCGCGCTCGAACGGCTCTACGCCTCGGCCCCGGTCAACGCGAAATTCGCCTCGAAGCTCGAGATCCTGGGCGAGGGCCGCTCGCGGTTGGTCTTCACCGTGGGCGAGGACGTCTATCACGCCGCGGGCGCCGCGCACGGGACGATCTATTTCAAGATGCTCGACGATGCGGCTTTCTATGCCGCGAACACGCTGGCGACGGATCGCTTCCTTCTGACCACCAGCTTCAACCTCCATTTCACCAAGCCGGTGCGCTCGGGCGAAGTGGTCGCCGAGGGCCGCTGGGTGAGCGGGCGACGGCGGGTCTTCGTCGCCGAATCGCGGCTGGTCGATGCCGAGGGCGACGAGATCGGGCGCGGGACGGGCACGTTCATGCGCTCGCGCATCGCGCTCTCCAGCCTGCCGGGCTATGTTTCGGGCGAGCCGGATTGAGCACTCGCCTTCCCGCCCATCTCGAAGTCGGCGCGATCCTGCGCCTTGCCGAATCCGAAGGCGGCATGGGAACCGTGCTGGCGAAGGGAGAGCGCGACGCCGGGACCATCCTCGTCGTCCTCATGCGGCGCGGCGAAAATGCCACACTTCATGAACGTATGCCGGGGCTCGATTTCGAGCGCCGCTGGACCCTCACGCGCAGTGAGGACCCGGAGGATAAACAGGCGTTTACCGAATATCTTGACCGTCGCACCCGGCAGGATCCGGACACCTGGATCGTCGAGGTCGACGTCGACGACCCGGAAAAATTCGCCACCTTGCTGCCGCAATAAGGTTGACTTGGTTTCAATTGAGACTATTTGGCCGCGAGCTTCACGGTGCGCAGGCCGCGACGCGGGCAATTCGGTCCGCTGATCGGCACGCAGACGGGGAGCCGCCGGCAGGCAAAGCGAACCCCCCCCTACCCCCGCGAGATATCGCAACAGGTTCCAGCCTGCGTCGGAGCGCGCTCACCGCACAGTAAGTAGAGTTGATGGGTCGCAAGACTTATTCCTTCAGCGCCCTCGCGATCGCCGCGACGGCTTCCTTAAGTTTCTCGAGCGCCGACGGCGCCGAGGCTTTCGCTCAGGATTCCCCCCAGGAAACAAATGCCGCAGCGGACGCGGCCCTCGTCGAAACGGCCCCGGAGGCCGATGAGAGCGTGGAAATCGTGCCGCAGGAAACCGTCTTCGTTTCCGAGGAAGTGGTCCAGCCGCTCCCGGGTGAAGGTGAGACGGTTGACGCCCCCGCTTCCGACTTCGCCGCCAATTCGCTGTCCGAGCTCGTTTCGCTGATTCCGACCGAGGATCGCATGAGCGAGGAAATGACCTGCCTTGCCGGCGCGGTCTATTTCGAATCGCGCGGCGAACCGCTCGCCGGCCAGCTCGCTGTGGCGCGGGTCGTCATCAACCGCGCCGAGGACAGCCGCTTCCCGGCGAGCTATTGCGGCGTCGTCTACCAGCGCGCGCAGTTCTCCTTCGTGAAGAACGGGCGGATGCCGAGGATTCGCACCCACACCGCGGCGTGGCAGCGCGCCAAGGCGATCGCGCGGATCGCGCATGACGGAATGTGGGACAGCCCTGCGGGCGACGCGGTCTATTTCCACGCGAATTACGTCCGCCCGAAATGGAGCTACCGCAAGCAGCGGCTCGCCCAGATCGACACGCATATCTTTTACAGGTGATCCTCGCTCACGCGACCTGACGGTCGGATGGCCTTCGGCCGTCTTCGACTCCGCTGCGGGCTGTCGCCTGGCCTTGCGGGCTCCCCGATGGGGAGCCCGTTTTGCATTGGCGCTAACTCAATTCCACCCAGACGGGCGCGTGGTCGCTCGCCTTTTCGCGGCCCCTGTGCGCCTTGTCGACTCCGACGGCCTGCAGGCGGTCGGAGGTTTCGGGCGAGAGCAGGACGTGGTCGATGCGAAAGCCGTGGTCGCGCTGCCATGCGCCGCCCTGGTAGTCCCAATAGGTCCACACGCCCCCGCGCGGATTGAGCGTGCGCACCGCGTCGGTCCACCCGTCGCCGAGCAGGCGGGCATAGGCTGCGCGCGATTCGGGCTGCATCAGCGCGTCCTTCGCCATCGCCTTCACGGAATAGACGTCGTCGTCCTCGGGAATGACGTTGAAATCGCCCAGCACGACGGCGGGGACTTCCTCCGCCCAGATCGCCGCCATGCGCGCGCGCAGCGCCGCCATCCACTCGAGCTTGTAGTCGAATTTCGGCCCCGGATGCGGATTGCCGTTGGGAAGGTAGAGGCACGCGACGCGCACCGCCCCATGCGGCCCAACCGCGTCGACTTCGAGATAGCGCGCCTGTTCGCCCTCGCCGTCTTTCGGCCCGTCCACGCCCAGCCCGCGCTGCACCTCGCGCGGTGGCTCATACCCCGCCTTGCCGTCGGTCAGCACCGCGACCCCGTTGAACGCCTTCTGCCCGTGGGTGAGGACGTGGTAGCCCAGCGCCTCGATCTCCTCGCGCGGGAAGGTGTCGTCCTGGCTCTTGATCTCCTGCAGGCAGGCGACCGCGGGCCGCGTTTCCTCGAGCCATTCGATGAGGCGCGGCAGGCGCGCCTTGATGCCGTTGATGTTGAAAGTCGCTATCCGCATGGGGCGCGTGATGCCCCAAACCGGCGCCGGGGTCTAATTCAAATCCCGAAACTGGAGCCGCAGCCGCACCCGGCGGCCGCATTGGGATTTTCCACCCGGAAGGCCGCCCCGCCCAGTGATTCGACGAAATCGACGACGCTGCCGGAGACAAGGTCGAGGCTGACCGGATCGACCACCAGCTTGACCCCGTCGGTCTCGCTCACGCTGTCGTCGCCTTCCGGCCCTTCGGCGAGGTCGAACTTGTACTGGAAGCCCGAACAGCCCCCGCCCTCGACCGACAGCCGGAGCACCGCGGGCTTGGCCTGCTTCTCGGCGATCATCGCGACTCGCTTGGCCGCGGCAGGGGTGAGGGTGAGCGTGGGGGTCATTGTTTCCGTCATGGCGCGTGCAAGATAGGGCGCGCTTGCGTCCGGCTCAAGATGCTTGGGCTCAGGTCTGGATATAAGCGCGCAGCGCCTCGGCCTCGTGCTCGACCTCGTCGATCTTCGATTTGACGAGGTCGCCGATCGAGATGAAGGCGATGAGCTTGCCGTTCTCGACCACCGGGAAATGGCGGAAGCGGCGGCGGGTCATCATCGAAAGCGCCTCGTCCACGCTGGTCGAGGGTTCGACCGTAACGGCGGGCGAGGTCATGATGTCGCCCACGGGCAAGTCCATGCAATCGCGTCCCTTTTCGGCCATGCAATAGATCACGTCGCGTTCCGAGATGATCCCGGCCACGCGCCCCTGCCGCATCACGGGGAGCGCCCCGATCCGCTGGCCGGCAAGGATACGCACGGCTTCCGACACCGGGGTCGAGACATCGCAGGTGACGATGTCCTCGGCCCGGCGCCCGGCTATGATCTTGGCAATGGTGGTCATGATCGACTCCTCTCTCCGATCCGCAAAATGCCACTCTTCGCAGCGAAAGGCGAATCCGGACCGTGCCGACGGGAGTTGCGCGCACTGCGTTTGCATTGTCGGCCCAAAGACCCCATTGAGGGGCGATGGCCCGCAAATCCCCGCTCGATAATCCCGAAAACGCCGCCCATGCCTGGGCGCGCTACCGCCAGATCATGAAGCTGCTGATGGCGGTGACGATCGCGACCGTGACGGTGGCGCTCGGCCTGCTCTATGCCTTCAATGGCATGGTCTCGGTGCATTACTTCATCGCGGTCGCGCTGGGCATCGCCTTCACCATGCTGCTGTCGGGCGGGCTGATGGGGCTTGCCTTCCTGTCGAACGGGACCGGGCACGACGACGCGGTCGACAACCGCCTGCCGAGCGCGGACGAGCTGTTCGGCGGCAAGGACCGCGATTGACCCCTATTCGGGCCTGAGGCGGTAGTCCTCTACGGGCACGCCGCCGACAAGGTGCTCCTCGACGATCCGTTCGAGCGCTTCCGGCGTGCAGGAATGATACCACACGCCGTCCGGCCACACGACCGCGATCGGACCCTTCCCGCAGATCTGGAGGCAGTCGGCCTTGGTCCGCTGCACCCCTCCGCCCGCGCCTTTCGGATGGTCGGACGTGCGCTTCGGCCCGACGAGGCCGCGCTCCTTCAAATGCGTCTTGAGGAAGGTCCATGCGGCCTCCCCCTCCTCGCGCGAGCAGCACTTGCCCTTGTCCGACAGCGCGCACAGGAAAATGTGCCGCTCGACCGGTGCGGTGTCGGCGCGGGCGGGATCGCTTTCGTAATGCCGGGCGAGCGAGGACCGGGCGGAGAGGAGTTCGTTGCCGCTCATTGAGCCCCGGTGTCCTTGTCGAGCCAGCGATCGAGCCATGCGAACACCGTTTCGTGCCACTGCAGCGAATTGGCCGCGCCCAGCACCCAGTGATTCTCGTCCGGGAAGACGAGGAGCTGCGAGGGGATGCCGCGTTCCTGCAGGGCGGTGAAGCTCTGCAGCCCCTGCGTGTAGGGGACGCGGAAATCCTTTTCGCCGGTCACGACCAGCATCGGGGTTTTCCAGTTCTCGACATAGTTGACCGGGTTCCAGCGTTCGTAGGTCTCGCGCGCTTCGGCGTAGGAGCCGCCGAAATCCCAGCGCGGGAACCACAGCTCCTCGGTCGAATAGTAGAAGCTCCTCATGTCGAACAGCCCGTCGTGCTGGACGAGGCAGTCGAACCGGTCGGGCCAGTTGCCCGCGATCCAGTTCATCATGTAGCCGCCATAGCTCGCCCCCATGGCGCAGGCGCGGCTGCCGTCGATCTGCGAATCGAGCTTCAGCGCGGCGGCGAGGCCCATCTGCAGGTCCACCAGCGGCTTTCCGCCCCAGTCGCGGTTGATCGCATCCATGAAGTCCTGCCCGTATCCGGCGCTGCCGTGGAAATCGACCGAGATTACGGCATAGCCCTGGCTCGCCAGCACGCGCGGGTTCCAGCGCGATGACCACGCGTCGTTGAACGTGCCCTGCGGTCCGCCGTGGACATAGAGGATCGCGGGGATCGGGCCTTCCTGATTCTCAAGCCGGGTGATCTGGCCCCACACCGTGTCGCCTTGTGCCCCTTCGAAGCGGAAACGGGTGGTTTCGATCGAGGCGAGTTCGCCCATCCGGCTCGTCACCACGTCGGTCAGCGGGCGCGCCTTGCCCATGTCGCTCGAGAGGTAGAGTTCCGCCGGCACCCCGATCGAATCGCGCGTGAACAGCAGGCGGTTTCCGTCGAGCGGGGTGAGGTTGGCGATATGCGCCTCGTTGCCCGCGATCAGGTCGAGTTCGGTGACTTCGCCGCTCGCGGGGTCGATCCGGTAGGCTGGCACGTCGAGCGTGTCGGCGGCGGTCGCCAGGAGGTAGGATCCGTCCGCGCTCCATGTCAGCCCGCCGAAGGACAGGTCGGTGTCCTCAGTCAACGCGCGCGTCTCGCCGGTTTCGAGGTCGCGCAGCTGCACCACCAGCCGGTCGGATTCGTAACCGGGCCGCGCCATCGCGAGGTAGGCGAGATAGCGCCCGTCGGGCGACGGGGCGGGCGCGGTGTCGGTCGCTTCGTTGGCGGCGGTGAGGTTGGTCGGGCCCGAACCCGAAAGGTCGTTCCACCAGATGTCGAGATCGGTCGATGTCGGCTCGTTCGCGCCCGCTTCGCGCACGACGAACCAGACGCCCGACCCGTCCGGCGCCCAGGCGATGTCCTCGCCCCCGCCGAAAGGCATGGTCGGGGTGTTGCCGGTCACGCCTTCTCCCGGCTCGCCATCGAGCGGGAGCGGATCGCCGACGGCCTCGCCGTTCTCCATCCCGAAGACGAAGACGCGGTTGAACACGCCCGGTTCGATCCAGCGGTCCCAGTGGCGGTAGAAACCCGCGTCGCCTTCGTAGAGCCGCCCCGAGCCGACGCCCTTCTCCGCCTCCTCGCAGCCGAAGGCGGGGCAGTCGCGAGCGATTTCGCTCCACAGCGCGACCGCATTGCCCGCTGGCGACAGCTTGAAACCCGCGATGTCGGTCCCGGGAATGTCCGCGACCATCATCGGGCCGGTGACGTTCCCGCTCGCCTCGAGCGCGGCGCGCCACAGGCGGGTGCGTGTCTCGCGGGTTTCGTCGGTGTGCTCGCTGCTTAGGAAATAGAGGAAATCGTCCGGCCCGAAAGCGAGGCTGTGTGCTTCGATGCCGAGGTCGAACTCGACCGGCTCGCCCCCCTCGGCGGCGAGGTCGAGGATGTAGTGGCGGCGGCTGCGCGCCAGCGTTTCGGGATCCGTGACGGTGACCGAATAGACCGCGTAGCGCCCACGCGCGACGGTCGGTGCGCCGAGGCGCGGCATGGTGACGAGGTCGCGCGCGCTCATCGCGGGGGCCTTTAGCCCCGGAACGCTGCGCGCGGTGTCTGCGTGGTCATCCGCCGCCAGCGGCGCGGCGAGCGAAAGGGCGAAAGCGGCGGCAATCGCGCCGGTCGTGCGAAGGGCGTTCATGGGCCGGCGTGTTAGCGCCTCGCCCGCGCGCTTTCCAGCGAAAGCCGCGCTCTCAGCGGCGCTTGCCCGCGATCCGGGCGATTTCGGCCTGGACCATCTTCTCGACCATGCCGGGCAGGTTCTCGTCGAGCCACGCCGCCAGCATCGGGCGGAGCATTTCGCGCACCAGCCCTTCGAGCGAGGTTTCGCCCGAGCGCACGATCTGCGGCTTCGCCCCCGGTTCGGCGAGCATGGCGAGCGCGGCGAGGTTTTCCTGCATCGCGCCGCGCACCTTCTCGGCGATCAGCGGGGCATCGTCGTCCTCTTCGGTTTCGACGGCGGCCTCTTCCAGGTCCGCTTCATCGGCGAAGTCCATTGCCGACAGGTCGAGCACCTCCTCGTCCTGTTCGACGCCGGACTGGCTTTCCTGCTCGGCCCGCTCGGCCTCGGCTTCCCGGCGGCGGCGCGCGGCAAGCGCGTCCTCGCGGTTGTCGCGCGCGATCACCTTCTTGATGGATTCGAGGATTTCCTCGACCGACGCTTCACCCGAATTCGCCATTCCCGCCTCGTCTCAAGAGCCTGATGCAAACCCGGTGCGCCGGTCCCGAATCGGGACAATCAACGCTCGCCGGGCTCCAGCACGGGGCCGAATGTCGCCTGCGCCGCGGGAATGTCAACGGTGCGGGTCGATTCCGCTTCGGGTTCCGGGTCGCGGTCCCAGTCCCAGATTTTGCCCCGCACCCGCTCGTAATTGACCGTCGGATCGTAAAGCGGCCCGCCGGTGTCGAGATTGAGGTCGCGCGCCTCGGCCTTGCCCATGGTGGCGAGCAGGGTGAAGCCCGCGACATAGGCATTGCGCCGCGCGGTGACGAGCTGGGCGCGGGCGGAGACGAGTTCCTGTTCGGCGTTGAGCACGTCGAGGATGGTGCGGTTGCCGATGGAATTCTCCGCGCGCACGCCTTCGAGGCTGAGTTCGGCGGCTTCGACCGCGGCCTTGGAGCTTTCGATCACGGCGAGCGCGGCCTGCCAGCTGGCATAGGCGGCGCGGGTCTGCTGGATCACGGAACGCTCGGTCTGGATGACCTGTTCGAGCGCGGCGCTTTCCCGCGCCCCGGCCTGGCGCTGGCGCGCGGCGGGGACACCGCCCTGGAAGATCGGGATGGTGACACGCACGCCGGCATTGGCGGTCGTCTCGCGCTGGACGAAATTGGCCGCGATCGGGCCGCCCAAGGTGCCGTAGAAGTCGGAATAGTCGCCATTGGCGAACAGGGCGACGGTCGGCAGCCGCCCGGAGCCTGCGACTTCGGTATCGAATCCCGCCGCCTCGGCCCGCTGGCGCGCGGCGACGAGGTCGGGATTGTTCTCGAGCGCGGTGACGACTGCCGTGCCGACCGTGTCGGGCAGGTTGGGCAGCGGCGGCGGCGCCTCGAGGTTGTCGGGGGCCATGCCGACGAGTTCGATATAGGTCTCGCGCGCGGAAACGAGGTTGGCGAGCGCATTGCGCAGGTCGCCCTGGGCGAGTGCAAGGCGGCTTTCGGCCTGCGCCACGTCGGTCAGCGTGGTGTCGCCGATCTCGAATCGGTCGCGCGTCGCCTGCAGGGTCACGTCGAGCACCTCGACCTGGTTCTGGGCGAGCCCGGCGAGCGCCTCGGTCCGCAGCACGTCCATGTAGGCGGCAACGGTCTGGCTGAACAGCGCGCTTTCCGCGCCGCGCAGGTCGGCCCGGCCCGCCTCGACCCGTTCCTCGGCCGCGCGGGTCGAATTGCGGATCCGCCCGCCCTGGTAGATCGGGACCTGCAGCTGGGCGTTGATGCCGAGGTTGCGTTCGGGCGCGGTGAAGGCGTTGGCCGACTGGCGCAGGAACTCGATATGGGTCGCCGTGACGGTGAGGTTGGGCAGGCCCTGCCCGCGCTGGATCGGCACTTCCTCGTCGGTCGCGCGCTGGTTCGCCCGCGCCCCGGCGAGCGTCGGGTTGGTGTTGTAGGCCGCCGCCAGCGCCTCGCGCAGCGTGTCCGCCTGCGCCGGGGCGGCGGCAAGCGAGGCCGCAAGCGCGGCAAGCCCGGCGGCGCGCACCAGCGCACGCCGCGGCGCGAAAGCCGGGCGTGGGATCACGGGAAGGACCAGCCCTTCGGCTTGGCGAAGGCGGGGATGACGGGGATGCCGAGATCCTCGACAGGCATGAAGGCGACCCGGCCCGCGATCTTCTTGCCCGAGGCAAGCCGCGTGACGCCGCGCAGGACCAGCCCGCCGGCGACGCGCCCGCCCTCTGCGACGCGCGCGGCGAGGCTTTCGGGCAGCTGCTCGATCGCCCCGTCGATCACGACGAGGGTGAAGTCGCCGTCACCCGGCACATTGCCGTTCGCGGCTTCGTCGGTCCCGGTGACTTCGAGCGAGCCGACCAGCGGGCGCAGCAGCTCGGCGAGGTATCCGGTCCCGTTTTCGACCACCAGCACGCGGTCGTCCTTGCGCGCGGCGGCTTCGACCAGCAGCTTGCCGTAGAACAGGGGCGCGGCCATCGCGCCTCCGCCGGGCAGGGCGATCGAGCGGTCGATATAGGCGAGCGGCGCCTTTTCGGGCGGCAGGAACTCCTCGCGCGGGACATCGCGCATCCGCTCCAGCGTGGTCTCGTCATTGACCCCGCTTGTGCGCAGCTGGCTCTTGATCATCGCGCGGCGGGCTTCGCGCGTGTCGGGGCCGGTGTCGGACCGCTTCATCGCGTTCGCCTCCGCCTCATTGCTATCGAGGGTTTCCGTATTGCTCATGTCCACTCCGAAAGCTGTATTAGGAACGCAATACAGCGCGTCAACTCCTACCTAGACCCCGACTCGCCCGGATTAAAGGGGCTTGGGCCGCGAAAGCGATGGGACGGCTCGCCGGTTGGGGCGAACAGCGCTCTTGCCAGCGCCCGTCGCCGGGTGCTTAGGGGCGTTTCGCAAGCAAAGGGATCGTTTTCGACTTACACAGGGATAGTTTCGATGAGTGACATGACGACGAGCGGCGAAACGCGGATCGAGACCGATTCGCTGGGCGAGGTGCACGTCCCGGCCGAGGCGCACTGGGGCGCGCAGACGCAGCGCAGCATCATCAACTTCCCCATCGGCGGCGAGAAGATGCCCGCCGCGCTGGTCCGCGCGCTCGGCATCCAGAAGCTTTCGGCGGCGAAGGCCAACATGAAACTGGGCGTGCTCGATGCGAAACTGGGCGAGGCGATCGTCCAGGCCGCGCGCGAGGTGATCGACGGGACGCTTTCGGGCCAGTTCCCGCTGGTGGTGTGGCAGACCGGCAGCGGCACGCAGTCGAACATGAACGCCAACGAGGTGATCGCGAGCCGCGCGAATGAGATCCTCACCGGCAAGAAGGGCGGCAAGGACCCGGTCCACCCCAACGATCATTGCAACATGGGCCAGTCGTCGAACGACACCTTTCCCACCGCGATGCACATTTCCGCCGCGAGCGAGGCGATCGAGCATCTCGTTCCCGCGCTGAAGAAGCTCCACGGCGCGCTGGACGACAAGGCGAAGGCGTTCGCGTCGATCGTCAAGATCGGCCGCACTCACCTGCAGGACGCGACCCCGCTCACGCTCGGCCAGGAATTTTCCGGCTATGCCAAGCAGGTCGAGAACGGCATCGCCCGGATCGAGGGCGCGCTGCCGCGCGTGCTCGAACTGGCGCAGGGCGGCACGGCGGTCGGCACGGGCATCAATTCCAAGGCGGGCTTCGCCGAGGAATTCGCCGCGCAGGTGGCTTCGGAAACCGGCCATCCCTTCGTCACCGCGCCCAACAAGTTCGAGGCGCTGGCCGCGCATGACGCGATGGTGGAAATGTCGGGCGCGCTCAACACGGTCGCGGTCAGCCTGATGAAGATCGCCAACGACATCCGCCTGCTGGGCTCCGGCCCGCGCTGCGGCTTCGGCGAGATTTCGCTTCCCGCCAACGAGCCGGGCTCCTCGATCATGCCGGGCAAGGTGAACCCGACCCAGTGCGAGGCGATGACGATGGTCTGCGCGCAGGTCATGGGCAATCACACCGCCGTCAGCGTGGCGGGGTCGCACGGGCATCTTGAATTGAACGTGTTCAAGCCGGTGATGATCTACAACGTGCTCCAGTCGATGAAGCTGATCGGGGATGCGTCCCACGCCTTCACCGACAATTGCGTGGTCGGGATCGAGGCGAACGAGGACCGCATCGCCAAGCTGCTGAACGAGAGCCTGATGCTGGTCACGGCGCTCAACCCGCATATCGGCTATGACAACGCCGCGAAGATCGCGAAGAAGGCCCATGCCGACGGGACGACGCTCAAGGAAGCGGGGCTGGAGCTGGGCCTGCTCACCGAGGAGCAGTTCGCCGAATGGATCGTGCCCGCCGACATGATCAAGCCGCGCGATTGAGGGCTGTCGGCGGAAAGGGCGGGGGCGCCGCTTTCCTTGCTCCTGCATGAACGGCTTTCGACCAAGGGGCGATCCTGTCCGACGATCGGGGCGCGCGGCAATGGCGCGTAAACCCGCGCGTCGCTATGTCGCAGGTCTGTCATGGCTTCGTTCCTGAACCCCGTCGGCGTCGAAAGCGCCCCCAAGACGCCCGCCCGCAAGGAGCCGGTGAGCGTCCCCTTCCGCACGGTCCTCGTCTCGATGATCGTGCTGTGGGCGACCTATTTCGTGCTCATCACGGCGCGCAGCCTGGTGATGGATTTCGGGCTGCAATTCGAAATGGCGTGGCGGCGGCTGATCGTCACCGCGCTCGGCGTCGGCTTCACCGTGGTCCTGTGGTTCGTCCTGCGCCTGTTCGACCAGCGCGCGCTGTGGGTGAAAATCTTCGCCGCGATCATCTTCGCCTTCCCGGTCGCGATGGCGATCGGGCAGGTGAACCAGATGATGTTCGAGGACATCCAGGCGCGGCAGGAAGCCGAATACGCGCGCAAGAACAACCTCAACCTCAGGCGCGACGAGGCGGGTAACCTGCTGGTCGACGTGCCGGTGCGGCGGATCAGCCCGGCCGATCCCGAACGGCCCGGCGAGGGGCGCGAAGTGGTCCAGTCCGAAAGCGTCATCATCGCGCCGGCCGAGACCACGGCCGATTTCTGGCGCAAGCTGCTCGACATCGCGCTCGGGCGCTATTTCCTGCTGCTCGCCTGGGCTTCGACCTATTTCGCCCTGCTTGCAGGGGTTCAGGCGCGCGCGGCGCAGCGGCGCGAGGAGCAGTTCCGCTCCGCCGCCAAGGCCGCCGAATTGCGGTCCCTGCGCTACCAGGTGAACCCGCATTTCCTGTTCAACACTTTGAATTCGCTCTCCGCTCTTGTGATGACCGGCAAGCGCGACCGGGCCGAACGGATGATCCAGACCATCAGTCGCTTCTATCGCCACTCCCTCGCCGACGAGCCGACCAGCGACGTGCCGCTGGCCGACGAATTCGATCTGCAGAAGCTCTATCTCGACATCGAGGCGGTGCGCTTTCCCGACCGGCTGGTGTGCGAGTTCGACTTGCCCGAGGATCTCGAACAGGCGCGCGTGCCGGGCATGATCCTGCAGCCGCTGGTCGAGAATTCCGTGAAATACGCCGTCTCCGCCGTCTCGCGCAAAGTCACGATAACGCTCGCTGCGCGCGAGGAATTCGACCGGCTGGTGATCACCGTCAGCGACGACGGGCCGGGCGTTCCGGACGATACCTCCCACGGCTTCGGCATCGGGCTCGCCAATGTCCGCGACCGGCTGGAAGCGCGCTTCGGCCCGGATATCGGCTTTACATCCGCACCGGTTCGGGGTGGATACCGCACCGAGATCCGCATCCCGCTCTCGCGGCCCGCCTCCGCGCGGACCCGCCGAAAGGGGTAAGCGGCCCGGGAGGCACGAAATGTCCGAAAGCGATACCGAAAACAGCGCGCTGAGAACCCTGATCGTCGACGACGAACCGCTCGCGGTCGAGCGCATCCAGGTGATCTGCGCGGAAATCCCCGCGATCCGCGTGGTCGGCACGGCCAGCGACGGGGCCGCCGCGCTGCGGCTTGCCGAAAAGCTGACGCCCGACCTCGTCCTGCTCGACATGACCATGCCCGAGCTCGACGGGCTGGGCGTCGCGCGCAAGTTCGCGGAAAGCGACGACCCGCCCGCCGTCATCTTCGTCACCGCGCACGATCATTTCGCGGTCGAGGCGTTCGATCTGGAGGCGATCGACTATGTGTTGAAACCCGTCGCGGCCGACCGGCTCGAACGCGCGATCGAGCGCGCCGTGGCGCGGCGCGGCGAACAGGGCGGCGGGGAGCGCAAGGGATCGAGCCAGTGGCTCGAGGAATTGTGGGTTCCGCACCGCTCCGAACTGCTGCGCATCGATGTCGACGAGGTCCACCGAATCGATGCCGAGCGCGACTATGTCCGCCTTCACGTCGGCGATCCGGCGGAGGACGGCGAGGCCGGGCGATCCTACCTCCTGCTGCAGACGATCGCGGGGCTCGAGGCGCGGCTCGACCCGGAGAAATTCATCCGCATCCACCGCTCCACCATCCTCAAGCGCGACAATATCCGAGGGCTGCGCCACGACGGGCTCGGCGTGTGGTCGGCCGAACTCCAGAACGGCGAGGCGTTGAGGATCGGGCGGACCTATCTTTCCAAGGTCAAGGCGATGGCGGGCCGCTAAGGGTTCTCGGACCGCGCCGGGGCGCAGTCCGGACCGCCTGTCACACACGAAAAACGGCCCGAACCCCAGGGACTGGAAGGGTTCGGGCCGTAAGGTCTGCCGCGCGTTCGGGGTGCGGGGCAGGTGGGTGCGCCTAGTCGGATCAACCGCCGCGGCGCTGGTTCTCGAGCATCGCCGCGACCTGCTGCTTGGCGCTGGCCTTGGCCTTGGCGTAGCATTCCTTCGCCGCGTTCGACTGGAGCCGCGTGCCGGTGCGCATCCGGTCGAGCTGGCACACGTCGCGGGCGGCGCGCTCGATCCGCTGGTCGAGCATTTCCTGCCCTTCCGGCGTGTCGAGATCGAGCCCGGCGAGGCTGACCTGCATCGTGTTGCGCTCCTCGATCCCGCCGGCGAAAGCCGGGGTGGCGGTGACGGCAAGGCCGAAAGCGGCGGCTGCGATAGCGAAAGTCTTCATGGCATTTCTCCTCCGGCAGGGCGCGGGCGGGGTTGGGGGAGCTCCTTTGCGGGATGGAGCCATCGGGGGTGCCGCGTCCTGCTGTCTTAGGGTGGTAAGGCAGCGGCGCTGCTCGCTCCATCGCGTCTCGACGAAAACGCCCGTAATCGTCGATGGAAGGCATCCGCCCCCGACCAAGGAGGTCGGATCCCCGACAAATGGCACTTTCCACCCGACCGGCGTCTGCGCCATAAGGCGCGCCCATGGGACTGGGCGTCATCGTCATCTTCTGCCTCGGCATCGGCAATTTCGCGCTGCACCGGGCGGTGCTCGAAAGCGGCCACCCGCTGATCGGGCAGATACCGCGCTCGGTCGGCTGGATCGGTCGGCGGCTGACGCTGATCGCGGAATTCATTGTCCTGCTGACGGCCATGCTGCTCGCCGCGAACGGCTGGCCGGGCCTTGCCTGGGCCTATGCCGCCTATAGCGGCCTCAATGCGCTCGCCGGCTGGCTGATCCTGAGCGGGCGGGTATGACGACGACCCTGTTCCACGTCAGCGATATCCATTTCGGGGTCGAGAACCGCGCCGCGCTCGCCGCGGTCGAGGACGCGATCGCGCGCGAGACTCCGGACGCACTGGTGTGCACCGGTGATCTCACCCAGCGCGCGAAGCACCGCGAATACGAAGCGGCGCGGCGCTGGTTCGCCTCGCTCGACGTGCCGGTGCTGATCGATCCGGGCAATCACGATATGCCCTATTACAACCTGTGGGAGCGCTTCACCGATCCCTTGCGCCGCTATCGCCGGCTGCGCTCGGCGCTCGGACGGCCCTTCGACTCGGATGACGTGGTGCTGGTTCCGCTCAACACGACGGTGCGGGCGCAAAGGCGTTTCCCGTGGTCGGACGGCGTGGTGACGCGCCGCGCGCTGGCCGAGACGCTGGCGGCGCTCGAAGCGCTCGAGGGCGATCCACGCTCTATCATCGTCACCGCGCATCACCCGCTGCTGGGCCCGCGTGACGAGGGACGCAACCCGACCATCGGCGGGGACGAAGCCTTCGCCGCGCTCGCCCGCGCGGGCGCCCATGCGGTGATGTCGGGCCATGTCCACGTGCCCTTCGACGAGGTCCGCGAGCGCGGCGGACGGGCGATGCGGATGATCGGGGCGGGCACGCTTTCGACCCGCCTGCGCGATGGCGCGCCGCCTTCGTACCGGGTGCTGCGCTGCGAGCGCGGCGGGCGGATCGAGAGCGAGCTGCGGGTCGTGGACGAGGCCGGACTCGCCGCGCCCGCGCAGCACAGGCTGGCGGGCTGAGGCCGGTGAAAACGCCTTAACCCTGCCCGTCAGACCCGCGTTAAGGGATTCTTGATGATGTTTGTCCCCGGTGCCGCGGGTGCTCCGCGCCGCGGGGCCGCGATGTGCAACCCATTCCCGCCGGCAGGGGCGGGGGAGGCGATGGTCATGTTGAAGGCACTGGTCTTTGGCGCAATCGTCACGGGCTGCGTCGCGCTCGTCATCGGATCGCAGGGATCGAGCGGCGGACGGCTCGCGATCGAAGCGGTGCAAGTGGGCGATGTCCGCCTGTTCTGGTCGTGGCCGCTGTTCTTTTCGGGCAGCGGCATCGCCTGGGGGCTGATCCTGCTCCAGCGCTGAGCACGGCCCGCTCGACAAGAGAAAAGGGCGGCTCCCCCACCGGGAAGCCGCCCTTTCGCGTGTGCGTGTGAGAAGCGATCAGCGCTTCGAGAACTGGAAGCTCCGGCGGGCCTTGGCCTTGCCGTACTTTTTGCGCTCGACCACGCGGCTGTCGCGGGTGAGGAAGCCGGCCGACTTGACGATGCCGCGCAGCGCGGGCTCGTACTTGGTCAGGGCCTGGCTGATGCCGTGCTTGACCGCGCCGGCCTGGCCCGAAAGGCCGCCGCCGCGCACCGTGGCGACGACATCGTACTGGCCGTCGCGGTCGGTGATGGCGAAGGGCTGGTTGATGATGAGCCGCAGGGTCGGACGCGCGAAGTAGACTTCCTGGTCCTTGCCGTTGACGGTCACCTTGCCCGTGCCCGGCTTGACCCAGACGCGCGCCACGGCGTCCTTGCGGCGGCCGGTGGCATAGGCGCGGCCCTGCGCGTCGAGCTCCTGCTCGCGCAGCGGGGCGGCGGGGTTCTGGGCGATTTCGGCGGCATCGGCTTCGGGGGCGTCGCCAGCGATGTCCTTGATGTCCGAAAGGTCGGACACGGTGTTCTTTTCGTCAGCCATCAGGCGGAAACCTTGTTCTTGCGGTTCATGGAAGCGACGTCGAGCACCTGCGGGTTCTGCCCGGCATGGGGATGCTCGGTCCCGGCATAGAGGTGCAGCGCCTTCATCTGCTGGCGGCCGAGCGGGCCGCGCGGAATCATGCGTTCGACCGCCTTTTCGAGCACGCGCTCGGGGAAACGGCCTTCGAGCACCTTGGCCGGGCTCGTTTCCTTGATGCCGCCGGGATAGCCGGTGTGCTTGTAATACCGCTTGTCCTGCGTCTTCTTGCCGGTGAACTTCACCTTGTCGACATTGATGACGATCACGTGGTCGCCGCAATCGACGTGCGGGGTGTAGCTCGGCTTGTTCTTGCCGCGCAGGATGTTGGCGATGATCGAGGCGAGGCGGCCCACGACGAGGTCCTCGGCATCGATCAGGTGCCAGTTCTTTTCGACCTCGGCCGGCTTGATCGACCGGGTCTGCTTGCTGAGCGCCTTCATGGCTATGCGTCCTTGGTGTCTTGCGTGTGATGCCGCGAGCGGCGGGGGGCGGATCGAATCGATCCAAGTGCGTCCCTGCCGGGCGGCGAGCAGCCGCGCATTTGTGCGCTCGACCCGTCCAAGTCAAGCGAAAGCGGGCCTTTCCGAGGAGGTAAAATGATACCGTCAGGCGACCGGGCGCGGTTCAGGCGGGCGCCATGCGCCAGCTTTCGCGCGCGCGTCGCTCGTCATCGCCGACCCGGGTCACGATCTCGCGCATCGCCTCGCCGAGCCACGGCCGGCCCGCAGCGGGCAGGGCGAGGTAGACCAGTTCGAAGCTGCCCGTAAGATCGCCGGGAAAGGTCATGTCGCCGCTTCGCCGGATCGGCTCCCCGCGCGGGTAGAACAGGTCTTCGGGAAGGTTCGCGAGCAAAGTCCTGCCGAGCCCGCGCAATTCGGCGAAGACGGCGCGCTGCCGCTCCGCCTGCGCGGGGGAAAGGCGCTGTTCGGCGATGACGCGTTCGAGCCGCAGGGCAAGCGCGGCGGGGTCATTGCCCTCGAGCCCGTCCCCGGCAGCGAAGATCGTCCCCTCCGGTGCAAGCAGGATCGGCCACATCCCCGCGGTCGAGCGGCCCTCCTCGACCTGCGCGACCGGGGCGAGGTCGCCCGGCGCATCCACCCGCGCCGAAAGCTGCCGCCCGGCGAGCGCGATGCCGCGCCCCCCGCGGGTGAAGGTGACTTCCCATTCGCGCGCGACGGCCAGCCGTCTCCCGTCGGCAAGGTAGCGCTCGATCCGGCGGGACAGGCGCATCGGGCCTTGAGGTATGGGGACCGGCTGCGCCGCAAGGGCCGGACGGAGGGTGAGAGCAAAGGCTCCCAGCCCGCCCGATACGGCCCACCCCATCAGGGCACTGCCGCCCCGCAGGACATCGCGCCGACTGCACCCTTTCATTTCCCGGTCCTGGTCCCCTCGCAACCCCCGCCGCCGTCAGGCGGGCGCGACGGTCGCGGCCAGCCAGTCCAGCGTCGCCGGGTGGCCGGCATCCGCCCGCCACCCGAGAATGGCCGGTGTATCATAGGGATGGAGTTCGCCCAAACGCGCGATGAGCGGCTCGAGCGCGGCGGCGGTGGTCTTGAACAAAACGCCGACTTCCTCTTCGCTCGCGCGCTCGCCGTTCCATTCGAAGACGGATTCGACCGCGCCGAGGATATTGGCGCAGGCGATCAGCTTTTCGGCGAGCAGCGTGCCCGCGATTTCGCGCGCGCTGTCACGGTCGGGGAAGGGGGCGTAGGCGAGCGCGCCAGCGGTTTGACCGCCGCTCATCGGGCGAGCGCGTTCTTCGCCCGGCGGCGCGCGATCCCGTCGGAATGCATCGCCCAGACCGTCGCCGCGACGGTCAGCGCACCGACCAGCTGGTGTGCCGAGGCGACCCATAGCGACACCTCGCTCATCACCGTCGCGATTCCGAGCAGCACCATAGTCCCGAAGGCGGTGTGGACCGCGATCGAGGCGGGCCGGTCGGATGCGCGCACCCGCCGGGCGAGCCAGACCAGCGCGGCAACGGCGACCCACGCCCACCAGCGGTGCAGCCACTGCAGCAGGTAGGGATCGTTGGTGAGCGTCCAGAACACCCCCGCCGACCAGTCGATCTCGGGCACCAGCCGTCCGTTCATCAGCGGCCAGTCATAGGCGGCATGGCCCGCGTTGAGCCCGGCGACCCACGCGCCGAGCAGCAATTGCACGAACAGCACCGCCGCCACCAGCGCCGAGCCCGGCGTGAGCGGGGCGGGCCGGGCATCGGGATCGCGCGCGAGCCGCTTCATGTCGAGCGCGGTCCAGACCAGCCCGGCAAGCAGCGCCAGGGCGGTCAACAGATGGACCGAGAGGCGGAAATGGCTCACGTCGGTCATGTTCCCGGTGAGGCCGGACTGGACCATCAGCCAGCCGAACAGCCCCTGAAGGCCGCCCAGCGCGAGCAGGCCGACGAGGCGCGGCTTGAACCCTGTCGGAATCGCGCCCTTCACCCAGAACCAGACGAGACCCAGCGCATAGACCGCGCCGACCGCGCGGGCGAGCAGGCGGTGGAACCATTCCCAGAAGAAGATGAACTTGAAATCGGCCAGCGTCATGCCGCCGAGGCTCGCCTCGTAGCGGTATTCGGGCGTCGCGCGGTACTTGGCGAATTCGGCCTGCCATTCGGCCTCGCTCAGCGGCGGGAGCACGCCCGAGGCGACGTTCCATTCGGTGATCGACAGCCCGCTTTCGGTGAGACGCGTGATCCCGCCGACGACGACGATGCACACGACGAGGAAGGCGGTCACCCGAAGCCAGCGCGCGATCGCGAGCGGGCGGGCGCGGCCCTGCAGGACGGGGCCCGTCGCGGCGGGAGAGGAAGCGATGCTGGCCATGATTGCGCGCACAAATGTGCCGCGCGCGGACAATGTGCAAGACCGTTTGCCGCAAGAAGGCGTGCGCGGGCCGCAAAAGCGGCTGTTTGCGCTTGCATCATGTTACCCTGTTACATATGTGGCCCGCACCAATGCAACGCACCACGCCTTCCGCGACCTGGCTTTCCGGTCGCCCATCGCTTCGCCGCCGGCTCGACCAGTTCGGGATCGGGCTCGCCGGGCTGTGCATGGTCCATTGCATCGCCACGCTGGCGGTCGTCTCGGCATTGGGGCTGGGCGGGCATTTCCTGCTTGAACCGGCCATTCACCGCGTCGGCCTCGCCTTCGCGCTGGTGCTTGCCGCGCTCGCAATCGGCTGGGGCGCGATTCGCCACCGCCACGCCGCGCCGCTGCTGACCGCGACCATCGGCCTCGTCTTCATGGGCGTTGCGCTCGCCGTGGCGCACGGGTTCGACGAGATGGTGCTGACGCTGGTCGGCGTCGTGCTGGTTTCCGCCGGGCACCTGATGAACCTGCGCGCCGCGCACTGAGCCGTTTTCCCGGCAAAAGTGCGGTTGCGCCCGCGTCCCTGTCGCCTATGTCGGCAGGCATGACCACCCTGAGCAAGACAATCACCCTCAACGGCGAATCGCGCCGCACTCCCGCCGCGACCATCGCCGACCTCGTGCGCGAACTGGACCTTGCGCCCGAAAAGGTCGCGGTCGAGCGCAATGGCGAGATCGTCCCGCGCTCGACGCTGGGCGAGGCGGCGCTGGGCGACGGCGACGTGCTGGAGATCGTCCACTTCGTCGGCGGGGGCGACGATCCCGGCGCGGGCGCGGCGGACACGTGGACGGTGGCGGGCCGCACCTTCACCTCGCGCCTGATCGTGGGAACGGGGAAATACAAGGATTTCGAGCAGAACGCGGCTGCGGTCGAGGCTTCGGGCGCTCAGATCGTCACGGTCGCGGTGCGCCGGGTCAACGTCACCGATCCCAAGGCGCCGATGCTGACCGACTTCATCGACCCCAAGAAAATCACCTACCTGCCCAATACGGCGGGCTGCTTCACCGCCGAGGACGCGATCCGCACCCTGCGCCTAGCGCGCGAGGCGGGCGGCTGGGATCTCGTCAAGCTCGAGGTGCTGGGCGAGGCCAAGACGCTCTATCCCGATATGCGCGAGACACTCCGCGCGACCGAGGTGCTGGCGAAGGAAGGCTTCGCGCCGATGGTCTATTGCGTCGACGATCCGATCGCGGCGAAGCAGCTGGAGGACGCGGGCGCGGTCGCCATCATGCCGCTGGGCGCGCCGATCGGGTCGGGGCTCGGGATCCAGAACCAGGTCACGATCCGCCTGATCGTCGAGGGCGCGAACGTGCCGGTGTTGGTCGATGCGGGCGTTGGCACGGCGTCGGATGCGGCGGTCGGCATGGAACTGGGCTGCGACGGCATCCTGATGAACACCGCCATCGCCGAGGCGAAGGACCCGGTGCGCATGGCCCGCGCGATGAAGCTCGCGGTCGAGGCCGGGCGCGAGGCTTATCTCGCCGGGCGCATGGGGCGGCGGCGCTACGCCGATCCGTCGAGCCCGCTGGCCGGGCTGATCTGACATGGAGGACGAATTTCGGATCCTCGCAAAGATCCGTTGGTCGCTCTTCGGGTACGCTGTCGGGTTATACGTAATGACCGAGTTTCCGTGGATCGCAATCCCGTCATCGCGGCGCTCGTCATGATCGCGGCAGTGGTGATTCTGCGCAAATACGAATTAAGTTTCTCGCTCCTGCACGGCCAGCTCGTCGGTCACGCGGCCTCGAAGGTTTGCTCCCTGTTCCACAACAGCGGTTTGCCGGAGGACATCGCTAATTGGCTGGCTTTCTCTTTCTTTTTCTTGGGCGCAGTGGTGTGCTTGGTATCGGCCTACCGGCCTTTTCCGAACCTGAGACCGTGAATTCGCACGACGCGAGACACGCCCCGAGGCGTAAGCGCCGTCATCGGCCGGACTTTTTCGGCCCCGGCGTGGTCGCGTGCCCTCTCGGCTAACGCATAATTAACCATGTCAGGCGACATTCCTCCCATCACAAGGGAGGACCAGCCCGTGACACTTGCCAGCACCAGCCCGCTCGCCATCGGCGAGATGCGGGAATTCGCCGGGTTCGGCCCAAGCGAACAATCCTATATCAAACGCAGCCTCGACATCGGCCTCGCCCGCTGCGACGCGTTCCGCCTGTGGGGCACGACCGAGCGCGCGCGGGTTTCGATCCGGCGGCAATATGTCGCCTACCAGGACCTCAAGGCCCTGCGCGCGATGGTCCCGGCTGCGGACAGCGCGGGGGAGCTCGAACACTTCCTCGGCAAGCTGGTGCGGATCGCCGCCTTCGATCTCGAACAGGACCGGATCGCAAGCTTCTCCGCCTTCCGCTTCCTCTATGAACGCCTGATCGGGCCGGAGATTCGGCCTTTCCTGCCCTCCGCCTTCTGCGCCGCCGCCGCGCTGCCGCAGATCCGGCCCGAGCGGCGCAAGGTGCTGCTCCAATCGCTCTCCGAAGCCGCAGCGACCGCGCCCGGTTGGTCGAAGGCGCACCCGCGCTTTTTCCCCGAACACGTCGGAGAAGCCGAAGCGGCCTGAACGCACGCGCTTGTGCCCGCCCCCCGCCCTGCGCTATCGCCTGCGGCGCGAGGATCGTTCGTGTTGAGGCAGATTTCCATTCTTTCCGCTGCGTTGCTCGCGGCAGGTTGCGCGACGGACCGCAATACCGTCACCTTGCCCGAGGACGCGGCCAAGGGCCGCGCCTTCGCGCAGGCGAATTGCGCCGGATGTCACGCGATGGATGACGGCGTCTCGCCCAATGCCGACGCCCCGAGCCTGCGCCGCGTCGCCAGGCGCCTGCCCGAATGGGTCGTCGAAGGCTCGCTCGAACGCGGGGTGAAGCTCGGCCACACGTCCGAAATGCCGGTCTTCGTCTTCGAAGAGGGCGACGTCGAGAACCTTTCCGCCTATCTCGCCGTGCTGCGGGCGCGGGACTGACGCGAAGTCGTCCGATGCGAGGCCCCTGCGCCTAGCTCTTGTACATCCCGTCGATCCGCTCGGCATAACGTTCGCGGATCTTGTGGCGGCGGATTTTCATCGAGGGGGTCATTTCCTCGTTCTCGATGGTGAAGGCTTCGTCCGCGAATTCGAACTTGCGCACCTTCTCGATCACCGAAAGGTCGGCGTTGGTCCGGTCGACCGCCTCGCGCACCGCCTTCCTGAAGGCGGGGAGGTCCTGCAGCGCCGTCATGTCGAACTTCTCGCCATTGGCGCGCGCCCATTCCAGCGCCCATTCTGCATCGGGCACGATCAGGCCGACGACATAGGGGCGCTTGTCCCCGCTCACCATCGCCTGCGCGATTTCCGGCTGGAGCGTGAGCATCCCCTCGATCTTCTGCGGGGCGACATTGTCGCCCTTGTCGTTGACGATGAGATCCTTCTTGCGGTCGGTGATCTTGATCCGGCCCTTCGCGTCGATCTCACCGATGTCGCCGGTGTGGAGCCACGGGCCGCCTTCGGGATCGTTCGGATCGGGCTTGATCGTGCGCGCGGTTTCCGCCGCGTTCTGCCAATAGCCGTGCATGACGAGCTCGCCCCGGCACAGGATTTCCCCGTCCTCGGCGATTTTCACCTCGACGCCGCGCAGGGGTGGGCCGACCGTGTCCATCTTGAGCCCGACCTTGGGCCTATTGCAGGCGATCACCGGCCCGGCCTCGGTCTGGCCGTAGCCCTGCAGCATGGTGAGGCCCATCGCCTCGAAGAAATTGCCGACTTCGGGATTGAGCGGCGCGCCGCCCGAAACCATCGCCTTGATCCGCCCGCCGAATTTCTCGCGGATCTTTGGCCGCAGCGTTCTTTCGACCAGGAAATCGAGCGGCCGGTCGCGCAGGCGCTTTTTCCCTTCCTTCGACTTGTCGGCGATGCGCAGGGCCGCGTCCATCATGTAGTTGGCGACCTTGCCCTGCTTTTCGACCTGCTTCATGATCCGGCTGCGCAGCACTTCGAACAGGCGCGGGACGACGACCATGATGGTCGGGCGCGTTTCCTCGATGTTGGAAGCGAGCTTTTCGAGCCCTTCGGAATAGAAGATTTCCGCGCCGACCCCGATCGGCAGGTATTGTCCGCCGGTGTGCTCATAGGCGTGGGAGAGCGGGAGGAACGAGAGGAAGCGCTCGTCGGTGATGCCGAAATCCTCGATCAGCACTTCGGCCGCGCCCGCGACGTTGCACAGGATCGCCCCGTGGTGCTGCATCACCCCGCGCGGCGCGCCGCCGGTTCCGCTGGTGTAGATGAAGCAGGCCGTGTCCTCGCGCGTGATCTTGCCGATCCGCTCCTCGACCGCGATGCGCGCGGCGGCGGCATCGCCCTGTGTGAGGCTGTCCCAGTCGTGGTAGTCGAAGCTGCCGGCCTGCTGGCGGTGAAGGTTCTCGATACCGATGACGTGCTCGATCATGCCGGTCTGGCCGATCGCGCCCACCAGCGGGCCGAGCAGTTTCTCGGTCGAGACGATCACGGCGCGCGCGCAGGAATTGTCGAGGATGTGCGCGTGGTCGCGCCGTGTGTTGGTCGTGTAGGTCGGCACGGTGATGCAGCCCGCCGCCATGATCGCGAGGTCCGCGATGCACCATTCCGGGCGGTTTTCCGAGACGAGCGCGACCTTGTCCCCGTCCGAAAGGCCGAGCCCGCGCAGGCTTTCGGCGAGCAGGCAGACCGTGTCCGCGACTTCGCGCCAGGACCGGGTGCGCCATTCGCCCTCGATCTTCGCGCCGAGGAAGGGGGCATCGCTCTTCTCGTCGGCGCGTTTCAGGAAAAGCTCGACGAGGTTGTTCGCATTCTCGATGTCCCGCAGCAGCGGATCGTCGAAAGCGCTTGCCGATACTCTCGACGCGGAAGCGGGCGGTTGGGTCGCGTGCACTTTGGCTCAACTCCTCGTCCCCTGACGGGGGACCGTGTCACTCAGCCCTTTTCGGGGCCCTCATGCATTACAGAACTAGGGGCAGTCTGCCGTAGCGGCAAGCTTGCGCGGCCAACGGGCCGGCTTCATTCATAGCCCAGTTTCGGTTCGATCCGAGGGTCGCGCGCGCTTTCCCAGCCCTGCGGCGTGCGGCGCAGCGCATTGGCCTTGAGCGACGGCGAGAAGCTGCGGACCTGCTCGTGGCCCATCGCCTTCAGCGCCTCGGTCATGAAGGTGAGCACGCTGTCGTCCTCGATGATGACGGTCGAGCCGAACGCCATGATGAGCGGCAGGCCGAGCGCTTCTTCGGCGCTCATGCCGAAATCGACCACGCCGATGATCGAGCGCGCGACCTGCACCGGGATGGTCGGCCCGCCCGCCGCGCCGATCACGAGGACGATCTCGCCATCGGCGTCGAACACGATGGTCGGCGCCATCGAGGAACGCGGGCGCTTGCCCCCTTCGACCCGGTTGGCGACGGGAACGCCGTCCTTTTCGGGCGTGAGGCTGAAATCGGTCAGTTCGTTGTTGAGATAGAAGCCGCCCCAGAACAGGCCCGATCCGAACGCGCCCTCGACGGTGGAGGTGTAGCTGACCGCATTGCCCGCGCCGTCGACCACGGCGAAATGCGAGGTGCCGTTCTCCGCCGGCTCGTCCCCGTCGGCGCGCGCCTGCGGAGCGCCGGGCGGGGTGCCGGGCTCGGCGGCTTCCAGCGCCTTGGCCGGGTCGATCAGGGCCGAGCGCCGGGCGAGGTAGGCGGGATCGAGCAAGCCCGCGACGGGCACTTCGACGAAATCGCTGTCAGCTAGATAGAGCTCGCGGTCGGCATAGGCGAGCCGCTGGGATTCGAGAAAGAGGTGCCAGAAGGCGACGCTTTCAGGGCCGAGTTCGGCAAGGTCGAAGCGTTCGAGCTGGGCGAGGATCTGCGCCACCGCGACCCCGCCCGAGGACGGTGGGCCCATGCCGCACACGCGGTAGGCGCGGTAGGGCGCGCACACCGCCTCGCGCTCCTTCGCCCTATAGGCGCGAATGTCCTCGGCGGTCATTTTCCCGTCCTGCGGGGTTTCCTGCGCGACATAGGACGCGAGCGCCGCCGCGCCGCCCTCATAGAAGGCTTGCGGTCCGGCCTCGGCGATCTGCTCGAGCGTATTGGCGAGCGTGGGGACCGTCACGCGCTCACCCACAGGCCGCGGTTCGCCGTCCGCGCCGAAGAACACCACCCGCGCGGCGGCATCGCGGTCGGCGCGGCCCTCGGCATCATCGAGCGATCCGTTGAGCCGGCGATTGACGAGGAACCCGTCGCGGGCGAGCGCGATGGCGGGCTGGAACAATTCGCGCCACGGCAGTTTCCCGTGTTCGGCATGAGCCATGGCGGCGAGCGCGATATTGCCCGGAACGCCGACGCTGAGGCCCGAGGTAACGCGCTCGTCGCGCGGGAGCGGCTTGCCGTCCTCATCCAGAAAGCGGGTCGCGGTGGCGCTGGCGGGCGCGGTTTCGCGCCCGTCGAAAGTGGTCACGCCCTGTTCCCCGGCGCGGACCATGAAGCCGCCCCCGCCGATGCCGGAGCTCTGCGGCTCGACCACGGTCAGCGCCAGCATCACCGCGATTGCCGCGTCGGTCGCAGAGCCGCCTTTCGCGAGGATTGCCCGGCCCGCTTCCTCGGCGCGCGGGTCGGCGGCGCTGACCGCGCCCTCGATTGCGGCTGGCGGCGGGGCGGCGTCCGGGGCTTCGAGAGTGGCGCAGCCGCCAAGGGCGAGACCGAGCGCGAGCGGCGCGAGGCGTTTGAGCAGGTCGTTCATGGCGCGGTTCGCTATTCGCTTCCCACCGCCTCTGCAATGCTTGCGAAGCCGTCGCGGCGCATCAGCGTCTCCAGCCGCTTGACGATTCGCCCGCCGAGGCCCGGACCTTCGAACACCATCGCCGAATAGAGCTGCACGAGGCTCGCGCCCGCGCGGATGCGCTCCCAGGCGTCCTCGGCGCTGGCGATGCCGCCGACCCCGACCAGCGGGATCGCCCCGCCCGTCGCCTGCCGGAATTCGCGCAGCCGCCGCAATGCGAGCGTGCGCAGCGGCGCGCCCGACAGCCCGCCCGTCTCGCCCCTGTGCCGCGAAGCGAGGTCGGGCCGCGAGACGGTGGTGTTGGACACGATCAGCGCGCCGAGCGCCTTGTCCAGCGCGATCCGCGCGATGGCATCGACATCCGCCGGGGTAAGGTCGGGCGCGACCTTGAGGAAGACGGGCGGTGTCACCGCCCCCGAAGCCGCGTCGCGCTCGGCGATCACCGCGTCGAGCAGCGCGGTCAGCGCACCTTCGTCCTGCAGCGCGCGCAGGCCCGGCGTGTTGGGGCTGGAGACATTGACCGCGAGATAGGAGGCGTAAGGCGTCATCAGCCGCGCCATCGTCGCGTAGTCGGCGATGCGGTCGGCGGCGTCCTTGTTCGCGCCGATATTGACCCCGACGATGCCCGGCCGCCCCGCGCGCGCCTTCAGCCGGGCAAGCGCCGCTTCGGCCCCGGCATTGTTGAATCCCATGCGGTTGATCACGGCTTCGTCCTCGGCGAGCCGGAACAGGCGCGGGCGCGGATTGCCCGCCTGCGGCAGCGGGGTGATCGAGCCGACCTCGGTGAAGCCGAAGCCGAGGCCGAGCAGCGCGCCCGGCACTTCGGCATCCTTGTCGAAGCCCGCCGCGACCCCGACCGGGTTGGGGAAGGAAAGCCCCGCGACATCGATCGCCAGCGCCCCGGGCCGCGGCGGGGGCAGGGCGGGCAGCGCTTTGAGCGCGCCGATCGCGAGGCGATGCCCCCGTTCCGGGTCGAGCGCGAAGATCGCGGGTTTCAGGAGGTCGAACAGCATGGCCGGTCGATGCCTATGCCACACCCCGCGCGGGTGTCGAGAGCCGGGAGCCGCTCAGCCCCTGCCGAATCGCTTTCGGTCGCAGCCGGTTCGGCTCCGATGACGGTCGTCATCGGCGTGTGCGCAGCGCGCCTGTCCTCAAGGATTCCAACCTAGGTGAATGGATCGCGGCGCAATCTTCCGTCCGCCTGTCGCTTGCATACAATTATCCCGCCGCAAGGCTCCCTATAAGCATTTTTGCGACCCGAAGGGCTCGGAGCAGAAATGCGAAGAGTTCCTCAACTCAGATGGGCGGCCTCCTTTCGGGGGCCGCCCTTTTTTCGTTCGTTTTGCAATAGTTCGCGCCTTCGCTATGTCGGCGCCGACAAGCGGGAGCGTTCACGCGGACGGCTCCCGAGACACGAAAGGGTTTCCATGCGTCGCACCAGTTTCCTCGCCACTTCGCTCCTCGCACTCGCCACTGCCGGCGCTGTTACGGCGCAGGACGCGCCGCCCCCGGTGAGCGCGACCGCCGCCGAGGATGCCTGGACCGCAATCGCCGAGGCCGAAACGATCGGCGACCTGTTCGAAGCCTATGACGCGGCGCAGCTCGAAATGAGCCCGGCGACCAAGGCTTATCGCGGCATCCGCGACGAGGATTACGGGCGCTGGGGCGAGGTTTCCGATGAGGCCGAGCGGCGTGAAGCGCTTATGCTGCTCTATGCCGCCGCGCAGATGCGGGCGAAATACGATCCCGCCACGCTCGATGAACAGGACGCGCTGTCCTACCGCCTGTTCGATCTCACCGCGCAGCGCAGCGCGATGCTGTGGCCCTATCGCGAGCTCGGCTATGTCTTCGACCAGCGCTCCGGCCCGCACACCGGCATCCCGGCCTTTCTCATCAACATCCACCGCGTCGGCAGTGTTTCCGATGCCGAAGCCTATGTCTCGCGCATTGCCGGGATCGGGGCGCAGCTCGACGCTCATATCGCCGAAGCCGCCGAGCGGGCCGAGGCGGGCGTGATGCCGCCCGACTGGACCTATCCCTACATGATTTCCGACGTCGAAGGACTGATCGCGGCGGGCGACGACAACGCCGTTCTCAGGGACTTCGCCAAGAAGGTCGAGGCGCTCGGCCTCGATGCCGAAACGACCGCAGCGATGAAGGCCGATGCCGTCGCCGCCTGGAACGCCGAAGCCCTGCCCGCCTACAAGCGCCTGCTCGCCGAACTGAAGCGGCAGCAGCCGATGGCCCCGACCGACGACGGCGTGTGGCGCTTCCCGAACGGAGAAGCCTATTACGCCGCGCTGCTCAAGAACTACACCACGACCGATCTCGATGCCGAGGAAATTCACGAAATCGGCCTGCAGCAGGTCGAGCGTATCCACGGCGAGATGCGCAAGATCATGGAGCGGGTCGGCTTTGATGGCGACCTGCAGGACTTCTTCGAATACACTCGCACCGACGACCGCTTCTTCTACGACACGCGCGAGGAATACCTTGCCGATGCGCAGGCCAAGCTCGACGCGCTCGAGGCGAAGCTGCCGCAATATTTCGGAAGGCTGCCCAAAGCGGACATGATCATCAAGCCGGTCGAGGCTTTCCGCGAGAAGAGCGCCGGGAAGGCATTCTACCAGAGCCCCGCGGTCGACGGGTCGAGGCCGGGCACCTATTACGTCAATCTCTACAATCTCAGGGATATGTCGAAGAACGAGCTGGAAGCGCTCGCCTATCACGAAGGGATGCCCGGCCATCACCTCCAGCGCGCGCTCCAGACCGAGCTCGGCGACGTGCCGCCCTTCCGCCGCTTCGGCGGGTGGACCGCCTATACCGAGGGCTGGGGCCTCTATTCTGAGGAGCTCGGCAAGGACATGGGCTTCTACGAGGATCCTTATTCGGATTTCGGGCGGCTCGGCATGGAGCTGTGGCGGGCGTGCCGGCTGGTGGTCGACACCGGCATCCATTCCAAGCGCTGGAGCCGCGAGGAGGCGATCCAGTATCTCAAGGACAACACGCCCAATCCCGAAGGCGACATCGTCAAGGCGATCGAGCGTTACATCGTCTATCCCGGCCAGGCGACCGCCTACATGATCGGCAAATTGAAGATCATGGAACTGCGCGACATGGCGCAAGGCGAGTTGGGCGAGGATTTCGATTATCGCGGCTTCCACGACACCGTGCTGCTGAGCGGGCCGGTGCCGCTGTCGATCCTCGAGGAACGGGTCGAGGACTGGGTCGCACGCGAAAAGCGCGGCGGCTGAGCCGCAGTTTCCCGCCGCGATCGATTCGATCGAGCGAGGGGCGCGCGCCGACAGGTTGCGCGCCCCTTTCGCTAACGACTCGCAACAGGCCATCGGGCATTGAAATCCGAGCATTTTGCTCGTATTTCCTAATCGGAACGAAATAGTCCGATTTGAGAATCATTCGCAAGCAGGAGCCGATGCGCCTTTCCAACCTCGCCGATTATGCCGTCATCACCATGTCGCAGGCGTCACGCCATTGCGGCGACGGGCGAGTGAGCGCGGCGGAACTGGCGAGCGAAACCGGGCTTCCGGTGCCGACGGTGCAACGGCTCGTGTCGAAACTGACCGCGGCGGGCCTGCTGCGCTCGGTCCGCGGCGCGGGCGGCGGGCTGCAACTGGGCCGGCCTGCCGCGGCGATCACCGTTGCCGACATCGTCGAGGCGGTCGAAGGCCCCATCGCGCTGACCGCCTGCATCGACCATGGCGACTGCGATTTCGAGGCCGGCTGCTCGATGAAGCCGCACTGGCCGATCATCAACGACGCGCTGCGCGGCGCACTGGCCGAGATCACGCTCGCCCAGCTGCGCGATCCACCGCCGCCGAAAACCCGACCCACGATTGAAGAGAGGGCCGCATGAGCGACAATTTTCCCGTCGAAACCAAAGGCGCCGAAACCGACGGTATCGAAACCGAAGAGCTGACCGACCGCGAAGCGCGCGACGCCGCCGCCCGCGCGGCGGAATACGAGCACGGCTGGTCGTCCGAGATCGAAACCGAATTCGCGCCCAAGGGGCTGAACGAGGACACGGTTCGCTTCATCAGCGCCAAGAAGGGCGAGCCCGAATGGATGCTCGACTGGCGGCTGAAGGCGTTCCGGATGTGGCAGGATATGCCCGAACCCGACTGGGCCAAGGTCGGCTATCCGCCGATCGATTACCAGGACGCCTACTACTACGCCGCGCCCAAGAAGAAGGCGGAACTCGAATCGCTCGACGAGCTCGATCCGGAGATCAAGTCGGTCTACGACAAGCTCGGCATTCCCGTGGCGGAGCAGGAAGTGCTCGCCGGGGTGAAGGGCGCGCGCAAGGTCGCGGTCGATGCGGTGTTCGATTCCGTCTCGGTCGCCACCACTTTCCGCGAGGAACTGCAGAAGGCGGGCGTTATCTTCCTGTCGATCTCCGAGGCGATCAAGGAGCATCCCGAGCTGGTGAAGAAGTGGCTCGGCCGGGTCGTGCCCCGGAACGACAACTACTTCGCCTGCCTCAACTCCGCGGTCTTTTCGGACGGCACCTTCGTCTACATCCCCGAAGGCGTGCGCTGCCCGATGGAGCTGTCGACCTATTTCCGCATCAATGCCGAGAATACGGGCCAGTTCGAACGCACGCTGATCGTCGCTGAAAAGGGCTCCTACGTCTCCTATCTCGAAGGCTGCACCGCGCCGATGCGCGACGAGAACCAGCTCCACGCCGCCGTGGTCGAACTGGTCGCGATGGAAGATGCCGAGATCAAGTATTCGACCGTGCAGAACTGGTATCCCGGCAATGCCGAAGGGCAGGGCGGGATCTACAATTTCGTCACCAAGCGCGGGCTTTGCCAGGGCGACCGGTCCAAGATTTCGTGGACGCAGGTCGAAACCGGCTCTGCGGTGACGTGGAAATATCCCTCCTGCGTGCTCAACGGCGAGGACAGCGTGGGCGAGTTCTACTCGGTCGCGGTGACCAACAATTTCCAGCAGGCCGACACCGGCACGAAGATGATCCACAACGGCAAGAACAGCCGTTCGACGATCATCTCCAAGGGCATTTCGGCGGGCAAGTCGTCCAACACCTATCGCGGCCTCGTGCGTGTGGGTCCGAAGGCGGACGGGGTGCGCAATTTCACCCAGTGCGATTCGCTCCTGCTTGGCGACACCTGCGGCGCGCACACCGTGCCCTATATCGAGGTGAAGAATCCCGGCGCCCAGATCGAGCACGAGGCGACCACGTCGAAGATCTCGGACGAGCAGCTGTTCTACGCGATGCAGCGCGGCCTCGACGAGGAAGAGGCCGTGGCGCTCATCGTCAACGGCTTCGCCCGCGAGGTGCTGAAGGAACTGCCGATGGAATTCGCGGTCGAGGCGCAGAAGCTGCTGGCGATCTCGCTCGAGGGGAGCGTGGGTTGACCGACCGCAAGACCCTCCAACTCCGCGAGCCCTCCGAGGACTCCACCGCCCCCGCGCTCAAGAAAAAGGGGCGCGGGTGGGAAATTTCGGAGAAGCGGCTCGACCAGCTTCACGCCCAGGCGCGCGAGCTGCGGCGGCATTCGTCCGAGGCGCACAAGGCGCTCGCGGCGCGGTTCGCCAAGGCGGACCTCGGCCGGCACACATTCACCCGCCATGCGGTGGTCGGCTCGGCGATCGTCGATTTCAACTGCCACACGCTCGGCATGGCGGTCGACATCTTCGAGGAAGGCGACACCGAAGCGCTCGCCACTCGCCGCGACAGGAGCCTCGAGGCGGTCGGGATCAAGGTCATGCGCATCAAGGCGTCGGAAATCCTCGAGAACATGGACGGCGTGCTCGCCCGCATCACCGCCGGGATGCGCCAGCGCATTGCCGACAAGCAGGAAGCCCGCAACCGCCACAACGCGCAACACGCAGGGGGCCGCCGATGATCTCGCTCGCCCTCACCGTCGCTGCGCCGCTTTTCGCCCTGCAGGGCGTTGGCGAGGCCGCCGTCGCGATCAAGAACGACGACCCGGAAACCTGGGTGGTGGAATACCCGCGCCTCCTGCGGCCCTACGTGCAGGACTATCGCAGCTGCCTCAACCTCTCGAACCGGCGCATCACCGGCGTCGCCGATTTCGAGCAGCAGCACCGCGCCGACATCCCGCGCTGCGCCGAAGAGCGCGCCGAGGCGGTCGCCGCTTCGAAGGACATGATGCGCGGCGCGAAAACCCCGATGAGCGACGGCGAGATCGAAACCCTGTTCGAAAACATCGGCCTCATCCACATCGCGCGCGGGGCCGATCTCGACAAGCAGTTCACTCAGAACCTCGCCAATGCCCAGGCGAGGACCGACAACTACGAGGCGACCCGGCCCAAGGGGCTGGTGATCGAATTGCGCGACGCCTCCGTGGTCAAGAGCCGCATGGAAATCGAAGGCACGGGCGAAACCGACAAACCAAGCAAGGAGGCTGGCGATGCTGGCTATTGAAAATCTCACCGCCGAAGTTGCCGATGGTGACAAGGGCACCAAGCAGATCCTCAAGGGCCTGACCCTTGAAGTCGCGGCGGGCGAAGTCCACGCGATCATGGGCCCCAACGGCGCGGGCAAGTCGACGCTCGCCAACGTGCTCGGCGGCAAGCCGGGCTACGAAGTGACCGGCGGCAGCGTGACCTTCAAGGGGCAGGACCTGTTCGAACTCGAACCCCACGAACGCGCCGCTTCCGGCCTGTTCCTCGGCTTCCAGTACCCGGTCGAAATTCCCGGCGTGTCCAACGTCCAGTTCCTGCGCGAAGCCTTGAACGCCCAGCGCAAGTTCCGGGGCGAGGAAGCCGTCAGCGGCGGCGAATTCCTCAAGCTCGCCAAGGAAAAGGCCGGCCTGCTCAAGATGGACATGGAAATGCTCAAGCGGCAGGTGAATGTCGGCTTTTCCGGCGGCGAGAAGAAGCGCGCCGAAATGGTCCAGATGGGCATTCTCGACCCCGATTTCGCCGTGCTCGACGAGACGGATAGCGGCCTCGACATCGACGCGCTGCGCGTCGTGGGCGAGGGGATCAATGCGATCATGCGCGCGCCCGACAAGGGTGTTCTGCTCATCACCCACTACCAGCGCCTGCTCGACGTGGTGAAGCCCGACCGCGTGAGCGTGCTGGCCGACGGCCGGATCGTCCAGACCGGCGGACCGGAACTCGCGCTGCGGCTCGAGGAAGAAGGCTATGACGCGGTGATGGCTGATGCCTGAGGCAGCGACCCTTCCCACCCGCCGCGAGGAAGCGTGGCGCTATGCCGATATCGACGCGCTCGGCCGGATCGGCGCGGACGCGCTCGACCAGTGGCGCGAAATCGCGCTCGATGCGGGCGAGACGCGGCGCGAATGCATGGTCGTGGGCGGCGACTCGCCCGAACTGCACCGCATCCGCGTGACGCTGGGCGAAGGGGCGCGGCTCGAGCTGTTCGCCACCAATGCCGGGCGCGACTACACCCGCGTCGAGGTCGAGGTGACGCTGGCCAGGGGTGCGCACTTCGAATTCGGCGGCGTGACCATCGGCGGCGACGAGGTGACGCGCGAATTCGTCACCACCACCATCCACGCCGAGCGCGAGGCGACCAGCAACCAGACCGTCCGCGCCGTTCACTGGGGCGATGCGACGGGCAATTTCCTCGGCGAAATCAAGGTCGTGAAAGACGCGCAGAAGACTGACGCGGCGCAGGATTTCAAGGGGCTGCTGCTCGAAGCGGGCGCCAGCGCCAACGCCGTGCCGCAGCTCGAAATCTTCGCCGACGACGTGAAATGCGCCCACGGCGCGACCGTCGGCGAACTCGATGAAAGTGCGCGCTTCTACATGGCCGCGCGCGGGCTTTCGCCCGAACTCGCCCAGCGCCTGCTGGTGCAAGCCTTCATCGCCGACGCGTTCGTGGCGCTGGAGGACGAGGCCGAGCATGAGCGCCTGCTCGACGCCGCGCTCGCCGTGCTGGAGAACGCGCCGCGATGAATGCACCCGCCACGATAGACCGCGACCTGAAGGCCGATTTCCCAGGGATGTTCACGCCCGAGGGCGAGCCGTGGCATTATCTCGACACCGCCGCGACCGCGCAGAAGCCGCGCGCCGTGATCGATGCCATGGCCCGCGCGCTGGGCGAGGATTACGCCACGGTCCATCGCGGGGTCTATTCGCGCTCGGCGCAGATGACGCTCGGGTATGAGAGCGCGCGGCGGCGGATCGCGGATTTCCTCGGCGGCAAGGAGGACGAGATCGTCTTCACCCGCGGCGCGACCGAGGCGATCAACCTCGTTGCCAATTCCTGGGGCCGGGCGAACCTGAAAGAGGGCGACCGCATCCTGCTCTCGCAGCTCGAACACCATTCGAACATCGTGCCGTGGCAGATGGTGGCCGCGGCGACCGGCGCCGAAATCGATGTCTGTCCGCTGACCGAGGACCACCGGATCGATCTCGATGCGGCCGAGGCGATGCTCACGCCGAAGCACAAGCTGGTTGCGCTGTGCCATGTCTCGAACGTGCTCGGCAGCGTGCTCGATGCCCCGCGCGCCGCGAAACTGGCGCACGGCGTGGGCGCGAAGCTGCTGCTCGACGGATGCCAGTCGGCCCCGCACATGGCGGTCGACGTGACCGAACTCGGCTGCGATTTCTACGTCTTTTCCGCGCACAAGCTCTATGGCCCGACCGGGATCGGCGCGCTGTGGGCGAAAGGCGACATCCTCGCCGCCATGCCGCCGTGGGAAGGCGGCGGGGCGATGATCGACCGCGTGACTTTCGAGAAAACGACTTACGCCCCCGCCCCGCAGCGGTTCGAAGCCGGGACGCCCGCGATCACCGAAGCGATCGCGTTCGCCGCGGCCGCCGACTACGTCGCGGAAATCGGGATGGACACCATCCACGAGCGCGAGGCGAAGCTGGTGGCGAAGCTCCGCCGCGAACTCACCGCGATGAACGACGTGCGCGTCTTCGGGCCCGAGGACAGCGCCGGCATCGTCAGCTTCGCGATCGGCGACATCCACCCGCACGACCTCGGCACGATCCTCGACGAGGCGAATGTCGCGATCCGCGCCGGGCATCATTGCGCGCAACCGCTGATGGACTATCTCGGCGTCCCCGCGACTGCCCGCGCCAGTTTCGGCCTCTATTCGAGTGAGGCCGATGTCGATGCGCTGATCGGCGGAATCCAGCGCACCCGGAAAATCTTTGGACACAGTTCCTGAAGGATCAGGCTCATGACCGACAACGAAAACGAAACCCGCGACTACGTGGCAGCTCCCGCCCCGAACGAAAACGTCATCGAAGCGACCGAAGCGCCCCCGAAACCCCCGCGCGCGCGGGTCGAGGACGCGGTCGATCCCGATGAGCCGGGCGAAAAGCGCGAACGCGACTATCTCGAAGGCTTCCTCGCCGCGACTCCGGCGGAAACCCCCGCGACCGGCGCGGGCGGCGAATTGCAGGGCGCGGTGATCGAGGCGCTGCGTGAGATCTACGATCCGGAGATCCCGGTTAACATCTACGATCTGGGTCTTATCTATGGTGTCGAGGTCGACGAGGAATGCGACGCGACCGTCACCATGACGCTGACGACGCCGCACTGCCCCGTCGCCGAGACGATGCCGGGCGAGGTCGAAATGCGCGTCTGCTCCGTCCCCGGCATCCGCGACGCCGAAGTCGTGCTCGTGTGGGATCCGCCGTGGAGCCCCGAGAAAATGTCGGATGAAGCGCGCCTCGAACTGGGAATGCTGTGATGACGACCGAAACGAAAACTCGCCAGATGCCCGCCGCCGTGACCCTGACCAAGGGCGCTGAAGCGCGGATCGCGCACCTGATGGAGAACGCGCCCGCCGACGCGATCGGGGTCAAGCTGTCGACTCCGCGCCGGGGCTGCTCGGGTCTTGCCTATTCGGTCGATTACGTCACCGAAGAGCAGAAATTCGACGAGAAGATCGAAACGCCCGGCGGCACCTTCTACATCGACGGGGCGAGCGTGCTCTACCTCGTCGGTTCGGTGATGGACTGGCAGGAGGATGATTTCACTGCCGGTTTCGTGTTCGAGAACCCCAACGCCAAGGGCGCGTGCGGCTGCGGCGAAAGCTTCATGGTGTAAGGCGCCCGGAGCGCCTCAGCCTTCCTCGATGATCCGCGCGAGCAGGCGGCGTTCGAGTTCGTCCACCTCGCCGTCGGCGTCGATCATCTTTTCCAGCCATTCGCGTTCGTAATCGGTCACTTCGGCCCCGGCTGCGGCCTGTTCCTCGAACCCGGGCCCGGCGTCCTTCTTGCCGAAGACCTTGCCGAAATGGTTGGCGACGTTCGGCACTTCTTTCGCCATCCGCCCCATGAAACGCGCCACGTTCGGCTTGCTGTCGGCGATGAAGGCCCGCAGTTCGCGAGCGCGATCATGGTCGAGCTGGGCGTTCTGGAGCGCGAAGCCCTTGAGGTAGTTCGACACGCCGTCGAGGAAGAGGTCGTCCCATTCGGACGCGTTTTCCTCGGCCAGCGTCTCGTCCTTCAGGCGGAACAGCATTTCGGCATCGTAGCGGCTCACTGCCGCCGGGCCGTGCCCGCCGCTGGCGAAGATCACCCGGCGGATGATGCGGCATTCGGCCGCGGTGATGTGGGTCGCGGAAAGCGCCCCGCCGCAGCGGGTCGGGCCGATACCGGTGAGCACCTCGCGTTCGACCTGGACGAGGACGTAATCCTTCAGGCGAACCGGCACGTTCTGCGCGCGCTCGACGATGCGCACGATGGTTTCGAGTTCGACGAGGCTCTCGACGACGCCGTCGTGGTCGACCTGGTCAATCAGCCATTGCGCTTCGGCCTCGGAGCATTGCAGGCGCGGCTCGTTGCCGTTGAGGACATATTCGCCGATCGCCTCGACGAAGAAATCGCACCACGGTTCGTCCCGTTCGGTGAGGACATTGTTGACCGCGAACAGCGCCTCGGCCTCTTCGCGGGTGATGATGCCGTCGCCCCAGCCCTGCTGGCGCAGCGCGAGCAGCTCGTGCGCGGAAACCTGCCCATCGGCAGCCGCGCGGCGCGCGAGTTCGGTGAAATGCGTCGTCATTTTCGGGCCTGTCCCCTGCGTGGCTTTGCATGGGGGCATGGCACGAACAGGCTTAAGACCGCGTTACCGCGTGTCGCGCGCGCGCTCGATCTCGGCGATGCAGGCTTCGCGCGAGGTCTCCGTGCCGCCTTGCCGCAGCCGCGCCTCGACATGAGTCGCGACCGGCGCGCCGCCTTGGGTAAGGGGGTAGAGGTAGATGTCGAGAACGCAGGCATCGCCCGAGAATTGCAGCTTGCGCGCGTCGCCCTCGACGAGGTCGATGCGCGGTTCGCCGAAACGGGCGTAGAGCGCTCGCGTGTCCGCGCCCATCACCCCGGCGAGGTCGCCGCCCGGCTGGGGGCGGGGCGCGCGGAAGGGCTCGGCGGGGCGGGGCGCGGGGCTCGCTCCGGGCGAGGGCAGCGGGACCGCGGTGCCTCCGGCGCAGGCCGACAGCAGCGCCAGAGTGGCGCAGGCGGCGAAAAGGCGCGGGCTTTCAGGCATCGGCAGTCTCCCTTCCCGCGCGCCCCGTGAGCGCGCGCTGGGCGAGATGGGTTCCGGCGGCCGCGCCGACAATGGGCGCGAGGAGATTGGCGAATGGCACCAGCATCAGCCCCGCGACCGCCGCACCGAGCGCGAAGCGCTGCGCTTTCGGAACCGGGTTTGCCGGGCACTCGCTCTCGTGCCGCAGCCACGCCATGTCGGTCAGCTCGCGCCCCAGCAGGAAAGCGTTGACGAGCAGCACCACGAGAGCCGGGCCGATCCCGGTGATCCACAGCAAGACAATCAGAGGCAGGGTCAGCGCGTTCAGCGCCAGCGCGCGGCCCGCCCCGCGCAGCGAATTGGCGAGATCGCGCCCGAAAGGCAGCGGCTTCGCCCGCGCAGCCGCCTGCGGATAGTGACGCGCCTCGACCGCGGCAATGATCTCGTCGGCGAAGAATTGCAGCACGGCGAGCGCAACGATGCGGAACAACAGCCAGAAGCCGACCAGCCACAGGAACACCGCGAGGACCGCCGCCGCAGCGTTATTGAAGCGTTCCGGCAGAAAGCTTGCGAAGAAGACGCCGATGGCGCTTTCGAGCCCCCACCACAGCCCGACCCCGCCCGCCGCGAAGACCAGCAGGGTGACGAACACGCTCTTCGCCGCGACCCGGATCACCGCCGGATCGGTGAGCTGCCCGAATGCCGTGGCAAGGGAGGTGAGCACGGATTGCATCGGCTGCGAGCGATAGTGCCCGGCCCGGCCCTGTCAAACCGCTGCGTCGAAACGCTGCGCCGAATCGCTCCCTACGCTTCCCCTTGGATTGCGCCGCGCGCCGGGCTAGGCGCTGTCGCACACCTTTTTCCAAGACAAGCAACGGGACATCATCTGTGACCGAACCGCGCTATGACGTGATCGCCATCGGCAACGCCATCGTCGACATCATCGCTTCGTGCGACGACGAAACGATCGAGGAACTCGAACTGAATCGCGGCGGGATGACGCTGGTCGATGCGCCGGGCGCGGACCGGCTTTACGAAGCGATGGGCCCCGCGACCGAGAAATCGGGCGGCTCGGCGGCGAACACGCTGGCGGGGCTGTCGCAGCTCGGCACGCAATGCGCCTTCATCGGGCAGGTCGCCGACGACCAGTTCGGCAAGGTGTTCGCCCACGACATCCGCGCGGCGGGGATCGATTTCGACACGCCGATGCGCGCAGGCGACCCGCCGACCGGGCGCTGCCTGATCTTCGTCACCCCCGATGGGGAGCGGACGATGAACACCTTTCTCGGCGCGGGCCAGTACCTGCCCGCGACCGCGCTCGACGAAAGCCTGATCGCGAGCGGCGCGATCCTCTATCTCGAAGGCTACCTGTGGGATCCCGAGGAACCGCGCAAGGCGATGCGCCGCGCCATCGAAGTCGCCCGCAGCGCGGGACGCAAGGTCGCCTTCACCGCGTCCGAAAGCTTCGTCATCGAGCGCCACGGCGACGATTTCCGCGATCTCATCGATAACGGCATGATCGACATCCTGTTCGTCAACGAAAGCGAGCTCGCGACGCTGACCGGCGAGCCCGATTTCGAAAAGGGCTTCGATATGGTCGCGCCCAAGGTGCCGTGCCTCGTCGCGACCCGCTCGGCCAAGGGCGCGGTCGCCGATGCGGGCGGCGTCCGGGCCAGCGTCGCTGCCGAGCCGGTGGCCAAGGTCATCGACACGACCGGCGCGGGCGACCAGTTCGCGGCGGGATTCCTGTCGGGCTTCGCCAAGGACGAGCCGCTGGAAAAGTGCCTGCGCCGCGGCGCGATCGCGGCGGCCGAGGTCATTTCGCACTACGGCCCTCGGCCCGAGGCGGACTTGCAGGCGCTGATCGCGCAAAAGCTCTGACGCGTCAGGGGGCGGGGACGTAGTCCTCGCGCCGCAGCGTCACCATGTAGGCGGCGATCTGGTCGACCTGCGCGCGGGTGAGGTCGAAATCCATCATCTCGGGATAGTTGTGCGCGTCGGCGAGCCAGTCGCCGAGCGTGTCTTCGGACAGCCCCTGGCGGTTGGCGATCGCCTCGAAGGTCGGCGATTGCGGATTGGGCGAGAGGAAGGGCGGCTCGACCGCATGGCACCCCCCGCAGGCGGCCTCGACGAAAGCGGGCGGGTCAGGCTCCCCCGCCGCAGGCTCGGCGGTCGTCTTGTCCGGGGTCTGGCACGCCGCGAGCGGCGCGGCGGCGGCGAGAAGGGCGATGCGTTTCATGGATTAAGGATAATCCCGGCGCGCGATTTCGCCTAGGCTCATTCGCCCGCCCGCCTCTCGCGCTCGATTTCCCGCCAGCCGATATCGCGGCGGCAGAAACCGCTCGGGAAGGAGACGGTGTCGACCGCCTCATAGGCAATCCGCTGCGCTTCGGTCACGTTCGCGCCCATGGCGGTGACGTTGAGAACGCGGCCCCCGCTTGCCACCAGCGCGCCGTCCTTTTCCGCCGTGCCGGCGTGAAAGACCTTGGCCTCGCCCGCCTCGGCCTCGCCGAGATCAATCGCCCCGCCCTTTTCAGGCGTTCCGGGATAACCCTTGGCCGCCATGACCACGGTGAGCGCGGTTTCGGGCGCGAAATCGGGGCGGACCCCGGCGAGTTCGCCCCGCGCACAGGCGAGCATGATCGCGGCGAGATCGCCTCTCAGGCGCATCATCAGCACTTGGCATTCGGGATCGCCGAAGCGGCAATTGTATTCGATCAGCTTCGGCCCTGCGTCGGTCAGCATGAGCCCGGCGTAGAGCACGCCCGAATAGGGCGTCCCGTCCGCCGCCATCGTCTCTACCGTGGGGCGGATGATTTCGTCGATCACGCGTGCCTCGAGTTCTTCGGTCAGCACGGGCGCGGGCGAATAGGCGCCCATGCCGCCGGTGTTGGGCCCGACATCGCCCTCGCCAACGCGCTTGTGGTCCTGCGCGCTGCCGAAGGGGAGGATGAACGTCCCGTCGGTCAGCGCGAAAAAGCTCGCCTCCTCCCCGCGCATGAACTCTTCGATCACGACTTCGGCGCCCGCTTTCCCGAACTGGCCGCCGAACATATCGGCGAGCGCGATTTCGGCGGCTTCGATGTCGTCGGCGATCACCACGCCCTTGCCCGCGGCGAGCCCGTCGGCCTTGAGCACGAAAGGCGGCTCGAACCGGGCGAGCGCGGCGCGCGCTTCGTCGAGCGACGTCGTGCGGACATAGCCCGCCGTGGGAATGCCGGCGCGCGCGCACAAGTCCTTGGTGAAGCCCTTGGACCCTTCGAGCTGCGCGGCGGCCTTCGACGGGCCGAACACCGCGATGCCCTCTGCGCGGAGGCTATCGGCGAGTCCGTCGACCAGCGGGGCTTCGGGGCCGACGACGACAAGGGCGATGTCCTTGTCCCGGCAGAAGGCGGCCACCTTTGTGTGATCGTTCACATCGAGCGTGACGCATTCGGCCTCTTCCGAGATCCCCGGATTGCCGGGCGCTGCGTAGAGCCTTGAAAGGCTCGGGGATTGCGCCAGCTTCCATGCTAGCGCATGTTCGCGCCCGCCCGATCCCAGCAACAGGACATTCATGGCTCGCACCCCTTCAGACAGTGACAATGCCGGGCTCGTAGCGCGCACAAGGCAGGGCGACAACGCCGCGCCGCTTTCCATCAGCGAGATTTCGAGCCTCCTGAAGCGCACGGTCGAGGACCGCTTCGGCCATGTCCGCCTGCGCGGGGAGCTGTCGGGGGTGAAGCGCGCCGCCTCGGGGCATCTCTATTGCTGCCTCAAGGACGACAAGGCCGTGCTCGATGGGGTGATGTGGCGCGGGAACACCAATCGCCTGCCTTTCGTGCCGGAAGACGGGCTGGAAGTGATCGCGACCGGCAAGCTCACCACCTATGCCGGGCGCTCGAAATACCAGATCGTGATCGACAGCCTCGAACTCGCGGGCGAAGGCGCGCTGCTGGCGCTGCTCGAAAAGACCCGCGCGCGGCTGGCCGCCGAAGGGCTGTTCGCGCCCGAGCGCAAGCAGGCGCTCCCGTTCCTGCCGCGCACGATCGGGGTCGTGACTTCGCCCACGGGCTCGGTGATCCGCGACATCCTTCACCGGCTTGCCGACCGTTTCCCGAGCCATGTCGTGGTCTGGCCGGTGCTGGTGCAGGGGCAGGGCGCGGCGGAGCAGGTTGCGGCGGCGATCCGGGGCTTCGATGCGCTAGGGCCCGGCGGGCCGGTGGCGCGGCCCGATGTCGTGATCGTCGCGCGCGGCGGCGGGTCGATCGAGGACCTGTGGAGCTTCAACGAGGAGATCGTCGTGCGCGCGATCGCGGATTGCTCGATCCCGACGATCTCCGCCGTGGGCCACGAAACCGACACGACGCTCGCCGATTTCGCCGCCGACCGCCGCGCGCCGACACCGACCGCGGCAGCGGAAATGGCGGTCCCGGTCCGCCGCGACCTCGCGCTCGCGCTGGCCGATTTCGCCAATCGCAAGGCGCGCGCGGTCTATCGCCCGGTCGAACTCGGGCACGAACGGCTCGAAGCGCGCGCCCAGCGCCTGCCGCGGCCCGAGGAACTGCTCCAGCCGCAGGCGCAGCGGCTCGACGAGGCCACCGAACGCCTGCGCCGCGGCCTGCTCGACCGGGCCGGTCAGGGACGCGAACGACTGGCGAACTGGGGGCCGAGGCTCCATCCCGGAATGCTGCGGCGCGGCCATGCCGAGGCGCAGCGGCGGCTCGCTTCGGCGCGGCTGGTCCCCTCGCTGGTCGAGCGGCCCCTGCGCGATGCCGGAGAACGACTTGCCGCGCTGGCGCGGATCGCGGACCAGTTGCACCCGGAAAAGCCGCTCGAACGGGGCTATGCCATCGTCCGCTCGGCAAGCGGCGAGGCGCTGACCCGCAAGGCGCGTGCGGCGAAGGAGGCGACGCTCTCGCTGCAATTCGCCGACGGAACGCTGGAGGTCGCGCCTGCCGGTTCAGCGCCCCGTTCAGCGGGCGGCAAAGCGCGTTCCGCTACGCCGAAAGAACCCGCGAGTGCGCCGCGACAGGACGATTTGTTCGGATAGGCGCTCGCTGCTATGGAAGACCCCATGCTGATGTCCACTTCCGACAAGGCCGCAAGGCTCTATTACGGCCCCGCCAGTTTCCGCGTCCTGCGCCCTGGCCAGCACGTCGTGTGCGCGGTGACGGGCGAGATCATCCCGCTCGACGAATTGCGCTACTGGAGCGCGGAACTGCAGGAGGCCTATGCCTCCGCCGAGGTCGCGACGCGCCGCCTGCTCGGCCGCGAATGACCGCCCTGCCCCTGCGCCGGTCGCACCCGGTCTTCGCGGTTTGCGCGGCGGCGTTCCTGATCGCCTGCTCGGGCGGCTCCGAGCGCGCAGGCGAAGCTCCCGCAAAGGCCGCCGAAAGCCGCGCGAGTGAGGGCTTCGAGGTCGAGGGCCGCCTGATCCAGGGCGGATTCCTGCGCGGAACCGCGCCTGCGGGGGCCGAGACGGTGACGCTGGCCGACCAGCCGGTCGACATCGCCTCCGACGGCAGCTTCTTCGCCGCCTTCGACCGCGACGCGCCCGAAACGCTGGTGCTCGAAGCGGAACTCGCGAATGGCGCGCACGTGCGCCGCGAGCTTGCCATCGCCCGGCGCGACTGGGACATCGAACGCGTCAACGTGGCCAAACGCAGCGGCGGGACAAGCGAAGCGTGGTGGAAGAAGCGCAAGCCCGAATGGGAAGCGATCGTCGCCGCGCGGGCGAAGGAAACGGGCGCGACCGGCTGGCGGCAGGATTTCATCTGGCCGGTCAAGGGGCGGATTTCAGGGCGGTTCGGGCGCCAGCGGATCTACCGCGGCGAACCGGGCAGCTATCATTCGGGCATCGACATCGCCCCCGGCGCCGGCACGCCCTTCGTCGCCCCTGCGGACGGGGTCGTGGTGCTCGCCCGCACCGGCTTCAGCCTCGAGGGATCGCTCATCATCATCGATCACGGCATGGGGCTGAACAGCGCTTTCCTGCACGCCTCGAAAATCGCGGTGGAGGAAGGCGAGGCGGTCGAACAGGGCCAGTATATCGGCAATGTCGGGTCGAGCGGGCGGGCGACGGGGCCGCACCTGCACTGGAGCCTCAAGTGGAAGGACTGGCGGCTCGATCCGCTGCTGCTCGCGGGGCCGATGGACTGAAATGCGCGCGAAGCGGCTGATCGCCGCGCTCGGCGTGGCCCTGATGTGCGCGCCGGGGACGTTCGTGCGCACGCCGGTGGCCGAAGGCTTGCCGCGCCACGTCGCGCTCGAGCGGGTCGCCGGGCCCGCCCGAACCACCACCCCGGGCTGGAGCGTCGCGGGCGTGTGGCATTATTCCTCGGGCCCCAATCGCGATTTCGGCGGCTATTCGGCACTGCTCGCTGCGCGCGACGATCGCCTGCTCGCCTTTTCCGACCGCGGTTCGCGCTTCGCCTTCGCCCGCCCGGACGGACCGTCGCCGGAGCCGGGCGAGCGTCCGATCGCGCTCCAGGCCGTCGCGCCGCCGCTCAGCGAGGATTTGTGGGACATCGAATCCGCGACGCGCGACCCTGCCACCGGGACATATTGGCTGGGTTTCGAAAACACGCACGCGATCCTGCGCTATACGCCTGGACACGGGTTCGACGGGATGCGCCTGCTCGAAGGCGAGGTCCGCTGGCCCTCCAATTCGGGCGCGGAGGCAATGGTGCGGCTTTCCGACGGACGTTTCGTGGTCCTGCCCGAAGGCGGGCGCGAGGGCCTGGTCTTCGCAGGCGACCCGGTCGAGGTGGAGGCGGGCGAGCCTTTCGCCTTTCGCAATCCCGCGCCCGGCTTCGCCGCGACCGATCTGGCGCAATTGCCGGGCGGCGACCTGCTCTTGCTGATGCGCAACACCGTCTTCGCCCTGCCGCCGTTCGAGAGCCTCATCGCAATCGGCCCGCCACCGCGCGCTGGCGAGACCTGGGCACCGCGCATCGCGCTGCGGCTGGAAGGCGTCGTTCCTCCCGAGAACTACGAGGGCATCGCGCTCGAGCCGTTCGAAGACGGCCGCGTGGCCGTGTGGATCATCTCCGACGACAATCTTTCGATCATGCAGCGCACCTTGCTGGCAAAGCTCGTCTTCGATCCTTCCGCCGCCGAAGATTGAGGGCGCTGCGCCGGTCAATGCAAAAAAGGCGTGACGGGTCGCCCCGCACGCCTTTTTGGAAAATAGCGACCGGTCAACCCGGCCCAGCCCAACGGATCAGGCCGAGGCGGCGGCCTTCTTGAGCTCGCGCTTGACCTTGAGAGCGCGCGCCGAAAGCTTGTCGTCGCTGGTCTTGAGCAGCCAGTTGTCGAGCCCGCCATTGTGTTCGACCGAGCGCAGGCCCTGGGTCGAAACGCGGAACTTGAAGCTGCGGTCGAGCTTCTCCGACAGCAGCGTTACGTTCTGCAGGTTGGGCAGGAAGACGCGCTTCGTCTTGTTGTTGGCGTGGCTCACATTGTGGCCGACCTGGCGGCCCTTGCCGGTCAGTTCGCAAATCCGCGACATGATATCTCTCGTTTCGTCCAGTTTGGCGGGCGAGCCTGCCGGGGCCTCGAAAACGATTCGGCCCGGCGGAAACTCAGGTGAACCCGGAAAGCGGCGCGCATAGCCACGCGCAGGAGTAAGGTCAAGGCGGAACATCCCGCCGTGTGGGCCCGTTGACCCTGCGAATACCAAAGGCGCACCCCGAATCCGCGCGCCGAAGACTATGGAGGAAACGCCATGAAAAGGATCATTGCAACCACTTTCGCCGCTACCGCCGCGCTCGGCCTTGCCGCCTGCGACGTCGAACAGACCGAGGAAGGCGAAATGCCCGAAGTCGAAGGCATGCCGACCGTCGAAGAAGGCAATATGCCCGAATACGACGTCGAAGGCCCGGATGTCGATGTCGGCACCGAGGAGGAGACTGTCGAAGTCCCCACGGTTGATGTAGACCCTGCGGGCGATGGTGAGGCCAACTGATCAAGCCGCGACGCGGCCCGTGACCGCGTGACGGGGCCGGACAGCGCCGGGGCGATGCCCCGCTGGCCGGTTCCCGATGCGATGCGGGCCGCGCTCGATGCGGCGAAGGACGCGGCGCTGGCCGGGGAAGTCCCGGTCGGCGCCGCCGTCGTGCGTGGCCGCGAGGTGATCGCGCTCGCCGCCAATGCCACCCGCCTGCCGCCCGATCCCACCGGCCATGCCGAGATCCGCGCGCTGCGCATGGCGGCCGAGGCGCTGGGCTCCGAACGGCTCACCGGATGCGATCTCTACGTCACGCTCGAACCCTGCGCGATGTGCGCGGGCGCGATTGCCCATGCCCGCATCGCCCGGCTCTATTACGCCGCGAGCGATCCCAAGGGCGGCGCGGTCGAACACGGCGCGCGGGTGTTCGAACAGGCCCAGTGCCTCCACCGGCCCGAGGTCTATTCCGGCATGGGCGAGGCCGAGGCGGCGGCGCTGCTGCGCGATTTCTTCCGCGAGCGGCGCTAGCCCCAAGCCTCTAGCTGCGCAGCCAGGCCAGCGCCTCGTCTTCCTCGTCGAGGTCGAAGGTCCGCACTTCCGGCTTCACCAGCTTGCCGAAGGTTCCCGCCAGCGCCCGCATCCAGTCGGGCCCGCCGACCACGGCGTAGCGGTCGCAATGCTTGAGGAGGTCGATCTTGGAATTCATCACGTGGCTGCTGAGCGCGGCGTCGGCTTCGAAGCCGTGCCACTTGCGGATCACCACCATCAGCTTCGAACACTCGGTCCCCACCAGCCGCGCGCGGACCGTGTCGAGCGCGCGTTCGGCCTCTTCGCGGTCGAGCCGGCCGACCAGTTCGAACCCTGCGATGTCCGCGCCGAGGTCGAGCTCGTTCACCGCCCCGCCGTGGGGGTGGTCGATTTCGCCCGTCACCCACGCCCGCGCGGCGTCCATCTCGTCCTCGTCGTAGACGGCATAGGTGACGCCCGGCAGCAGGGCGCTTTCGAGCCGGGCGGCGGTGCGCATCCATTCCTCGTCGGAAACCAGCGCGATGCGGCCAAGCGAATAGACCCAGCGCAAAAGCATGGGCACGTGGACCAGTTCCTCGCTCATCGCCGAGAACGACCAGCCCGCAAGGCTGACGAGGTCGATCAGGACATTGCCGCCCGCCCCGGCCTCGAGCTGGCGCTGAGCGAATTCGACGAAGGCGCGGGCATCGGCCTCGCGGAATTCGGCGTAGATCGCGATGCGGTGGGTGTTGGGTGCGATTTCCTCGATGTCGATCATGCGTTCTCTCCCGTCACAGGCCGCGCCAGATCCGCGCCGGCGCGTCGTCCTTTGCGCCGAAGCGGCGGGCATCGCAGCGCTTCGGCCTGAAGCCCCTGTCATAGCAGAGGCGGATTTCCTCGAGCCAGCCGCCTTCGTCGAGCTTCACTCCCACAGCGGCGGACGACCAGCCGCGATTGGCCTCGGCGAAAGCGCCGCGGATGCGTCCGGCGGTGAGGCCGTCCTCGCGGCTGATGCGGTCGTAATCGGGCAGGCGCAGGCCGCTCAGCAGGATGCGGGTGACGCGGTAATAGGTCGCCGGGCGCTTCGCCATGCAGGCGCCGTGCTTGGCCCATTGCCGCGCGGCGAGGCGGGCGGAGGGCATCACGCACATCTGCGCGGCGAGCTCGGCGGGCGTCGGTTTTGCGGGCGTGGCGCACCATTGCGGCCAGCGCCCGCGCGGGCCTTCGGGCCACAGGCCGTGGACGACGAGGCCGAACAGCCCATTGTCGCGCGAACACTGGAAGCGGTGCGCCCGCTGGCCTTCGCGGAAGCGGCAGAATTCGGGCGACCATGAAAGGGCGAGGGTGTAGCCCGTGACCGGCATTTCCCGCCGCGGCCCGTCGGGCGCGATGGCCGGGACCGAGCGGATGGCGGGCGCGCGGCACTGATACGCCTGCGCCCAAACCGGCATTGGCGCGGCGGCGGGCAGGGCGAGCGCCAGCAGGGCCGCAAGGCTAGTCGAACACCGCCGGATCATCCCGCTCCTTTGCGAACCATGCATTCGCCTCGCGCGTGTAGAGCAGCGCCACCGCCACCAGCGAAATCGACTGTCCGACGAGCACGCCCGGCAGGGCATAGAGCATCGGCAGGTTGGAGAGGATCAGCACGACCTTGATCGCCGCCATCGCCGTGATGAACCCGCGCGCGAAACGGCTTGCGACGAGCCACACGGCGGCAATCGGGATCAGCTCGACCGTGAACCATGCCGAGCTTGCGACAATGGTCCAGTCGCGGTTCCATTCGAAGCCGAGGCCCAGCGAGCGCAGGATCTCTTCCTGTGCGGGCAGGTCCCACAAGGCGGTGGCGAGGTTCCAGGCAGCGAGCCCGAGCAGGATCGCGGCGAAGGCATGGACCGCGAGCGGGCGGGGGCTCGGGGCTCTGCGCACGGCCTTATTCCGGCTGGAAATCGAGGCCGATGTCGGCGGCGGGCGCGCTCTGGGTGAGCCGCCCGACCGAGACGTAATCGACCCCGCTCGCCGCCTTGGCCGCGATGGTCGAAAGGTCGATCCCGCCGCTCGCCTCGGTGGCCGCCCGGCCCGCGATCAGCGCGACGGCTTCGCGCAGGATCTCGGGCTCCATGTTGTCGAGCAGGATGTGATGCGCGCCCGCGGCAAGCGCCGGTTCGACCTGGTCGATCCGGTCGACCTCGCAGATGATCGGTTTCACCCCCGCCTCGGCCGCCCGGCGCACCGCTTCGCCCACGCTGCCCGCGACCGCGACGTGGTTGTCCTTGATCATGGCCGCATCCCACAGGCCCATGCGGTGGTTGCGTGCGCCGCCCATCCGGGTCGCGTATTTCTCGAGCGCGCGCAGACCGGGCAGTGTCTTGCGCGTGTCGAGCAGGGTGCAGGTCGCGCTGCCTTTCCGCATGGCTTCGACATAGGCGCGGGTCATGGTGGCGATGCCGGAGAGGTGCTGGACCGTGTTGAGAGCGCTGCGCTCGGCGGTGAGCAGCGCGCGGGCCTTGCCCGAGAGGCGCATGAGCTCGGTCCCGGCCTCCACAGCCTCGCCGTCGGCGACGAGCATCTCGATGGTGCAGTCCGGATCGAGCGCGCGGAAGAAGGCTTCGGCCAGCGGAAGTCCGGCGACGACGATCGCATCGCGGCTGTCCATCACGCCCGAAAAGCGAGCTTCGGCGGGGATCACGCTGTCCGAAGTGACATCGCGCCCGCCGCCGGGAAGCCCCTCGCCGAGGTCTTCGGCAAGCGTTTCGCGGACGAAGCGATCAAGGTCGAAACCGAGCAACGAAAAGGTCATGCCCACCCCAATAAACGGACCCGCAGGGTCCGCAAGGCCGACCGGCCGCCCGCAGCGGGCGCAGCTCTGCTGCGCGTCTAGCGAGGACGAAGGCGCGGATGCGCCTTCGCAACAAATCAATGCACGAAGCGCGCCACCACGTCGCGGTAGCTGCGCGACACCTTCACCTCCGCGCCCGAATCGAGCACGAGGAAACATTCGCCGTTGGTGTGCGGCTTGACCTGCCGGACCTGGTCGAGATTGACGATGGTGGAGCGGTGCACCCGCTGGAACTTGCGCGGGTCGAGGCGGCGCTCGAGATCCTTCATCGTCTCGCGCAGGATCAGCGAATTGTCGCCGGTGTAGATGCACATATAATCGCCGGCAGCTTCGATGTGCTCGATCGAATCGACTTCGACGCGGAAGATCTGGCCGCGGTCCTTGACGTTGATGAGCTTTTCGAAGCGATCCGCCGCGCTGCCGTCGGCATCGGTGAATTCCGCAGCACGGTCGGGGGCGACTTCGGCCAGCACGTCGAGCAATTGTTCGGCATCCTCGCTCGACTTCTTCTGCGCGAGGCGTTCGCGCACGCGCTCGATCGTGTCGGCAAGGCGGACCTCGTCGACCGGCTTCATCAGGTAATTGACCGCATTCGCCTCGAAGGCGCGGATCGCGTGTTCCTCATAGGCTGTGACGAAGACGAACAGCGGGGGTTCGATCTCCATCACGCCCTTGACCACGGAAAACCCGTCGAAACCGGGCATCTGGATGTCGAGAAAGACGAGGTCGGGCTTTTCGGTCTTGATCTTGCGGATCGCCTCGCGCCCGTTCGAGCAGGTGTCGATCACCTCGACGTCGTCGAACGCCTGGAGGCGGACCTGGAGGCCCTGGATCGCGAGTTTCTCGTCGTCGACGAGGATTGTTCTGATTGTCATGCGGAAGATCCGATCGTTTTAGGGGGGTTCAAATCGATGACATTGTCCGCCGCTCCGGTGCGGGAGGTATCGGGCGCGGGGGACGTGTCGCTGTCGGCGTCGCCGGTGGCCGTACGGGCGGCGGCGCGGGATTGCGCAGGCGAAGCATCGGCCTGCGGGGTGAAGGGTATCTCTATGACGACGGTAAAGCCGCCGCCCGGTTCCGAACGCGTGTCGAAGATATGGTTCGCGCCATAGGCCTGGACCAGCCGGTTGCGGATATTGGCAAGGCCCACCCCGGTCGAAACCGGCTTTCCGCTGCCGGGAGCATCCTCGCGGCGCAGGCTCTCGGCCCGGGCGGCGTAATCGAGCAGGTCCTGCTGGACCGGCACGTCCATCCCCGGTCCCGTGTCCTCGATCGTCATGCGCAGCCTGTCGCCGATCACCTTGGCGGTCAGCGAGATGCGCGCGCCTTCCTCCTGCGGGCTGACGGCGTATTTGACCGCGTTCTCGACCAGCGGCTGGAGCAGCATCGAAGGCAGGATGGCATCGAGCGCCGCGTCCTCGATATCGAAATGGGTCCGCAGCCGTTCCTCGAACCGCATCCGCTCGATGTCGAGATAGAGGTTCAGCGTCTCGACTTCCTGCGCGAGCGTGACCTGGCTGCCCGGTTCCATGATGAGCGTGTGGCGCAGGAAGCTCGACAGGCGGGTGAGCATCGCGTTGGCGGGCTCGGTCTGCTTCAACAGCACCAGCGTGCTGATCGAATTGAGCGTGTTGAACAGGAAATGCGGGTTCAATTGGTAACGCAGCATGGCGAGCTGCGCCGCGGTGGTCTGTGCCTCGAGCCGTTCGAGCCGGTCGGCCTGCTGTTCGACCGTGAGGAAGTAGTTGATGGCGTAATAGAGCGCGCTCCACCCGCCCAATAGGGTGAGCGGGATGTAGGAAAGGCCGATGAAACGCTGGGCGAAACTCGTCTCGCGCGAGGCGCCGTAATAGATCCCCTGCACCCAGGCATCGATCGAGGTGTGGATGATCACCGCCACCCCCAGCACCAGCGCGGTCACGCCCCAGGTGACGATCGGCTGGCGGTTTATCAGCTGGCGGTAGATCACCGACAAAATGCAGCTGATCGAAAAGCCGGTGATCGTGGTGACGAGGATCAGCGCGAGCAGGTCGAAGGGCTGGTCGTTGGCGAAGGCGATCACCGCGCGCAGCAGGAACGCGCCGCCCCAGCCGGCCAGCTGGAGGTTCCAGAAGGCGCGGTTCTTGCTGGCGAAGAACGGCGCTGGCTGGATCGCGAGAACGGACATTGCCCGCCTCATGTAGCCCATTTCGGTGCGCTTGGCAGCGGTTTTCCCGGAATGCGGGCGCGCGCGGCGAACCGTTCGGCGCACCCGGCGGGGCGTTGGCGCGCTAGCGGCGGGCCTTCTTCAGCCCCTTGTCGGGGTCGATCCCGCGCCGGAAATGCGTCCGCCAGTCGGCCTTGCCCTCGCGCGCCATCAGCTCGCGGATGAGCGGGATTTCCGCCGCGATGAACTCCACGCGCTCGTCCCAGCCGTCATGCGTGCGGGCTCGGAACAGGCCGCCATCATGCTTGCGGCCCCAGGTCTCCATGAAGCGGATCGCGGCTTCGGGTTCATATCCCGCATTGGCGAGCAGCCAGGGCATCAGCCGGTCGGCTTCGCGCTCGGTCTTGCGCACGTTGCGGCGCTTGCGCCGGTTGCGGTCGAGCCATTCGGAATGCCGCAGGAAATTATGCGCCAGTTCGTGCGCGACGACGCCGGCGAAGACCTCTTCGGGATAGGAGAAGGCGGGAAACTCGATCCCGATCACCACCCGCTCCCCGTCGGCGACCGCCTTGCGTCCGTCGCCCATCAGTTCGAACCGGCTGGCGCAGGTATCGACCGGGACCACCCGCGCCTCGCCCCCGTCGGCGAAGCCGATGGTGATCCCGCCGTGTTCGGCGAGCATGGCATCGACATGGTCGTGGGCGCGCTTGAGCCGCTGCCAGTCCATCCGCTCGCCCGCGTCCCATTCGTTGGGATCGAGCCGTTCGAGCCGCACGATCTCACGGTTGCGGGTAAATTCGCCCGACAGCGCCGCGGGCGAGCCGCGCGCCGCGGTCTCGACCGCGAAATCGCCCGACAGGCCGAGCGCGGCGCGCGCGATCTCGGGCGCGCCGTAGCTGGCAAGATCCTGCAATTGCAGGCCGATCGACGGGATAACGCGCGTGCAGAATTCCGCATTGCCGCGGATGATTTTCCAGCCCACGTCCTGCAGCCGCTGGTCGGCGTCCTGGAACCGACCGATCGCGGCGCGCTCGGCGTCGAGATCGATGTCCTCGAGGTCGGGAGCCGCCGCAAGCGGCGCGGCGAGGCTCACCAGCAGCGCGGCAAGAACGACCCGGCGCATCGCGCTCAGCCTTCCGCGTTCGCCCCGGCTTCGTCGAGCGCCTCGCTCAGCCGCTCGTATCCGACCGCGCCGCTGATCGTCGCATCGCCCGTCACCCATGCGGGAGTCCCGTTGAAGCCGAGCGCGCGGGCGAGGCTGAAATTGCGCGCGATCTCGACCGAGACGGCGTCCGATTCCATGTCAGCGCGCGCCCGCTCCATGTCGAGCCCGATGTCGCGCGCGACCGCCTCGGCGGTGTCGGGGCCGGCCGGGCCGCGGGCGAACATCGCATCATGGAATTCGGCGTATTTGCCCTGCAACGCGGCGGCGAGCGCCATGCGCGCGGCGGCTTCGGAGCCTTCGAACTGCGGCAGTTCGCGCAGGACCACTTTCACCTGCGGGTCTTCCTCGATCAGGCGGGCGACATCCTTGAGGCTGGCTTCGCAATAGCCGCAGTTATAGTCGGAGAATTCGACCAGCACCTTCGATCCGTCCGGATTGCCGAGCACCGCGCCGGGGAAGGGGTCGTAGACCTCGTCGCCGAGCTGGGCGAGCCGTTCGCGCGACTGCTGCGCCTGGTAGGCTTCGGCCATGGCCGGTAGCATATCGGGATTGTCGAGCAGGAAGGCGCGGGTGCGGTTGTCGGCAAGCCCGGCATAGGACCAGATCGCCGCGCCGAGAAAGCCGAAGACGAGCGCGAGCAGCGCGGTGAGAAGCGGGTTGCGGATGCTTGCTGGCATGATTTTCCGGGAAACTCGGGTGGATGTTGGGGCCGCCTAGCGGGAATCGCGCAGGCGTTCCAGTTCGCTGCGGGCCTGCAATGCGATGTCCTGCGCGCGGATCCAGTCGGGCGTCCCGCGCGGGAGCGCCGCCTCGGCGGCCTGCGCGCTGCGCAGGGCTTCGGGATAGCGGCGCGCCATGACCTGTTGTTCGGCGCTGGCAAGCCGCGCGCGCGCCATGTCGCCGCGCGCGGCATAGACCATGCCCAGCTGATACCACGCGAAGGGATTGAACCGGTCGCGCGCCACCGCGGCGCGCAGGACCTTTTCGGCCTCGGCGTAATTCGCCTCGTCCTCGGTCGCGATCAGCGCGTGGCCGAACATCGAGGCGATCAGCGGCTGGTTCAGCGTCAGATCCGTCGCGCGCCGCAGCGGGGCGAGCGCTTCGTCCGGCCGCCCGGATTCGAGCAGGACCTGCCCTTCGAGCTCGAGGAAATAGGGATTTTCGGGTTCGAGCGCGAGCAGCGCCTCGGTTTCGGCGAGCGCCTTTTCGACCCGTGCTTCCTTGTGCCAGGCATAGGCCCGGGCATAGCGCGCAGGCACGCTGGTATCGCTCGGCGGATAGGCGTTGAGGGTGCGCTCGGGCTCGGCGAGGTAGCCGTAAAGCTTGGCCTGCACCCGCTCGAACCGGTCCTGCAGCGCCGCATCTGCCGGCGTGTCCCAGGCCGGATCCTGTTGCAGCAGGCCGCGCAGGGTCTGGATACGGTCGCCCGAGAGAGGGTGGGTGCGGCCATAGGCGGCTTCGTCCGACTGGCTGTAGCCGCGGCGGATCTCGAAATTGCGCAGCTTCTCGAAGAAGGAGATCATGCCCTTGCCGGTGATCCCCGCGCCCGACAGATAGCGCGCCCCGGCAAGGTCGGTCGCGGCTTCCTGGTTGCGGTTGAAGGCGAGGAAGCTGCCCATCGCGGCCTGCTGGCCCGCCATCATCGCGCCCATCGCCGCATCGCCCGCCCCGGCCAGCGCCGCGCCCACGCCGAGCAGCAGCGAAAGGATCGTGATCCCCTGCGCGGCGCGCACACGTTCCTCGAAGCGGACCACGTGGCCTGCGGTGATGTGGCCGAGTTCGTGCGCGATCACGCCCTGCACCTCGTTCGCGGTGTCGGCGGCGGCGAGCAGGCCGGTATGGACATAGACCACCTGCCCGCCCGCGACGAAGGCGTTGATCGAGCTGTCGTTGATCAACACGATGTCGACGTTTTCCGGTTCGAGTTCGGACGCCTCGATCAGCGGGCGCGCCATGTCGTTGAGCAGGGCCTCGGTCTCGGCATCGCGCAGCACGGACTGCGCGGCGGCCTGCGTCGTCGCCAGCGCGATGCTGGCAAGGAAGGCGAGCGCATAGGCGAAGGCGCGCCATTGCGCGTTCGGCAGGGAGAGGGGCCGCGACATTATGGACCCGTTCTAGCGGGTTTCGGCCTGAACGGAAACTGAAAGCGGCTCTTCGTCCGTGACCGCGCGGGCGAAGCGCACCGCCGCGTCCATCACCGCGCCCCGCGACCGCCACGGCGCGGCGAGCGCGAGCAGCGGGTCGTTGTGGTTGGCCCCGTCCACAAAGAGGGTTTCGGCCCGCCCGCCCGCCGCCTCGGTCCGCCGGGCGAGTTCGCGGCTGTTGCGGATCTTCACGAGGTCGTCCGCCTTGCCGTGGACGAGCAGTAAAGGCGGGGCGTCGCCGCGCACATGGGCGACCGGCTGGGTCGCCTGCGGGTCGGGTGCGGCGCCGAAAGCGGCTTTCGACGAATCGCTGTCGAAGGGGTAGAAATCGTAAGGCCCGGCCAGCCCGATCACGCCCCTGACCGCGCCCTGCGGCACGCCTTCCGCCGCGAGCCACCGGCGTTCGAGCGCGGCCATCGCGACATTGTAGGCCCCGGCGGAATGGCCCGCGAGGACGATCCGGCCCGGATCGCCGCCATATTGCGCGATATTGCGGTGCGTCCAGCCGATCGCCGCGGCGGTGTCCTCGATCATGGCGGGATATTCGCCTCCCGGGACGAGCCTGTAACCCGCCAGCACGACGACGAAGTCTTCCGCGACGAAACTCCGGCCGATGAAGCCGTAATCCTCCGGATCGCCCGAATTCCAGCTCCCGCCGTGGACGAACAGGAGCACCGCTCGCGCGGACCCGGCGGGCTCCTGCGGTCCCCACACGACGACCTTCTGCGCCGTGTCCTCCCCGGTCGAGGCGAGCGCCTTGCGCTCCGCCCCGCGCGCGCCGCCCGCGATGCGGTCGACCGCATCGAGCACCGCCGGGCCGTTGCGCATGATCGCGAGTTGCAGCGCCGCCCCGCCCAGCACGAGCGCACCCAGGCCGATCCCGAGGCCCCAAAGCAGTTTGCCCATATCGTCAGCGTCCCCTTTCACTTGGCCCTTTCATCCGGCGGCTGCCCTTCGCTCGCCGTGCGCACTAGGTCTTCGAGACCGCCTTCGAAATCGAGACCCGCAGCTTCGAGGAAGGTCGCCGCCGCGCGGTAGTCGCTGCCGGTCCAGAAGGGCACGCCCGCTGCCTCGATCGCGGTCCTCGCAGCCCGTTCCTCTTCGGTCATCGGCGCGCCCGCGACTGCGCGGATGAACACCGCCGCGATTCGTTCCGGATGCTCTCGCGCGATGCTCCCGAAGGCGAGGAGGTCGCGCTGCGTGTCGTCGCCGATCAGGGCGAAGCGCAATTGCGGGAAGGTCGCAAGGATGCGCCGTATCGCCTCGAGCTTGTGCGAACCGTGCCCCTCTTTTCCCAGCGTGCGCCGGTTGAAGCCCCAGTCGCGCAGCATGACCGGGCCCAGGGGCAGGCCGCGCTCGCGCTTGAAAGCGACAAGGTAGGAAAACAGGTTCCAAGGGCTCGACGAGACGTAGAAGACCGGGCGCACGCGGGCCTGCGGTTCGATGGCGCCGATCGCCTCGTCGGCCTTCTGTGCGCCCGGCGGATTGCCGCCCAGCGCCGCGAAGAAGCCGGTCGCGCCGGGGACCAGCACGCGCTCGCTCGGCATCTGGGCGAAGACGCGCTTCCAGTTGCGCGCGATGGCGCGGAAATTGCCGGTTATGCCGGTTTCGAGGATGGTGTCGTCGACATCGGAAATGATTCCCATGCGGGTTTCGCCTCCGGGCGCGAGGATGAAGGCGGGAGCCTCGCCCGCCTCGTCCGTTTCGGGGCAGCGCCAGCGCAGCCGCGCGCGTTCCCAGCGCGTGCGCGGGGCCGGCGGGCAGGCCGGCGCGATGGGCAGGTCGAAGCGCACGAAGCCTTCCGGCCCGCTCGTGCCTTCGCCGCGGATCACCTCGCCATTGGCGCAGTCGTATTCGAGGTCGACCGCCAGCCCGGGCACTTCGTGCGAGGCGTATTCCCCCAGCATGGTGGCGAAATCGCGCCAGAAGCCGCGCGTCTCGAAGACGGGTTCGCGCGCCCGGATCGCGCGGGCATTGAGATGGAGATGGTGCGAATTGCGGTAGCCGAAGAAGGGCTGGACGCGCACGGGGCCGCGCCGCGAGAACAATCCGAGCAGCATTGCCCGGAGCACCTAGCCGCGCGGCGGGGCGAGGCCAAGGGGCGTGCGTAGCGGGAGCGTTTGCCGCTGCGGGGCGGCGTCAGCCGATCAGCTTCTTCGCGGCGCGCTCGATCAGCGGCACGTCTTCCTCGACCTCGCCGAGGAGGTGGATCGTCCCGGTCTCGTCGCGGCGGATCACCAGCAGGCCGAATTCGGGGCCGTCCGGGGCGAGGTCGTCGAACATCATCGCTTCGAGTTCGCGCAGCTTTTCGGCGAGCGCCTCGCGCACGGCCTTTTCGGTCTGGACCGGCTTGCCCGCTTCCTCGCGGCGCAGGCGGCGTTCGGCCTGGACCACGGCCTTGAGCCCGCCCTCGACCTCGCCGAGAAAGCGCGCGAGGCTTCCGCGTTCGAGCCCGAGCCGGTGCGCGTGGCTCAGCACGGCGGCGTATTCGGTGAGGCGGGTCTTGTCGTAGTCGCTGCCGAAGACGAGCTTGACCACCGGGGTCATCGGCGCGCGTTCCTGGATGGTCAGGCCGCTTTCCTCGACCAGTTCGGCGAATTCCTGCGGCGCGTCCTGCGCGGCGAGCGAGACGTCGTAGGCGCGGCCGACCGCGGCATAGAGCGCATTGCGGCTGCGGTCTTCGCTGGCGCGGGCGCTGCGGGCGAGTTCGCGGGCCGAGGCGAGGCAGTCGGCAAGGCCGGCGTCCTCGGGTAGGTCGGCATAGGTGGGTTCGGGTTCGGGTGCGGGTTCGTCCCACCCGCTTGCCTCCGGGGCGCCATGGGCGTTTTCGAAATCCTCGACGCGGTAATCCTCGGGGTCGAAATGCTCGGCCTCGAGGTCGATCGCCTTCTTGGCAGGCGCTTCGATGTAGTCGGAGAGCGAGGCGAAATTGTAGGACGTTCCGCCCTCGTCTTCCTCGTCTTCGTCTTCGGGATCGTCGAGCGCATACTGGCCGAAATCGGGCATCGGCAGGTCGCGGCTCTCGCCCCCGGTGAAATCGTGGTCCTCGTCGAAGCCCGCGCCCAGGTCGAGCACGTCGCGGTCTTCACCGTGCGTGTCGTGGTCGTCCGCGGTCACGGGCTCGTCGACTTCGAAAGCGGGCGAATCTGCCCATTCGGTGAGAGCATCGGCATGATGCGGGCGCGCTTGGTCCTCGTCCTCTTCGGCATCGTCGAGCTCGAGCGCCTGGTCGATCTCGAGCAGGAGTTCGTCCGCGGTGAGCGCGTCGGCCATCTCCTTCCAGTTGATGACGCCGTAGATGAAGTCGATCGTCTCGCCGTCGCTGGAAAAGGGCAGCAGGATGCCGCGATAGAGGATCGCCGCGCCGCGCTGGTTGACGAATTCCGCCTCGAAGCCGATCGGCGCCTCGTTGGCGAGGATCTGCATATAATGGTCGGTGATCCGGCTCAGCAGCGAGCGCGGGGGGACATCGGCAAGCGTGCGGATCGGCCCGCTCGCGCCGCATTCCTCGCCCAGCCGGTCGCCGAGATACTGCACCACCGGGTCTTCGATCCCGGCGGAGAAATCAAGCAGCACGCTGTTCGGGCCGAAATCGGTCAGCTCCTCGGGCGTGAGGTCCTCGATCGAGGGGAAGCTGGCATCGCCCAGAAGGCTCGCCCAGTGGTTGTAGGCGCGCACCTGCATCCGGCGCTCGTCCTGGCCGATCGCGGCGGGCGGGACGTCGCCGGAATCTTCGTTCGCCTCGCTCGTCTCCGGCGTCTCGTCGCCGAAGGTGTCCGGCGCGCTTTGCGGACCGGTCGCGACCGCATCCGTCTCGCCCGGTTCGCCGGATTCGAAATGGCCCCGCAGATTGTCCATTGCCCGTGTCCGCCCTTCCATAAACGGCTGTTTCGAGCCGTTCTGGCGTTACGTGGTAAACATTGCGTTAAGTGGCGCGGGCAAAATCGTGGCCCGGCGGAGCCGCCCCGTCAGAGGAAATAGCGCATCCGGATGGCGAGGTCCTGCCGCCCGGCCTTGTGCTCGAACACGGCGTCGCGGAACTTGGGCGGGGCCATCCTCACCGGCGCATCGCGCGAAAAGCCGTAGCCCTCCTTGGGCATCATGCCGAGCGCGCGGTCGGCCTTGCCGTTGTCGTTCTCGTCATGCAGCAGCGCGATCGCGTAATTGCCCGGCTTCACGTCAGTGAAGCGGATCGTCACCGTCTCGCCTGCCTTCACCACGGTCCGGTGCGAGGCGGGATCCTTGATGCACTTGGGGAAGATGTCTTCCTGTGTGGTCATGCAGGCGCGCACCGTGCCCTCGGCCGAGCGCAGCCCGGTGACGGTGATGACGACCTCGTCCGCCGCCGCGGGCGAAGCCGCCAGCGTCGCCGTGCCGGCGGCAAGAAGCGCAAGCGCCCTCACGAAGGCTCCGGTCCGCGCGGCGGCACGGGCAGCTTGGCGGCGGCCCCCACCGGCACGGGCACAAGCGGCCCGGCGATCCGTCGCGACAGGCCGCGGTCGGTTCCGCACAGGTGATCCCAGAAGCGGAAATAGAGCCCGAAATTGCATCTGTAGTCCTCGTGATGCTTCTCGTGATGGCTCGCCGTTATCAGCCAGTGTCCCAACGCCGAGTGAACGAGGCGGCGCGGGAAGATCTCCCAGCCCATGTGATTGGTCACGCCCATGATCGTGGCGATGCCGAGCACCGTGCCCAGCATCGCGACATGGATCGGCACGACGAAGACGAGAAGGGGGAGGACGATCGCGCCGGTGAGCGATTCCACCCAATGAAAGCTCATCGCCGTCCACGCGGTCGGCGGGCGGCTGCGGTGATGGACGGCGTGGGCGATTCGGAACAGGCGGGGCACGTGCATCGCGCGGTGGGTCCAGTAGAACCACGTGTCCTGCACGAAGAGATAGACGAAGGCCGAGAGCGGGAGATACCACAGGGGCAGGGCGGAGAAATCGGTGTAGATCTGCGTCCAGCCCAGATTACGCCAGCTCCACAGCATCAGTCCGGCGGGCGTGCCGTAGATCGCCGCCGCCGTCAGCGACCACGCGATCTCGCTCCGGATCTGCGCGCCCCTCGCCGCGTAAAGGCCCGGGCGGACCCTTTCGGTGAGCCAGGAAAACAGCCCCGAGGCGAGAAAATAGCGCAGCGCGACCATCACGCTCGTCGCGACACTGGCGAAGAGCAGGGCGACGAAAAGCGGCGTGTCCGGACCGAGCATCGCCCATCTATGGCCGATTTTCCCGCGCCGGGACAGCACCTTTGTGGATGTGCCTGCGATCCTTCAGGCGCTCTCGCCGCCCCACTCATTACAATGCGGGTCGGCCAACACCGTGTGCCGCCGCATCGCCACCCTTGCGAGCCGTTCGACCTCGACCTTGCGCCGGGCGGCCGCGAGCGAATGGAGCGGGGCGTGGCGCAGGATCTCCGCGTCGTAGCCGTCGGCGACGATGATCCCGCAGCAATCGGGCCGGTAGGCTTCGCTTTCGAGCGGGCTTCGGTCGAGCCCCGGCGGGACGCCCCAGAAGAACCGGTCGCAGTGGTCGAGATAATCGGGCCACTTGGCATCGCCGAGCAGGTCGCCGCGCGCGACCTTGATTTCGACGATCACCACCAGCCCCTTGGCATCGACGCCCATCAGGTCGGCGCGCCGCCCGTTCCTCAGCGGCATTTCGGGCAGGCACCAGATGCCGTTGCGCGCGAACAGACGGGCGATGCCGCGCGCGACGTCTGACGCAAGCGGCGCGGCGGCGGGATCGGCGATGGAAGAGGCATCGGGCGAATCGGGAAGGGCGGCAAGCGGGTCGGTCATGCCGAATGGCTGGAACAGAATGGGAACACAGTCAAGCCACCCGAACCGGCAAGCGGCCGGGCGCGATCAGTCGCGCGAGACCGCTGCCAGCACCGCGTCGCGCGCGGCATGAAATTCGCGCCACAGCGCCAGCGCAGGGGCGGCGGCTTCCTGCCCGCGCGCGGTCAGCGTTTCGAGCGCGGCGAGGCCGGGGCGCATCATCGCGTCGATATCCTCGATCCCCTGCCAGGCGAGCTCGCGCTGCCACTCGCTCGCTTCGCCGAGCCGCGCGGAAAAGCCGGCCACCGCGCCGCTTTCCGCTTCGGGGGCGAGCCCGGCCAGCGCGGCGAGCCCGGCGGCCTGTTCGTGCAGGCCGTGCCAGCGCCGCGCGAGCGAGCCCAGCGGCTCTTTCGCGGCATCCGCGCTTTCGCGCATCGAACGGACCTGGTCGGGCGGAAGGGCTGACATGGGAACGGGAATAGGCGTCCGGGTCTTGCCGATTGGTTAAGGCGGAAAGTGGTTTTCCTGCGACGAAGCGCGCGCCCACGATTATGCTGGCGAAGCGCCGCCCGGCTTGCTAAGCGCCGCCCACGAGGCCCACGTCGCGCCCGCCTTTGGCGCGACCAGAGCACCCGTAGCTCAGCTGGATAGAGCGCTGCCCTCCGAAGGCAGAGGTCACAGGTTCAGAGTATGCGGGTGGCGTTCCGAGAAGACCCTCTAAGCATTAGATATATCTAGGTTTTTCGAGACCGTCAGTTCAGGCGGGACGATGAGCGTCACTGCTTTCGGTGCTCCGATCACAATTCGATCACACGGAGCACAAAGAATGGCATCGATCTCGAAACGGAAGAACGGCTGGTGCGCTCAGGTCCGGCGCAAAGGATACGCTCCACGGAGCAAGACACTGCCGACGAAATCCGCTGCACTGACTTGGGCGCGAGAGGTGGAGGCTCGCATTGATGCAGGCAAACTGCCGGTGAGCGACGGCCCCTTGCGCGAGACCTGTTTGTCGGAACTCATTGCACGATACCTACGAGAGGTGACGCCTCGCAAGCGTAGCTCCGCGAGTGAGGCACTACGCCTCGGCAAGATCAAACAGTGCAGCCTCGCTAGGGAGAAGCTTATCGACATCGCACCAAGAGACATCGCCGCTTATCGAGATCGACGGTTGAACGAAGTGAAGCCCGCGACAGTCCGCAAGGAACTCTACCTGTTAGCGAGCGTGATTGAGGTCGCGACGAAGGACTGGGGGTTTCCTTTCGCGTCCAATCCGGTGCGAGCAGTCTCCTTCCCGGTCGCCAACGATGCCCGCGACAGGCGGCTCGAAGCTGGCGAGGCCGAAAAGCTCCACAAGGCGCTTCAGACTACCCGCAACCCATACGTCAGGCCCATCGTCATGCTCGCAATCGAGACGGGCTTGCGGAGACGTGAGGTCCTCGAACTGACTTGGACCAACGTCGACCTTGAGCGGCGCATTGCCTACATCCCGACCACGAAGACGGGCGTCCCTCGCACCATTCCCCTCACGGATGCTGCTCTGGCGGTCATAAAGAGCCTCAAGCGGCCAGAGGAAGGCGACGAAGCCGGACCTGTAGAGGATCGTCTCTTTCCCATCACTGTGGAGGCGTTCAAGCAGGCGTGGAAGCGCGTCCAGAAGCGTTCGGGCCTTACGGACCTGCGCTTCCATGATCTGCGCCACGAGGCTCTCTCGCGCTTCTGTGAGCTTGGTCTGACGGTCCCTGAACTCGCGGTCATATCGGGCCACAAGGACCCGAGGATGCTGTTCCGCTACGCGCACCTCCGGGCGGACGATCTGGCCCGAAAGCTGGCAGGTAGAGACTGGTCGGCCCAGCGTCAGCTCTCGCAGGGGGTCCGGGCATGAGCGAGCGGTCAGAAAGCCAGGAGGTCGCGTCCGCGATCTACAGCCTGAAGGACGATCTGCTGGTGAACCTATGCGCCGAGATCGAGGAAACACGGGAACGCGTGGAAGGCGTGAGGCGGTCAGTGGCTGACCTACTCGCCCCAGCCTACATCATCGCCATCAGCTTGGCGGTCATCGCCAATTCGGTATTCGCTGGTCGCTGAAAGGGACAGGAGCCGAAGGTTATGTCGGCTTTCGGCTCCCATGCTTTCGGGGGAGGACGGCTGGAAGTGGGGTGGGAAGCGGAACTTCTGGAATGCACCCTACCGACGAAGCATCAATCACGCCAACTGACATCGTATCCGTAGCGCTCATCGATTAGTCGGTCCGAATTGTGGGGGTAGCCCATCAAGAGATAGATCATCCTGACCCTCAGTTCCTTGGGATCAAAAAGGGTTTTGACGTCCGTTCGCTGGCAAACGTCCCTCATTGAGATCAACTCTTTACGAAAATAGCCGCAAACAGTTTGAAGTTCACCGTCATCTGGAAACACTTCGGGGTCGATAACAATCGTCAATACATCTAAGAGTTTTGCATCCCAAACATGACCGTTTCGATATGTCGGCATAGGTTACTGTTTAACCGTATGCCCAACGTCTGCAATGGGTCGTAAGCGGAATGTCCGCTTTTCGGGAGGTTATGCGACAAAGCCACCACATACCAGAGGCGGCAGAGTTACCTGTCTCGTAAGACCCTCATGCGAATGATCCTTGGCAGACTTATCCCGACTTCGTGGCGGAACTGACTGACGGGAAACTGGCAGTCATAGAAAACAAGGGCGAGCCTTACGCGACGAATGACGACAGCAAGGCGAAGGTCGCAATCGGTGAGGTCTGGGAGAAGGCTATGGGCGGTGAGGGGCTGTTCCTGATGGTCGAGAAGGAGGTCGAAGGGAAACAGCCTTGCGATCAGCTTCTCGCCAAGTTCGGCTCTGGCTGACTTTCAGAAGGCTACTCGCCTCCGTAAGGCCGGACAACAACAACAAGCCTGAGCCTTTAACCGAAGTTTTGAAGACCCATGCGATAGGGTCTTTCGGGGGAACCCGCTCGTGCTGGAAAGGGGACCCAAAAATCGACAACCTCGTAGCTGGTTGGAGCTTCCACGGTCTACCAGAACGCACTATGAGACAAGAGTGAGCGGCCTATGCATCGACCGAGCAAGGACCATTCACCTGTCACCAACCCAACAGCACCGAGCACTTTAAGTGACCCCATCGCCCTCCCCTGCGGAATTGTCGCAGGCTCGTTTCGCTGCGCTGGACGCCCAGCCGTCCTCGCCCCTGTGTGCTGACCTCTGCGACAAGCTGCTGCTGATGCTCCTTCATCAGGCGAAGCGGCGACCCAATCAGGCGAAACGAAGGGCCTTTGCGGCCTTCATAGCTGACCTTTTGGAACGAGACCCAGAAGACCACGGAGGTTGGCTGTTTCGCGCCTTAAGTCCCGGCCAATTCACTGGCGAGGCGGTCGGTTACAGGCCCTTCATGGCCGTCCTGAACCCTATGAAGGGACACATGATCGACTTCGTCCCGGGCACACGACAATACACCAACAGCGAGTTCACTGGAGGGAAGCGCCAATTGTCATGGAGCCGAGGCGCTCGATTCAGGGCAAACGACTGGCTCCGAAACTGGTTCGCGGACGAAGGCATCACCCGGGACACCTGGTGCGAGCACTTCGTTCGCCTGAAGCGTAAGACCATCCCGACTCAGACTTCTGTGACCGTTCGGGCGGCGAAGGTGAGGCGCGGGGGCCAGACGTTATATGGACGCACCCTCCCCCTCGACCTGAAGGACCCGAAGGGGGCTGCGATCAAGGAAAGGATGGACCGTCTCAACGCCTTCTTGTGGGAACAGACCATCGAGCCATACGGGCCCGTCTTCCTGCGTCGCATCTTTGCGAATGGCGACCAGCCAGGCTTCTGCTGGAAGACTGGGGGGAGATTGACCGCTCTGGGGAAGGACACTTTTCAGACCGCGAAAAAGGAGGACCGGGCGTCAATCCGCATCAATGGTCAAAAGACTGTGGAGATCGATATTCAGTCCAGCCATCTGACTATTCTTGCCGGTCTTGGGGTCGTTCCGAAAGACACGTTAAGGGGGGACCCCTATGCCGTGGAGGGCATTCCGAGGGAAGTTGTCAAACATTGGGTCGTCATGACCCTAGGGCACGGGAAGCGTCACGTTCGCTGGAAGAAGGAGACCAAAGAGGCGTTCATGGCGAAGCACGGCATTGATCTCTCCCGGGAGTATCCTCTGAAGGAGACCGGAGACGCGATCCTTGCGAAACTCCCGATACTCGGGACTGATGGACAAGCAGCTCCCTTTGACTGGGGTCCGCTTCAGTATCTTGAAAGCGAGGCAATGATGAAGGCAATGGAAGTCCTCGCCTATGACCATCAGGTAGCGTCACTTCCAGTCCACGACAGCCTCATAGTCCCGAATGAGTGGAAGGAGCTGGCAACGGAGACGCTGAAGGGGAGCTTCAAGGAGACTGTCGGCGTAGAGCCTTTGGTCCACTAGAGGCGGGGACTAAGGGAGGATATTCCCTGTCTCGCTGTAAGCCTGCCTTACGCTAACCTAAGGGAGGTAGGGGGTATGGCGAAGGGTATACTAGTAACGTTTTCTCCCATCAGAGCAGAAGGCTAGGTGTCGATTTCCAATGGGGTCCTTCTTTCAGACCGATGGGCCAGTCGATCACAACCCGATCACACCAAGGCCATTGCCACCCCGTTCGCTAAGCCTTAGAGGAAGCGCCGGAGCTTCCGAGAGCATCGAAAACTCCTAGAGAAATCTGCACAGAGCGTCTTGTCGCCCCGCGCACCCGTAGCTCAGCTGGATAGAGCGCTGCCCTCCGAAGGCAGAGGTCACAGGTTCGAATCCTGTCGGGTGCGCCAGTTACCTGTCGCTTCAGATGCTCGCGGAATATCAGTAGATCCAGCCGAGCTGGAACATGAAGCGCTGCGTGTCGGCCGAAAACCCGCTTTCCCGGTAATCGGCATAGCGCAACGCGACGTTCGTGTCGGCGATATCCGCGCTTGCGACAAGGTCGAGCTCGTTGCCGTAGACGCGCAGTTCCCGGTCGCTGGTGAAATGGTGGACGGCCGCTTTCAGCGTCACCTTTTCGAGCGCGCCGACGTCGCCCGGGGCAAAGGCCGCCGCGGCGTAATAGTCGCGCAGCCCGTCGGGCGGGGTGGGCAGGAACCGGCCGGCGAGGCCGAGGAACTTGAGCCCGGTGTTGAACGGGCGCTGGAACGAGGCGAAGGGCTGGCCTTCATCCGCGCCGAGGATCTCGAGCCCCGCGCCGAGCTTCCAGCCGCCGGTATGGGCATTCGCCTCCACCACCAGGAAATCGGCCGTGTAATCATTGGGATTGCGCCCGCTGTCCGATTGCCGGGCGAAGCTCGCCAGATAGGACACGGCAAGGCCCCCGCCCACCTCCTGCTTCCCGTCGAGACGGGCGCCGAAGGTCCGGCTGGAAAGGCGGAAGGACTGCGCGTTCTCGTCGTCGAGATCGACGATGTAGGCGAACCCCGTAAGCGTCCCGAGCCCGGTTTCGACCGCGACATTGACGAAGACATTGTCGCCCCCGACCGATTCCGGGCGCGAGCCGAAGCCGTCGCGGCCCCAGAAGGGACGGAAGGCCCAGGCATAGCTGGCATCGATCGTGAGCCCCTCGACACCCGTCCACACCGCGCGCACCGCGTCGAAATTCTGGGCGTTCTGGCGGATCGGCGCGGTCCCGATGAAGCGTTCGTCGTTAAGGCCGATTTCCTGCCGCCCGACCTTCGCGGCGAAGCCGGGCGCCTCGTATCCGAGATAGGCCTGGTAGAGCGCGAGGTTTTCAGGATCGGCGATGATCGGGCGATCGGTGACCCCGTCGAGCCCGTCGGCGAAATTGTCGACGATGGCGATGTTCGCCTGCCCTTCGAGCCGCGCCGTCCAGCGCCCGCGCGTCGCCTCGGCACCGGTGCGAATGCGCAGGGTGAGCGCCTCCGATGTTTCGGGCAGGCTCTCGACCTCGAGCGTTTCGAGCTGGAGCCGGGCATCGACCAGTGGCTCGACCTCGATCTCGTCCGCGCTGGCCGGCTGCGCGAGCGCGCCGAGGAACAGCGCGCCCAGGATCATACGGGAGGCGGGCAGGCGGCGGGAGACGAAACGGACTTCCATGGCGATGACCTCGTGATGCGAAACCGGGGGCAGGAGTGCGGCAGCGGGGATTGGCTCAGAATTCGGACCAGTCGTCCGTCGCAAGGGCGAGCGCCGCCGAGCCCTGCGTCTGCACGCTCCGGGCAGGACGGGGCGGCGGGGCGATCGCCTCGCCCGGCGCGCCCTGCGGTCCGGGCAAGACGTCCCCGGTCGGCGCGGCGAGAGTGAAGCGGGACATCTCGCGCGAGAGCAGGTCGGCTTCGTCCGCAAGGCTGCGTGCGGCCGCGGTCGCCTGTTCGACCATGGCGGCGTTCTGCTGGGTCACCGAATTCATTTCGGTCACCGACTCGTTGACCTGCTGGAGGCCGCCCGCCTGGCTCTGCGCGGCATCCGCGATCCCGGCGATGACTTCGCTGATCTCCTCGACGCTGGTGAAGATCCGCTCGAGCGAATCGCTCGCCTCGCCGACCAGCCGAACGCCGGATTCGACCTCCTGGGCGGAGGCCGAAATGCGGCTTTTCACGTCGGCCGCCGCTTCGGCCGAACGCTGGGCCAGCGCGCGCACTTCGGAGGCGACCACGGCGAACCCCTTGCCCGCCTCGCCCGCCCGCGCCGCTTCGACGCCGGCATTGAGCGCGAGCAGGTTGGTCTGGAAGGCGATGCCGTCGATCACCGCGATGATTTCGGAGATTTCGCCGGAGGATTGCTCGATCGCGCGCATGGCGTCGATCACCCGGCCCACGACTTCGGCCGATTGCCGGGCATCGCTGCGGGTTTCGTCGACCTTGGTATTGGCGCCGGTCGCCTTGTCCGCCGAATCGCGGACGATCTCGGTGATGCGGTCCATCGAATTGGCGGTTTCCGAAAGGTTCATCGCCTGCCTTTCGGTGCGCTGCGACAGATCGTCGGAAGCCTGGCGGATCTCGTTCGCGCCGGTGTTGATCGCATTGCCTGCGCCGATGACCGCGAGCATGGTCCGCTCGAGCGCCTCGAGCGCGCGGTTGTAGTCGCGGCGGATGGGTTCGTAGGCTTCGGGGAAGGGCTGGGCGATGCGTGCGGTGAGATCTCCCTCGGCGAGCCGGCCGAGCCGCTGGCCGATCGTCGCGACGACTTCGCGCTGGCTGTTCTGGTCGCGCTGCCGGAGAATCGCGGCATCGCGGAAGGCGTCGATCGCGCAGGCGATCGTGCCGATCTCATCCTTGCGGCTCGTGAAATCGACGGTGAAATCGTGTTCGCCGCCCCGCAGCCGGTCCATCAGGCCGCACAGAAGGGCCAGCGGCGCAAAACTGCGGCGCAGCACGACGAGGATCAGGCCACCGATCAGCACGGTCGCCGCGGTGAAGACCAGCGCGAACATCCACGCGGTCGCGTTGACGCCGGCGAGAAACTCGGCCTTGGGAATGCCCGAATAGAGAACGCCGATCACTTCGCCGCTCGCGTCCTTGATCGGGTCGTAGGCGGTGAAATGCGGCACGCCCAGGATGTCGGCCTCCCCGCGGAAGGGCACGCCGCGCACCAGAACGGCATCGCGCACCTCGGGACTGGTGAGGCGCGTGCCGACCGCGCGCGATCCGTCGGCTTTCTGGACATTGGTGGTGATGCGAAGGTCGCGGTGGAACACCGTCGCCGACCCGCCGACGAGTTCGCGTACCCGGTCGACCGGCTCGTAAAAGCCGTCGAGCGCCTTGTCGCCGATATAAAGCTCGCCGCCGCGTTCGACGAAGCCCTCGCCGTACTGGCCGAGCACGTTCCACGCGACCCGCATATTCGCTTCCTGGCGTTCCTGCGCGAGCCGCTCCGCCTCGGACGTCAGGGCGAATTTCATCACCCCGATACTGACCAGCGCGAGCATGGCGAGCGAGAGCATCACCAGCCCGGCGATCCGGGTCGAGAGGTTGAGGTCGGCTATCCTGTCCTTGAACGATTGCATCGGGTGGCCCGTCTTGCTGCGGAGGGGCGCACACCGATAGCGGCGGGGTGTGATCGTTTGCCTGCCCGCTCATCGCGGGGCATTGCCTAGGTCTGGGGGAAGGATTGCGCGCGTGCCGGGAAGAAATCGCCGGCGCGTTTCAGACCGCCCGCGGCGCGCGCGCGATCGTCGCGCGGTCGGCGAAGACGTGCGGCTCGATCGAGGCCGCCGGGGTAAGCGGTCCTGCCACCGCGCCCGCAGCGGTGTCGGGTCCGGGCGCGCTGCCGACCTCGATAAGACGGCTGCACGCCCCCGCGAACAGCGCGCCCAGCGGCTGGTGCAGGCTCGATATCGGGGGATGGCTGCGGGCGAGGCCCGGCGTGTCCTCGAGCGCGAGCAGCGACAGGTCGCGCGGCACGACGAGCCCCAGTTCGCGCGCGACCTGCAGCACGCCGAGCGCGACCGCTTCGGTCCCGGCGATGATCGCGGTCGGGCGGATCGTCGGGGCGAGCCAGCTGCGCGCGAGGTCCATCGCCCCGGCAAGGTCGCGCGGCTCGTCCGAGACGAAATGGCGGTGCGCCCGGCTGCCCGCCTCGGCGAGCGCACGGCGATAGCCCTCGATCCGGCGGCGCGCACGGGCAAGGTCGCCGTCCCCGCCGATGAATCCGACCTGCCGGTGACCCTTTTCGAGCAGGCGCGCGGTCGCGGCCTCGCCGAAACCGGCTTCGTCGAGGCCCGGCAGCACGCGCCCGTATTCGCGCCTTTCGCCGAGGCAGGCGACCGCGATGGAGCGTTTCGCCAGCATTTCGTGGAGGCCGGGCCGTTCGTCGAGCGGGGGGAGCAGGACTACCCCGTCGGGGGTCAGCGAAGTCAGGGCGGCGGCGAGATCGCGCTCGCCGGAAACCTGTTCGAACATCAGGTGATAGCCCTGCGCGCTGCAGCATAGGAGCCCGTCGAGCAGCATTCGGTCGAGCGGCAGGGCGGCGCCTGCAGGGCCGCGCTCGATCGCGGCGAGGACGAGATAGCTGCGCGCCCCGCCCATCCGGCGCGCGGCGGCATTGGGGACATAGCCGAGCGCCTCGATCGCCTGTTCGACCCGGCTGCGCGCCGAGGCGCTGACGCTGGGGCTGCGATTGATCACGCGCGACACGGTCTGGCGCGAAACCCCGGCCTCGCGCGCGACGTCCTCTATCGTGATGTTGCCCCGGCCCATGGCAACGTCCCCTGCTTTTCAGCGCGACCTGACGGTGGGAAGCTAACTCACATATGTTAGGAAATTAAGACGGGGAGATCGTTCACACTGGATTAATCTTGCCGATTTCCTGACAGAATCGTCGAAAAATGACAAATCCGGTCGCCAAGAGGCTCCGCCAGGCGAGAATCAGGCGAATCCGTTGTCGAGAAATTCGAGCGCGCAGCCCGCCAGCATCGCCGCGCCTCGGGGCAGGGCGCTTTCATCGACGTGCATCCGCGGCGAATGGATCGCGCAGCACGCGCTCCAGTCGTCGCCTTCGGGCGCGACGCCGAGGAAGAACATCGCGCCGGGCACCTTTTCGAGCACATAGGCGAAATCCTCCGCGCCCATGATCGGGGCTGCAAGGTCGCGCCAGCCCGTATCGCCGCCGAGTTCGCGCGCGACTTTCGCGCCGAGCGCGACCGCGCGCGGATCGCACAGGGTGACGGGGAAGCCGGGGACGATCTCGCAGGTCGCCTCCACCCCGTGCGCGCGGGCGGTGTCGGCGGCGGTCGCGGCGACCAGTTCGCGGACCTTCGCGCGGTGCTCGGGCGAAAGCGTGCGGATCGTGCCCGCCAGCATGGCCTCGTCGGGGATCACGTTGTGCGCCGTGCCGGTGTGGATCTGAGTCACGGTGACGACCACCGCGCTCGCCGCGTCGAAGCGCCGCGTCACCATCGCCTGCAGCGCGGCGACGATCGCCGCCGCTGCCGGGACCGGGTCGGCGCAGTCATGCGGCATCGAGGCATGGCCGCCCCTGCCCGTCACGGTGATGGTGAACTGGTCGGCCGCCGCCATCAGCGGCGCCGGCTTGCCCGCCAGCACCCCGTGCTGGGCATTGGGCATGACGTGGAGCGCGAAGGCGGCGTCGGGGAGCGGGTCGATCAGGCCGTCTTCCAGCATGAAGCGCGCGCCGTGGTGTCCCTCCTCGCCCGGCTGGAACATGAAATCGACCGTGCCCGCGATCTCGGCCCGGCGCTCGCACAGCATCCGCGCCGCGCCCGCCAGCATCGCGGTGTGGGTGTCGTGGCCGCAGGCGTGCATCCGGCCCGGTATCGTCGAGGCGAAGTCGAGCCCGGTCTTCTCCTCCATCGGCAGCGCGTCCATGTCCCCGCGCAGCAGCACGCGGCGCGTGCCCCCGTCCGCCTTGGCGCCCGCCTTGGCACCCACCAGCGTCGCGACCGCGCCCGTGGTCGAAGGGCCGCTGCGCCATTCGAGCGGCAGGTCGGCGAGCGCTTCGCGCACCTTGGCCATGGTCATCGGGCAGTCGAGGCCGAGTTCGGGCTCGGCATGGATCGCGCGGCGCAGGACGGTGATGTCGGGCGCGAGCGCGCGGGCGGAATCGAGCAGGTCGGGGCTGAGCATGGCGCGATCCTAGCGCGGCCCGCGCCGCGATCCAGCCCCGCGTTCCCCCAGCCCCGCAGCGCGGCTGCGGCGCGGCTCGGCCTGTTGCGACTTGCAAATGCGCGCGGGCGACCGATGTATCCGCGCAACGCTCGTCGTAATGTTACAAGACGGAGTAAACATGGCAGTGGTATGCCCGCTGCCCGACGGTTATAGGGGCCCCGCCATGGCAACCTCGATCTACGAATTCGCGCAGCTGCCGCGCCGCGACGCCGCTTCGGGCGATCGCCCCGCGCGTGCGCGCGCGCGGCGCGAGCGCGCGCCCGGTGAGGCGCCGGTCGTGGGCGTGATCTACAATCCGCGCAGCCATCGCAATCGGGGGGCCGACCTCGACTGTTCGATCAGCCCGCATATCCACATCGCCCAGCCGGGCGACCGCAGCCAGCTGCACGAGGCGCTGGCCGATCTCGCCGCGCGCGACATCGACCTGCTCGTCGTCAATGGCGGCGACGGGACGGTGCGCGACGTGCTGACCTGCGGCGCGGGCCTGTTCGGCGACGACTGGCCGCCGATCGCGGTCCTCCCGAAAGGCAAGACCAACGCGCTGACGATCGATCTCGGCGTGCCCAAGGACTGGAGCCTGCAGGCCGCGATCGAGGCGCTCGACAGCGGGGGCACGGTGCGCCGTCGCCCGATCGAGATCGAATCGCTCGACGATCCCGCCTCGGCCCATGTCTTCGGATTCATCTTCGGCGCGGGCGCCTTCACCACCGCGACGCGCGCGGGGCAGGTCTCGCACCGGCTCGGCGCGTTCAATTCGCTCGCCGTGGGGGCGACCGCGCTGTGGGCGCTCGCCCAGTCGCTCTTCGCGACGCGTTCCAACCCGTGGCGCAAGGGCGCGCGCATGACGATACGGCTGGGCGCGAGCGGGGCGCCGCTCGAACACAGCGGCAAGGGCGATCCCGCCTACCGCCAGGCGCTGTTCGCCTCCACGCTGGAGCGGTTGCCCGCCGGGCTCGTTCCCTTCGGCAAGCTGCGCCACGGGCTGAAGCTCGTCGCGGTCGACCAGATCTCGCGCCTGACCACGCTTTCCGTTCCCGCCATCGTGCGCGGGCGCGCGGCCTCCGGCCTGCGCGAAAAGGGCATTCACCAGATCGCCGCTTCGCAATTCACGCTCGAGATCGAGGATCAGTTTATCCTTGATGGCGAGGCTTTTCCGGCGGGCAATTATCGCATAGGCCAGGGGCCCGAACTCGAATTCGTCACCCCCTGAAGGCCGGAGACAGGTCATGGCCCGCGAGGCCGCGCCGCTTGCTGCTGGCGAGAGGTCCGATTTTCCCGAAAAGCCGCTGCTGAAGCGGATCGCCGGGGCGCTCGATGCGCCGGTCGATCCCGCCGTGCGCGCATTCGCCGCCGCGCTGGGCGCGGAAGCGGGCGCGCGGGCGGTGCTGTTCTACGGATCGAACCTGCGCACCGGATCGCTCGACGGCGTGCTCGATTTCTATGTTCTGCTGCCCGGAGACGCCGCGGACGAAGCGCGCATCTGGCCGCGCGTGAGTTACCGTGAACGTTCACACGGGGAGGCGACCCTGCGCGCCAAGGTGGCGACCATGCGGCTCGCGACCTTCGGCGAGGCGGCCTGCGGGGAGCGGGTCGACACGACGATCTGGGCGCGTTTCGTCCAGCCCAGCGCGCTCGCCTGGGCGGCGGACGACCGGGCGCGGGGCGAAGTCGTCGATGTGCTCGCCGCCGCGGCGATCACCGCCGCCCGGCTCGCCGTGGCGCTCGGGCCGGAGGAAGGCACGCCCGGCGATTACTGGCGCGCGCTGTTCCGCGCGACCTATCGGGCCGAATTCCGGGTCGAAAAGCCGGGACGCGAGAACGACATCCTCTCGGTCAATGCCGCGCACTTCGACGGCCTCCTCCCGCTCGCGCTTGAGGCGGCGGGGATCGACTTCGCCCGCGAAGGCGAACGCATCGCCCCCCGCCTTGACCCGCGCGAAAGGCAGGCGGTGCTGCGCTGGTGGGCCAGGCGCGAAAGGCTGGGCAAGCCGCTCAACCTCGCGCGGCTGGTCAAGGCGAGCACGACTTTCGAGGGCGCGGCGCGCTATGCCGCGTGGAAGATCGAGCGCCACACCGGGATGCCGGTCGCAGTCACGCCCTTCCGCGAGAAACACCCGCTGCTCGCCGCGCCCGGCGTGCTGTGGGCGCTGTGGCGCCACCGCCGGGATCAGTCGAGGTAGCGCATCTCGATCGACAGGCGCGTCACCCCGTCGCCCGCGCTGAAGGTCGTTTCCTCGAGCGAAGGCGGGCGCGGGATGCCGAGGAAGGTGCGGATGACGGGATCGCCCGACATTCCCGCGCCGTCGGTCGAAAAGTCCTTTTCCCGGTTGCCATTGGCGTCGTGCTGCACCGCGATCGCGTATTTCCCGGCGCGCGGGATCGGCACGCAGGCATAGGTCACGCCCTTCCTCGGCTTCATGTCGATGCGGTGGATGTAGCGGCGCGAGCGCAGCCAATCGCTGTCCTTGGCGAAATAGGTCCGCACGAACAGGTTGCCCGCGCTCGACCTCAGGCCGGTGATGCGCAGGCGGATGGCCGGCCCCTTGCCTGGCGCGCATTGGCTCATGTCGTTGTCGATCTTGACGCCGTAGGTCTGCTGCGCCTGCGCCCCCGGCGCGAAGCCGAAGGCGAGCGCGCCCGCTGCGGCGAGCGCGGCGCACCCGGCGAAGAGCCGCCGAGCGCGTCGCGGCGAAGGCGTAAAGTGCATGGGGATGCCCCGTGAAACCATGATGTGCCCCGTCTTTCGTGAATATCCTGTCGGCGGGCCGTCTGCTCCCGCCCGTAAAGACCCCCGCAAACGCTTGGAGCCTTGCATTGGCTCATACAAGTGGCAGCAGCGCCGTGAATTGCGCCTTAACCGCTGCCCGACGCGGTCCGGTGCGGACTCGCCGATGACGGTGGAAAAGCCCGTAAACCATGCTTGTCGCCCGATTCGCCCCTCCGGTAATGCGACAATCGCGCGAAGAAGGGCGCGACGCACACTTATGCCGACACCTTTGATCTCCCCCTCGATCCTGTCCGCCGATTTCGCCCGGCTGGGCGAGGAAGTGCGCGCGATCGACGAAGCGGGCGCGGACTGGATCCATGTCGACGTGATGGACGGCCATTTCGTGCCCAACATCACGATCGGCCCGGCCGTGGTGAAGGCGCTGCGGCCGCACACCGACAAGCCCTTCGACGTCCACCTGATGATCGCGCCGGTCGATCCCTATCTCGAAGCCTTCGCCGAGGCCGGGGCCGACATCATCACCGTCCATCCCGAGGCCGGGCCGCACGTCCACCGCACGCTGCAGGCGATCCGGGGGCTGGGCAAGAAGGCGGGCGCGGTGATCAATCCGGGCACTCCGGTGGAGGTGCTCGACAACCTGATGGACCTCGTCGACCTCATCCTCGTGATGAGCGTCAATCCCGGCTTCGGCGGACAGAGCTTCATCGCCTCGCAGCTCGCCAAGATCGAGAAGGTGCGCGCGATGATCGATGCGACCGGGCGCGACATCCACCTCGAAGTCGACGGCGGGGTCAATCCCGAGACCGCGCAGCAATGCGTCGAGGCGGGCGCGGACGTGCTCGTCGCCGGTTCGGCCACGTTCAAGGGCGGGCCGGAGCGCTACGCCGCCAATATCGCCGCGCTGAAGGGGGCCGGATGATGGAGAGCCTGTTTCCCTCGCAGAAATCCGCTCAGGACGAGGTCGAGGCGCAGGACCAGGCCGCGGCCATGCCGCTCCCGCAGCGGGCCGAGCCGACCGTGGAGGCGGCGCCGCCCGAGACCGCCGAGACACCCGCCTCGCCCGAGACCTCGCGCGCACTGGCGCTGTCCGATGTGATCGCTCCCAAGGCGCGCGCCGGGGAAACGCTCATCCGCATGGCCTATCGTCTCGGCGTGCCGCGCCAGGCGCTCGCCGCGCCGTTCCGCCGAGCCTCGCCGCTGCGCGTCCTCGCTACGGTCGAGGGCTCCGTGCCCGGCGACCGGGCGGCGGGCACGGCCCTGCGCGCCGGGCATTTCCTCGTCCACGGGGTCAAGCAGCCGATCGCGAGCCTCGATTTCACCGGTTCGACCCGGCTCGCGCCGGGAATCGAGCGGGCGGTGCATTCCTTTTCCTGGCTCGCCGACCTCGCGGCGAGCGCGCCGCGCGCCGACTGCGTGCCCGTCGCCGAGCGCATCGCTGCCGCATGGCTCGCCGCGCATCCCGCGCCCGCGCGGGGGGCGGCGTGGGACGTGGAAATGGCGGGCCTGCGGCTGCTCGCGTGGCTGGTCCATGCGCCGCTGGTGCTCTCGGGGCGCGATCCGCATTTGAAACCCCGCCTGCTCGAAGCGATAAGCGATACCGCCGACTGGCTCGACCGCAAGGCCGCCGCGAGCGGGGCCGGACTCGGCCAGGTCGCGGGCTGGGCGGGCGTGATCGCAGCGGGCCTTCTGCTGCCCGAAGGCCGCCCGCGCCGCCTCTATGGCGAAGCCGGCCTGATCCGCGCGCTGGGCGACATGGTCGGCGAGGACGGCGGCATCCTCTCGCGTTGTCCGGCGGCGCAGATGGAAGCGATCGGCCTGCTGACCGACCTTCTCGCCTGCTACGAGGCCGCGGGGGTCGAACCTCCGCAGGCGCTTTACGTCATGCGCGAACTGCTCGTGCCGCCGCTGCTCGCGCTGCGCCATGGTGACGGCGGCCTGGGTAGCTGGCAGGGGCAGGGCGCTGTGGACGCGGCGCGGCTCGAGCGGCTGATCGAGGCGACCGGCGTGCGCACCCGCCCGCTGGCGGAAACCGAACACTGGGGCTTTCACCGGCTGCGAGGAGGGGCGACGCAGGTGCAATTCGACGCCGCGCCCCCGCCGCGCGCGCGCCATGCTCGCTGCGGCTGCGCTTCGACGCTCGCTTTCGAAATGTCCGACGGTCCGGCGCGCATCATCGTCAATTGCGGCGGCGCGGCGCTCGCGGGGGGGCTCGTCCCGGCGCGCATCGGGCAGGGCCTGCGCGCCAGCGCCGCCCATTCGACGCTGGTCCTCGACAACGCCAATTCGACCGCGGTGGAACTCCACGGCAAGCTCGGGCGCGGGGTCGAGACGGTCGAGGTCGAACGCCGGTTGATCGGCGAGGACGGCCGCGACGGCGTGCGGATCGAGGCGAGCCACGACGGCTACGAAGCGCGCTTCGGCCTGACCCACCGCCGCGTCCTTTCGCTGCGCGCCGACGGGACCGAACTGGCCGGCGAGGACATCCTCGTTCCCGCCGCGCGCAAGGGCAAGCGCGGCAAGATCGGCTTCGCGATCCGCTTCCATCTCGGCAAGGGCATCGAGGCGCGCCTGTCCGAGGACGGGCGCGGGGCGAGCCTGCTGACCGAGGGCGGGAAGCTCTGGCAATTCCGCCTGCGCGGCGATAGTGCGGCGGCGGGCGATATCGCGCTCGCCATCGACGACAGCCTGTGGGTCGATGGCGACGGGCGCCCGCATCCGACCGCCCAGCTCGTGATCGAGGGGCTGACATCGCGCGGCGGGGGACAATTCTCCTGGCTGCTGAGAAAGACGGGGTAGCATTTCGTGAGCACGACGACGATCCAGCGGGCGCTGCTGTCGGTGTCCGACAAGACCGGCTTGGCCGAATTGGGGCAGGCGCTGGCGGCGCGCGGGGTCGAGCTGGTGAGCACCGGCGGAACCGCGCGCACCCTGCGCGAAGCGGGGCTGGAGGTGCGCGACGTGTCCGACCTCACCGGTTTTCCCGAGATGATGGACGGGCGGGTCAAGACGCTGCACCCGAAAGTCCACGGCGGCCTGCTCGCCCTGCGCGACAATGACGAACACCGCGCGGCGATGGAGGCGCACGGCATCGGCGCGATCGATCTCGTCGTGGTCAACCTCTATCCTTTCGAGGAGACAGTGGCGAAGGGCGCGTCGCGCGCCGAGATCATCGAGAACATCGACATCGGCGGGCCGTCGATGGTCCGCTCGGCGGCGAAGAACCACGGCTTCGTCACCATCCTCACCGACCCTGCCGATTACGCCTCGCTCATCGAGGAAATGGAAGCGAACGAGGGCGCGACTTCCGAGGCGTTCCGCGTCCGCATGGCGGGCAAGGCTTATGCCCGCACCGCCGCCTATGACGCGGCGATCGCAAGCTGGTTCGCTTTTGGCGATGCCTTCACCCACCCGCTCGGGCCCGAGGCGCTGGGCGCGACCCCCTTCCCCGCGACCCTGCCGCTCGCCTTCACCCGCGCCGACACGCTGCGCTATGGCGAAAACCCGCACCAGCAGGCGGCGATCTATGTGCCGCAGGTCACCGCAGGCGGCGTGCCGCAGGCAACACAGCTTCAGGGCAAGGCGCTCAGCTACAACAATTTGAACGACGCGGACGCCGCGCTCGAACTCGCCGCCGAATTCGCCGGGCAGGACCCCGCCGTCGTCATCGTCAAGCACGCCAATCCCTGCGGCGTCGCGCAGGGGGGCTCGCTGCTCGAGGCATGGGAAGCCGCGCTCCAGTGCGACAGCGTCTCGGCCTTCGGCGGGATCGTCGCGGTCAATACCGAGCTCGACGAAGCGACCGCCGAGGCGATTGCGGGCATCTTCACCGAAGTCGTGATCGCTCCCACGGTGAGCGAGGGCGCGCGCGCAGTCTTTGCGAAGAAGAAGAACCTGCGCCTGCTCGAATGCGGCGCGCTGCCCGATCCGCGCCGGGGCGGCTTCGCGATGAAGACCATCGCGGGCGGGATGCTGATCCAGTCGCGCGACAACGGAGCGGTGAGCGCGGACGACCTGCGCGTCGTCACAAAGCGCGCGCCTTCGACACAGGAACTCAGGGACTGCCTGTTCGCCTGGACCGTCGCGCGCCACGTGAAATCGAACGCCATCGTCTACGCCAAGGACGGCGCGACCGCCGGGATCGGCGCAGGGCAAATGAACCGCCGCGATTCGGCGCGCATCGCCGCGATCAAGGCGCGCGAGGCGGCCGAGACCTACGGCTGGGACGCGCCCCGCACGAAAGGCAGCGCGGTCGCTTCCGACGCCTTCTTCCCCTTCGCCGACGGGCTTCTCGCCGCGGCCGAGGCGGGCGCGACCGCCGTGATCCAGCCGGGCGGCTCGATCCGCGACGAAGAGGTTATCGCGGCAGCCGACGAAGCGGGCCTTGCGATGGTCTTCACCGGGATGCGCCACTTCCGGCATTGATTACGCCCTACCGCTTTGCTGCTTGAGGGCGTGGAGGATGCTCCCGCTGCGCCCGCATCCGGCGAGGACGGCTTCGCGTAGCTTGGAGTGAAATCGGGACCGCCCGCCGCAGGAAAACGCATCTCCAACGAGGCGTTCACCGGATTGCAAGCCATCCTGCGGCATGGGAGCCCCGCATCAAGGAAACGACCGAGCCGAAAGACCCCCCGCCATGCGCCTCTTCGCCAACGACCTCTACCGCAATTTCGCCATCGGCTTCGTCATCGCCGCGATCGGCGTAGGCGTCGCCAATGCGGAGCAGGTCGGGGACGAAATGGCGTCGCCCGCGCACGCCGCCGAAGCGCCGATGGCCCCGCTCGCCGCGCCCGAGTTCCTCATCGCGCCCGTCACCGGGGAAGCGGATTGAACCGCCTTCTCGCTCCCCTCCTCGCCGGCGCTCTCGCCGTAAGCGGCTGTGCCGGACCCGCGCTCGCCGCCGAGGAGCCGGTCGATGCCCCCGCCGCCAAGCGCATCGCCAAGGAGGGCGCGGGTCTCAAGACCGCGATCTTCGCGGGCGGGTGCTTCTGGGGGGTCGAAGCGGTCTTCAGCCACGTCAAGGGCGTGAAATCGGCGGTGTCGGGCTATCACGGCGGCACGGCGAAGAACGCGAAATATTCCATCGTCACCACCGGCATGACGAACCACGCCGAATCCGTGAAGATCACCTATGACCCGCTCGTGGTGCGCTACGACGAATTGCTGCGGATCTTCTTTTCGGTGGTCGCCGACCCGACCCAGCTCAACCGGCAGGGCCCGGATGTCGGGTCGCATTACCGCACCGCGCTCGTCCCCACGAGCAAGGAGCAGGAGGCGGTCGCGAGGGCCTATCTCGCCCAGCTCGAACGCGCGCGCATCTGGGACCGCCCGATCGTCACGAAGATCGAGAAACAGCGCTTATTCTACCCGGCCGAAGCCTATCACCAGGACTTCATGGCGAAGAATCCGCGCCACGGTTACATCCTGCGCTGGGACCGGCCCAAGGTCGAGGCGCTCGAGGCCATGTTCCCGGGCGACTGGCGGGCGGACTTCCTGCGCGACGGCCTCCCGGACGCCTAGCGCGCCGTAACGTCGGGCGGAGCGCGCCCCCGCTTCAATAGCCGCTTGGCGAAGCGCGCATGGCGGGCCTATATGATGTCCATGGCACACCACGCACATTCCCACGCGCATATCGAACATTCGGGCGAAAGCCTGGTCGCCGCCGCCCGCGCCGCGCTCACGACGAGCGGCGAGCAATGGACGAGTATGCGCGAAGCGGTCTTCGTCGAGCTTTCCGGCCACGACCGCCCCGTCTCGGCCTATGACATCGCCGACAACCTCTCCGCCGCGCGCGGCAAGCGGGTCGCCCCCAACAGCGTCTATCGCATCCTCGACCTGTTCGTGGCGAACAACCTTGCGATGCGGGTCGAAAGCTCGAACGCCTATCTCGCCAACAGCCACCCGGGCTGCGAGCACGACTGCATCTTCCTCGTCTGCGACGAATGCGGCGAGGCCACGCATATCGACGACGAGAACGTGAGCCGCTCGGTTCGCGCGCTCGCCGGGCAGCGCGGTTTCCGCGCCGAGCGCCCGGTGCTCGAGATCCGCGGGCTGTGCGCGTCCTGCGCCTGAAGCCTCTCACGCCCGGCGCGCTCGATGTCCTGTTGTAACGATAACGGCTTCATCGACAGGCGCGATTCGACTCTGTAAAGCTGACGAAATGACCAATCCACCTGTCACCCCGCTCCTCGACCAGGTCCCGACCCCGACCGAGCTTCGCAAGCTGAAGCCCGAGCAGCTTCGCCAGCTTTCCGACGAATTGCGCGCCGAGATGATCGACGCGGTCAGCACCTCGGGCGGCCACCTCGGCTCCGGTCTGGGCGTGGTCGAACTGACCGTCGCGCTGCATTACGTCTTCAACACGCCCGAGGACCGGCTGGTCTGGGACGTGGGCCACCAGTGCTATCCTCACAAGATCATCACCGGGCGGCGCGACCGCATCCGCACCCTGCGCCAGGGCGGCGGGCTGTCGGGCTTCACCAAGCGCAGCGAGAGCGAATACGACCCCTTCGGCGCGGCGCATTCGTCGACCTCGATCTCGGCGGCATTGGGCTTCGCCATCGCGAACAAGCTTTCGGGCAAGCCCGGGCGCGGGATCGCGGTGATCGGCGACGGCGCGATGAGCGCCGGGATGGCCTACGAGGCGATGAACAACGCCGCGCAGGCGGGCAACCGGCTGGTCGTCATCCTCAACGACAACGATATGTCGATCGCGCCCCCGGTGGGCGGGCTGTCGGCCTATCTCGCCCGCATGGTCTCCTCGAGCGAATATCTCGGCCTCAGGAGCCTCGCCAGCCGCGCGGTCAAGAAGATGAGCCGCCGCCTCCACGACGCGGTCGGCAAGGCCGAGGAATACACCCGCGGCATGGTGACGGGCGGCACGCTGTTCGAGGAACTGGGCTTCTACTATGTCGGCCCGATTGACGGGCACAATCTCGACCATCTCGTGCCCGTGCTCGAAAACGTGCGCGACACGTCCGAAGGCCCGGTGCTGATCCATGTCGTGACCACCAAGGGCAAGGGCTATGCCCCGGCCGAGGAAAGCGCCGACAAGTATCACGGCGTGCCCAAATTCAATGTCGTCACCGGCGAGAAGCAGAAGGGTTCGGCCGGCCCGCCCGCCTACCAGAACGTCTTCGGCGACACGCTTGCCGACCTTGCCGACAGCGACAAGCGGATCTGCGCGATCACCGCGGCCATGCCTTCGGGCACGGGGGTGGACCGTTTCGCCAAGCGGCATCCCGACCGCGCCTTCGACGTCGGCATCGCCGAACAGCACGGCGTGACCTTCGCCGCGGGGCTGGCGGCGCAGGGGATGCGGCCCTTCGCCGCGATCTATTCGACCTTCCTCCAGCGCGCCTACGACCAGGTCGTGCACGATGTCGCGATCCAGAACCTGCCCGTGCGCTTCGCGATCGACCGCGCCGGGCTGGTCGGCGCGGACGGATCGACCCATGCGGGCAGTTTCGACATCACCTATCTGGCGACCCTGCCCAATTTCGTGGTCATGGCCGCCGCGGACGAGGCGGAGCTGGTCCACATGACCTACACCGCCGCCGAACACGATTCCGGCCCCATCGCCTTCCGCTATCCGCGCGGCGCGGGCACGGGCGTTCCGCTGCCCGAGACTCCGCAAAAGCTCGAAATCGGCAAGGGCCGGGTGGTGCGCGGCGATGAGAACAAGCCCGCCAAGGTCGCGATCCTTTCGCTCGGCGCGCGGCTCGAAGAGGCCAAGAAGGCGGCCGACACGCTGGAGGCCAAGGGGCTGTCGACCACGATTGCCGATATGCGCTTCGCCAAGCCGCTGGACGAGGACCTGATCGCCAAGCTCGCCCGCAACCACGAGGTCGTCGTGACCATCGAGGAAGGCTCGATCGGCGGTCTGGGCGCGCACGTGCTGACCTTCGCCACCGACGAAGGGCTGACCGATGCGGGGCTGAAAATCCGCACGATGCGCCTGCCCGACATCTTCATCGACCAGGATTCGCCGGACAAGCAGTACGACATCGCCCGCCTCAACGCTCCGCACATCGTCGAGACGGTGCTCAAGGCGCTGAAGCACAACAGCGCGAGCGTCGAGGAAGCGCGGGCCTAGGCTTTCGCCCTTTTTACCGGGTTTCAAGCGGGCGCGGATCGGAAACGATCCGCGTGGCCCATGCATTGGCCCGGTATGACCATGACCATTCTCGACGGCGGCACCGGGCAGGAACTGGTGAAACGCGCGGGCGAGACCGGCTCGCCGCTGTGGTCGGTCAGGGTGCTCGCCGACCGGCCCGAACTGGTCGCAGAGGTCCACGGCGACTTTCTCGCAGCGGGCGCCGATGTCATCACGCTGGCGAGCTACGCCGCGACGCCCACGCGGCTCGAACGGCTCGGCCATGCAGAGGACTTCGCCCGCTTTCAGACCGCGGCTGTCGACGCAGCTCGGCGCGCGCGGGACAAGGCCGGACGGGGTCGCATCGCGGGAGTCCTGCCGCCGCTCGCGCGCGACTATCGCCCGGAGGAACGGCTCGAACCGCGCGCGGCCCGCTCGGAATATGCACGCCTCGTCGAAGCGCAGGCAGGCGCGGTCGATCTCTTCCTGTGCGAAACCCTGCCCAGCATCGAGGAGGCGGTCGTCGCCACCCGCGCCGCGCGCGCAAGCGGTTTGCCGGTGTGGACCTCGGTGACGGTGGACGAAAGCGACGGCAGCCGCCTGCGCTCTGGCGAAAGCCTTGCCGATGCCGTGCGGGCCGCCGCCGACGAGGGGGCCGAGGCCGTGCTCGCCAATTGCTCCCCGCCCGAGGCGATTTCCGCCGCCTGCGAAGTGCTTTCAGGCGAAGTCGCGGCCTTCGGCGCCTATGCCAACGGCTTCGTCTCGATCGAGGCGCTGCGCGAAGGCGCGCAGGTCGATGGGCTCGCCGCGCGCGAGGATCTGGACCCGGCCGCCTACGCCCGCTTCGCCGCAGGCTGGCGCGACGCGGGAGCGAGCGTGATCGGCGGGTGCTGCGAGGTCGGCCCGGCGCACATCGCTGCCGTGGCCGAGGCCGTCGGCGAAGGCGGCTGATCGCGGGTTCCTTGGAACATCTCCCCGCCGCCGCCCGTCTCGATGGGTGGGGGACAAGAGGAGACAGCCATGACCCCTTCCGCCCCCCTTTCCGCAATCGCCCTCAATTGCAGCCTCAAGCCGAGCAGCGCGGGCGAAGCCTCCTCGACCGACCGCATGATCGCGCTCATCGCGCAGCACCTCGCGCGCGAGGACGTGGCTCTGACCGAAACCATCCGCGTCGCCGATCATGACGTGAAGCCCGGCGTCACCTCGGACGAAGGCGCGGGCGATGCCTGGCCCGCGATGCGCGAAAAGGTGCTCGCCGCCGACATCCTCGTCCTCGCCGGACCCGTCTGGCTCGGCCAGCCCTCGAGCATCGCCAAGCGCGTGCTCGAACGCATGGACGCCTTCCTCGGCGAGGCGGACGAGGAAGGCCGCTATCCCCCTTACGGCAAGGTCGCGGTGGTGGGCGTGGTCGGCAACGAGGACGGCGCGCACCATGTCGCAGCCGAATGCTTCCAGGCGCTGTCCGACACGGGCTGGACGATCCCGCCGATGGGCTCGTGCTACTGGGTCGGCGAGGCGATGCAGCCGGTCGATTTCAAGGATCTCGATGACGTGCCCGACCCGGTGGAGACGACCGCGCGCAGCCTCGCCGCCAATGCCGCGCATCTGGCGACGCTGCTCAAACGCGAAGGCTACCCCGCACCGTGATACGCGGGTGACGAAATCGCGCGGTGCTGGCATGACGGGGGCGAAAGGAAAGTGCTCCATGTCCCTCCTCACCATTTCCGCCGACGGCCCTGTCACCACGCTCACCATCAACCGGGCGGAGAGCATGAACCCATTGGGCGCGCCCGGCGACGGGGAGGAATTCGCGCGGGCCTGCGAGGCGATCAACGCCGACCGCGAGGTGCGCTGCGTCATCCTGACGGGTGCGGGGCGGGCCTTCAGCGCGGGCGGCGACATCAAGGCGATGCGCGACAAGTCCGGCACTTTCGGCGGGACGCCGCCCGCGATCTCGGACGGCTACCGCGACAATATCCACCGAATGCTGCGCGCGCTTTATGGCCTGCGCGTCCCTGTCATCGCGGCGGTCAATGGGCCTGCCATCGGGCTGGGCTGCGATGTCGCCTGCCTCGCCGACATTCGCATCGCCAGCGAGAAGGCGAAATTCGGCGTGACCTTCCTGAAACTCGGCATCATTCCCGGCGACGGCGGCACGTGGATCCTGCCGCGGGTCATCGGCATGAGCCGCGCGGCGGAGCTGTTCTTCACCGGCGACGTGATCGACGCGAAGACTGCGCAGGACTGGGGCCTCGTCAGCCGCGTGGTCGAGCCCGACGCGCTGATGGACGAGGTCCGCGCGCTCGCGGGCCGGATCGCGAAAATGCCGCCCCATTCGCTGCGCCAGTCGAAGATGCTGCTGCGGCAGGGACGCGAGGTGAGCTACGACACCGCGCTCGAACTTGCTGCGAACACGCAGGCGATGATGCACCACACTGCCGACCACGCCAAGGGCGTCGCGGCACTCATCGAAAAGCGCGAGGCGGTGTTCAGGGGGGAGTGAACCGGTGAGCGGCACGCGGACCGAGACTTCGCCCGACGGGCGCTTCGAGGTCGAATACTGGCTCAGCGAGGGGCTTCATTCGCAGTGGCGCGAAACCCCGCGCGTGCGCGATCTCGCGGCGCGCCGGACGGTTTTCGAACTGCAGGACGAAAGCTTCGATGCCTCGGTCGAATGGCACGAGGAGCCGGGGCGCTTCACCCTGTTCGTCCGCCGCTGGCCCGATGGCGCTTATGGCCTTGCCGTTCATGTCGATGTCGATGCGGGCACGGTGCGGCTCGGCGAGGAGGAGGAGGCGCAGCCGCTGGCGAAGGCCGAGCGACTGGTCGTGCGCCATTTCGACGAGCGTCGCAGGCCCGCGCGCCCGATCAGTATTCGCCGCGGGCCCGAGCCGAAAGCACCGATAATGGAGAGAGTGCTCGACTGGGTGTCCTATGCCTTCGTCGCGCTGATCGTGATCGGCGGTTTCGCCTTGTGGATGGGCTGGCTGCCCGACCCCGCGCCGCGGCCCTGACCCTTTAATAGACCCAGCGCCAGACCCCCGCCGGGATCCCGCCCGCGCGGATATGCAGCCACGACAGGCCGAGGAACAGGACGATCCCCAGCCCCCACGCCAGCGCGCCCGCCGAGGCGAGCTTGCCAAGGCGCGGGGCGTAGCTGGTCTTCGCCTCCCATGCCTTCCACGCCTCGCCCATCAGGCCCTCCTTCTTCGCGTCCTGCAATTTCGCCCCGACCAGCGCGAGCAGGCCCATGGCAAACGCGGTGATGACGCTGCGCCAGTTGGCGAAGAGGATGATGTGCGAGAGCGCCCACAGGCCGATCCCCCACATCATCGGGTGGCGCGTCACGCGGAACACGCCCTTCGGCTCGGCGCGGGCCTGCGCCTCGGCTCCCGGGACGGGCAGGGCGGGGTTGCCGAACAGCGAACCCGCCAGCAGCACGGTCGCGGGAAGGGTCAGGGCGGTGGCGATGATCCAGCCGATCTCGCCCGAGCCGGGCAGGTCGCCGACAGGCGCCGCCTTGTAGGCGAAATAGACCCAGGCAAGCGTCGCCGCGCTGACGATCGAATAGGCGACCTGAAATCCGCCCGCGCCGAGCATATTCACCAGCGGCGTGCGCAGCGGGTGCGACATCAGGAAATGCGTGCCGACGAAGGCGGCGTTCGCGGCGATCAGTTCGACGAGGCCCTGTTCCATAATCCACCCCCTCAAGGCTTGGGGGGTGGACTATAGACCGCTTTGCGCGCCGCGCCAGTTACCAGTCATACGCCTTGGGCAGGTCGCTTTCGTCGAGGTCGCGGTAACGCTCCTTGAGGCGGCTCTGGTGGCTGTCCATCGGCTGTTCGACGCCGTCGATGAAGACGCGCGTGGGCACGCTCGTCACCTCGAGCGGGTCGCCGTCCCAGAACACGAGATCGCCCAGCGCGCCCGGCGCGAGCACGCCCGCGCGCCCGCCCATCCCGCTGATCGCGGCCGGGACCGAACTGATCGAGGCGAACGCCTCGCCCCACGATAGGCCCGTCGCCCCCGGCATCCGGGTGAGCGCGACGAGATTGCCCGCGTGCTGCGGCAGGCGGCGCGGGTTCTGCATCGCGCCCGCGTTGATCGCGACTTGCACCCCGGCGCGCTTCATCCGGCCGATATTGCTCTGCGTCGCGGCGAGCTGGTCGAAGCCGGTGGGAAGATCATCGAGGCTATCGGCGATCACCGGAACGCCCGCGCGCGCGATGTCCTCGGCCGCGAGCCAGCCTTCGCTCGCGCCGACCAGCACCATGTCGAGCTCGGGGAATTCGTCCTTCAGCGCGAGCACGGCGCGGATGTCGGCGGCGCGCTCGACCGCGACGTAGAGCTTCTGCTCGCCGCGCACGACGGGGACGAGTGCTGCTGCATCGAAGCGGGTGAGCAGCACGTCGCCCGGCCGGTCCGTCTCGCGTCCGGCAAGGCGCGGGTCGACCGGCACGTCGTCCCCGGTGCGCAGGTCGCGGCGCGAGGCGCTCTGCCCCGGTATGCGCGCGGCTTCGCCATAGGACTGCGCCTCGCGCAGGGCGTTGCGGAACAGCACGTGCGCCGCCGCGCGGCTGCCGCCTGCGATCCGCCCGGCGCCTTCGCCCATGTCGACCATCTGGAAGGCGCGCGGGCGCATGACGGGTTCGGGGTCCGCGCCGAGATCGATCAGCGCGCCTTGCCCTGCGAAGATCGAGGCCGAGGGCAGCGTCGTCGTCGCCGCGCGGGTGATCCCGGCGGCGCGGTGGACGAGGATGTGCTGCGAATTCGGATTCACGATCGGTGCGGCATCGAGCGCCGCGCTGAACGGAGAGCGCGAGGCGCGCTGGTCGTTCGATTCGCTCACCGCGCCCACGTCCCAAAGGCCGAGCGTCGTGACGGTCGCGAAGAGGCCGGGCGTCACCCATGCTCCGCCCGCGTCGATCACGGTGTCGGTCTCGAAGGTCTGTCCCGGTGTCGGCGTTCCGGCGAAGACGACTTCGCCGTCCTCGATGATAACCGTCCCGTTCTCGATCGGATCGGACCCATCGCCGAGCACGACCTTCGCATTGGTGACGACCACGTCCTGCGCCAGCGCGGGAGTGGAAGCGAGCGCGAGCGCGGAGGCTGCAAGTGTCAGGAGGCGCTTCATTTCACATCTCCTTCACCGGGCTGGCCGAGCTCGAAATCGCTCACCGGGCGGCGCTTGGGGTCCATCGCGTCGAACAGCAGCGCGCCGTCGACCCACACCTTCTCGGGCCGCGAATAGACCGAGAGCGGATCGCCGTTCCACAGCACCACGTCGGCCATCTTTCCCGGCTCTAGGCTGCCGGTCATGTCGGCGATGCCCATCGCCTTGGCGGCGTTGAGGGTAATCCAGCCGATCACGGTCGCATCGGGAATGTCCATGCCCATGCGCTTGCCCGCGGCCTGCGCCTTGGCGGCTTCCTGGTTCAACCGCTGGATGTCGTTCTCGTCGTCCGAATGGATGACCACGCAGGCGCCTTCGTTCTGGAGCAGCGCGGCGTTTTCGAGGATGCCGTCATAGGCTTCCATCTTGAAGCCGTACCAGTCCGCCCAGATCGCGGAGCACACGTCGTTTTCGCGCAGCAGGTCGCCGATCTTGTAAGCCTCGACCGCGTGGTGGAAGGCGGTGACGCGGTATCCCATCTCCTTCGCCATATCCATCACCAGCGCCATCTCGTCCGCGCGGTAGCAGTGGTTGTGGACGAGGATCTCCCCGTCGAGCACGCCCTTCAGCGTCTCCTTGGCGAGGTCGCGCTTGGGATTGTCGGAATTGGCGTAGTCGATCGCCGCGAGCCAGGTCTGGCGGTTGACCGCGAAATTGCCCATCCGGGTCGAGGGCTTGCGCCCGCGATTGCCGTAGACGCGCTTGGGATTCTCGCCGCAGGCCATCTTGAAGCCGTGGGGCGCGCCGGGGAACTTCATCCCCTGCACCGTGCGCGCGGGCACGTTCTTGAGCGTCACCGAACGCCCGCCCATCAGGTTCGCCGAGCCGGGCAGGATCTGCAGAGCGGTGATCCCGCCATTGGCGAGCGCGCGGGTGAAGCCGGGGTCCTGCGGCCAGACCGAATGTTCCGCCCAGACGTCGGGCGTCGTGGGGCTGGTCGCCTCGTTGCCGTCGGAATGCGCGTCGACCGAGGGGCTGGGATAGTCGCCGAGGTGCGAATGGATGTCGATGATGCCGGGCGTGACGTATTTGCCGCCCGCAGGAATCACCCGGTAGCCTTCGGTCGAAAGCGAGGCATCGCCCACCGCGACCACCTTGCCATCGCGGAAAAGGACAGTGCCGTTCTCGATCCGCCCGCCTGCGCCGTCATAGACCACCGCGCCGACCAGCGCCGTGGGAACGCCGGGATAGGGTTCGTAGGTCGAGGCGAAGGGCGCCTCGCTCTCCGTCTTGGCGGCGTAGGCATCGCCCGCCTCGGCCCTGTCGCTGCGGTCGGCAGCGGCATTGGCGGAGCCGGTCGTGGTGCAGCCCGCAAGGGCAAGCGCCCCGCACAGCCCGGCCATCAGGCCGAGGCGCGCAGGCTCGGATCGTGAAAAACGCATCAAGTCAGTCCCCTTCTCTCGCGAGAGGGAAGGAGCCTAGACGCGCGACACCCGGCCTGTCCACGTCATTGGACAGGCCGGGTGTAACTTAAGTCGAACAGAACGGCGGGCGGGACCGGCACGCGGCCCCGCCTTGTCGCCTCAATTGCTCGGACGCGTCGCCGGGCGGATGCCGCCTTCCTGCGCTTCGAGCCCCGCTTCGCGCTGGCCTTCGAGGTCGTCGCCGACATTGTCGTCCTGAAGCGTGTCGAGATGCATCAGCTTCTTGATCAGCGGGCTGATGACCATCACGCCGACGCCGACGCCGACCGCGACCCAGCCGACATTGCTGTAAACGTCGAGCACAACCTGCTTGCCCGCTTCTTCGCCGACGCCTTCCGCGCCGGTCGCCGCCGCGATCAGGCCGGCCGCGAAATTGCCGGTCGCCGAAGCGAAGAACCACGTCCCCATGATGAGCGAGGCCATGTGCGCCGGAGCCAGCCGGTTCATCGCAGACAGGCCCACGGGCGACAGGCACAGCTCGCCGGTCGTGTGCAGCAGGTAGATCAGGAAGATGAACATCACCGGCGTCGCCGCATCGACCCCGACCGACTGCGCGCCGAACACGAGGACGAGGAAGCCGAGGCCGACCTGGATCACGCCAAGTCCGAATTTGAATGGCGTGGAAGGTTCCATGTTGCGGCGACCGAGCGCGGTCCATGTCGCGGCGAACACCGGCGCGAGCAGGAAGATGAAGCCTGCATTGACCGACTGGAACACCGAGGCCGGAACTTCAATGCCGAACAGCGTGCGATCGACATGGCGGTCGGTGAACAGGTTGAGCGAAGAGCCCGCCTGCTCGAAGAGCGCCCAGAAGATGATCGAGGTCAGAATGAGGAACATCGCCGCGAAGATCCGGTCGCGCTCCTCGCTCGGCAGCTTCACCACCGCCGTGAAAAGGACATAAAGCACCAGCGCGCCGCCGAAGCCGCCGAGGACATAGCCGACGAGGCTCTGGAACTGGATCGCCAGCCAGCAGATGCCGACGAGCGCGATGCCCGCGGCATACATCCCCCATTCGGTCCCCTTGGCGAGCGGCTTGGGAGGCTCGCCCCGGCCAAGCAGCAGCGGCGTGCCCCAGGCGAACACGACGAGGCCGAGCAGCATCCCGATCCCGGCAAGGCCGAAACCGTAAGCCCAGCCATAGGTTTCGCCGATATAGCCGCACAGGATCGACCCGAAGAACGCGCCGATGTTAATCCCCATGTAGAAGATCGTGTAGGCCGGGTCGCGGCGGATGTCGGTGCGCGGGTAGAGCTGGCCGACGATCACCGAGATATTGGCCTTGAGGAAGCCCGAGCCGACGATGATCAGCGCCAGCGCCAGCCAGAAGATATAGATGATCGGGTTGCCTTCATTGCCCGCGGCGGGCTCGCCTTCGAAGGCCATGAAGAAGTGCCCGAGCGTCAGCAGGATCGCGCCGAACAGCACGGCCTTCCTCTGCCCGAGATACTTGTCGGCGAGATAGCCGCCGACCACCGGGGTGATGTAGACCAGCGCCGTGTAGGCGCCGTAGATGACACCCGCTTCGCTGTCGGAAAACAACCAGTGCTTGGTCAGATAGAAGATGAGGAGGGCACGCATCCCGTAATAGGAGAAGCGTTCCCACATCTCGGCGAAGAACAGGACGAACAGACCCTTGGGATGGCCAAGGATGGTGCCTGCGCTGTCCCCGTCCGGCAGTGCTTGGGTAGCCATGAAGAAACCTTTTCGAATTGATCCCCGTGAAGCGCGACCCTCTCACGCGGCGCGCCCCGAAAGGCGCGCACACTAGCGGCAAAGACCGCCATGTGAAGCCTCGATTACAGTTGTGCGGCGGGCCGTGTTCGCAAGCCCCGCCTGAACCTCGCCTGAGGCGTGTCATACGCCGGTCACGAGCCCGCCTTGACGCGCATGGCTGTATTATGGCACTGATGCACCTCGCATCCGCTCGGGGCGGGTGCAAGGGACACGTATCATGAGCCAGGCCCGCCCGGTCTACCTGAAGCTGCGCGACAGAATCGCGGCCGCCATCATCGAAGGCGACTATCCCGAAGGCGCGATGCTGCCTTCGGTCCGCGCGCTCGCCGCCGAGCAGGGGGCGAACCCGCTTACCGTGGCGAAAGCCTACCAGCAGTTCCAGAACGACGGCCTCGTCGAGGTCCAGCGCGGGGTCGGGATGTATGTCGTCAAAGGCGCCGCCGAACGCCTGCGCCGGGCCGAGCGCGAGCGTTTCCTCGAAGAGGAATGGCCGGACCTGCGCGAACGGATGGACCGGCTCGGGCTCGACGTCGGCGAACTGCTAGAGCGCGGGTGAACGTTCACAAACGGCACGATCGCTGAAATTCCGCCCATTTTGGCGCCGCACTCGCTTGCGGGAGGCGCGATCCTCTGGCAATCTCCCGGCTTCGACATCGCCCGTCGGGTCAGGGCGGCAAAGGGGAAAAAGCGGGGGGCACCCGCCATCGGGGCAGCGCGAATTGTCGCCGTGCTGTCGCCGGGAGGCCGAAAATGATCAGATCCGAATTGCTGCAGGCACTTCACAAGGACAATCCCGAACTGCGCGCCGAAGAGGTCGAACAGGTGGTCGACATCTTCTTCGACGAGATCGCCCAGCGCCTTGCCGAAGGCGGGCGGGTCGAACTGCGCGGCTTCGGCGCCTTTTCGACGCGCGAAAGGCAGGCCCGCACCGGGCGCAACCCGCGCACCGGCGAAACGGTCGAGGTTCCGGCCAAGCGCGTGCCCTATTTCAAGGCGGGCAAGGAAATCCGGAAACGCCTCAACGGCGGATGAGGCGTCAGGCCGCCAGCGGTGCGGCGGGCTCGTCCGCTGCGCTCGCCGTGTGCCGCCGCTCCCGACCGAGCCCTTTAAAGACCGCTTCGACCAGCCGCTCCGCGCCGTCCTCGCCCGATGTCTCGACCGGGACCATGCCGAGCGCGGCGAATTCGTCCAGCATGGCCGCGTCCGGCAGCGCGATCACGCGCGTGATCCCCGGAAAGCGTTCCTGCACCAGCGGGGTGAGCGCGCGCGAGGCAGCGACGTTGCCGCTCGCCACCACCACCATCGCGCGCCGCCCCATGCCGAGCGCTTCCCAGCTCCTTGGGTCGGTCGGGTTGACGTGCTGGACACGGTACCCGTCGGCCCGCGCCAGCTCGAAACGGTCGTGGTCGGCCTCGACCGCGAGATAGCCGATCCCCTCCTGCCCCAGCGCGTCCGCGACCGCGCGCCCCGCCGGGGTCAGCCCGATCAGCACGACCGGCGCATCGTCCCCGCCGAGCTTCGCATCGGGCGGCCCGGTGCGCAGCTTGCCCGCCAGCCTGCGGCCCAGCGCCGAAATGGCGGGCGTGAGCGCGAGGCTGATCGCGATGGCGGTGATGAGGACCGCGATCATCCGCTCCTCGACCAGCCCGGCGACGGCGGGAACCGCGAACAGGACGAGCGCGAATTCGCTTCCCTGGCCGAGCAGGAAACCGAGTTGCACCGAGCCCGGCACCGACCAGCGGTTGGCAAGCCCGGCAAGGACATTGAACGCGCATTTCACCGCCACCAGCCCCGCCGGCGCCGCGAGCACCAGCGCCCAGTTCGCCGCCAGAACGGCGGGATCGATCATCAGCCCGACCGAGATGAAGAAGAAACTCAGGAACAGCCCGCGAAACGCCTCGATCTCGGCCTGCACCATCATCCGCCACGGCGAATCCGCCACCGCCATCCCGCCAAGGAAAGCGCCAAGCGTCAGCGACAGGCCCGAAACCCCCGCCGCCCAGCCCGCCGCGAGCGCGAGGAACAGCGCGGTCGCGGTGAACACCTCGCTCGACCCCAGCCGCCCGATCAGGCGGAACAGCGGCTCGGTCAGGTGGCGCGCGAACAGCACCGCGATACCGAAGGCGGCAAGCGCCTTGACGCCCGCAAGGCCCAGCGCAGGCAGCACCGCCCCGCCGCTTCCCAGAGCGCCCGCGGCGATCAGCAGCAGGATCGCGGCGATGTCCTGGAAGATCAGGATCGACTGCGAGGCCCGCCCCACCGGGCAATCCTCCTGCCCGCGCTCGCGCACCAGCCCGATCACCACCGCGGTCGAGGACAGGCCCATGGCAAAGCCCCCGATCACCGCGAACTCCACGGCCAAGCCCATCGCGAGGAAGATCGCGATGAAGGCCCCGCCCGCCACCAGCATCTGCAGGCTGCCGAAGCCGAAGATGTTGGCCGCTTCCTCGCGGATCCGCCCGAGCGAGAAATGCAGGCCGAGATTGAATAGCAGGAACATGATCCCCGCCTCGGCCATGGCCGCGACGACCGGCCCGCCGAACGCCTCGCGATAGCCGAGTGCGCCGATGACGAGGCCCAGCGCGATATAGCCGACGATCGGATTCAATCGCACCGCGCGCGAGACGAGCGCCGCGCCGATGCCGAGCCCGATCAGCGCGATCGCCGGCTGGATCGTCGCCACCACCGAATGCGCGTCGTGAACTGTGTCGCCCGGCATATTCTCTGCCCTACCGCTCCGCTGCTTGAGGGCGTGTTTGTTGCCCTACCGCTCCGCTACTTGAGGGCGTTTTTGTCTGCCCTATCGCTCCGCTACTTGAGGGCGGGTTCGTCGCCCTACCGCTCCGTTGTTCGAGGGCGGGGAGTCCGCCCGCCGCTTTGCTGCACCGCAGCGACCTTGGCCCTTGGCGCGGCGCAAGGCAAGCGTTCGGCGTGCGAGTTGCCTGCCCGCGCGCCGGGCGTTATCGCCACTCCTGCGCGGGTGTGGCGGAATGGTAGACGCCGGGGACTTAAAATCCCCTGAGCTTTGGCTCGTGCGGGTTCGAGTCCCGCCACCCGCACGCTTTTTCAGCCCTACCGCTCCGCTGCTTGAGGGCGTTGTTTTTTGCCCTACCGGTTCAGCCTTCGGCTGTGCTTCGCAACCGCTGCTTGAGGGTGGTCTTTGCCGCCCTACCGCTTCGCTGCTTGAGGGCGGGGCGCTGCACATATCCCGCAACCCAGTCGGTCCGATGGCGTCCGGTCGCCCTTCCTATCCGCACCCTCCACCGCGCCAGTACCCGGTTCAGCGTTATCTCGCTCTTAACCGGCGCTGCCCTAATCCCGACCCACGAACTTGCGGGGATCATTCGAACCGGTCGCGTCGCCACAGCGCGCTCGCACCGGCAGGGCACGACTTATGGACCAGGCAGCGAGCAATCCTTGGCCCCGAGACGAGGCCCTTTCCGGCTCCGAGACGGCCGGCGATGGCACGCCCGATACCGATGCGCCCGATTCCGGCAGGCCCGGCGAAGGGGCCGGGGACGCGCGGGCCGCTGATGAAATGCGCGCCGCGCCGCGCTTCACCCTGCTGATCCGCGCCGCCAAGCTCGTCTGCGCCAAAGGCGAATTCGTCTGCGTCATCCGCGACGTTTCCGAAACCGGGGTCAGCGTGCGCCTGTTCCACCGCCTGCCTTCGGGCGGGCCATACGAACTTCATATGCCCGGCGGGGAAGCCTACGAAATGCGCGATGTCTGGCAGCGCGAGAACGAGGCCGGTTTCGAATTCACCCGCCCGGTCGATGTCGCCCGCCTCATCAACGAGGCCGGGATGTATCCCAAGCGCGGCATCAGGCTTGACCTCGTCTTCCCGATCACCGTGAAAACCCTGACCCAGCAATGCGAGGGCGTGGTCGAGAACGTCTCGCAGCAGGGCGCGCGCTTCGAATGCGACGGGCTGTTCGCGATCGACCAGTCGCTGCGGATCGAGGGCGCCGACCTCACCGGCACACGCAAGGAAGTCCGCGCCAAGGTCCGCTGGCGGCGCGACAGGCAATACGGCGTCGTGTTCGACGACACCTTCACGCTCGGCGATTTCGCCCGGCTGGCGGCGCAATTGCAGGACCCGGGCCTGCTCCACGAGTGAGCGATTAAGCGGATACCCCTGGCCCTGCGACAATTTTTCCGCCGTAAAGCGCAGCCGTTTACCGCTCGCTAACCAATTTCCTTCACTCCCGGCATCGACCCGCCCGGCAGCGCGCAGACCGCGCCCAGCCCGGGCGAAACGCATGAACGGGGGCTGGAATGAGTGAGCGTGCTGTCGCGGGTTCGGGGATCATCGACGTCGATGTCGCCATCATCGGCGCGGGCCCGGCGGGGCTCACCGCGGGCTATCTCCTGACGAAACAGGGCAAGTCGGTCGCGATCATCGAACAGGACGAGCATTACGTCGGCGGCATCAGCCGCACGGTCGAGCACGACGGCTACCGTTTCGACATCGGCGGGCACCGCTTCTTCTCGAAATCGCAGGCCGTCGTCGACCTGTGGAACGAGATCCTGCCCAACGACTTCATCCAGCGCCCGCGCATGAGCCGGATCTATTACGAGGGCAAGTTCTACTCCTATCCCTTGCGCGCCTTCGAGGCGCTGTCGAACCTCGGCCTGCTGCGCTCGACCGCCTGCATGGTGAGCTACCTGCGCTACAAGCTGTTCCCGATCCGCGAGGTGAAGAGCTTCGAGGACTGGACCACCAACCAGTTCGGAAAGCGCCTCTATTCGATCTTCTTCAAGACCTACACCGAGAAGGTGTGGGGGATGCCCTGCGACGAAATGAGCGCGGACTGGGCGGCGCAGCGGATCAAGGGGCTGTCGCTGTGGGGCGCGGTGGTCGACGGGCTGAAGCGCAGCCTCGGCCTCAACAAGCGGCCCAACGACGGCAGCGGGAAACAGGCGAAGACCCTGCTCGAGACCTTCCGCTACCCGCGGCTCGGCCCGGGCATGATGTGGGACGCGGCGCGCGATCATATCCTTGCCAGCGGGCGCGGCGAGCTGCTGATGGGCCATGCGCTCGAACGGCTTGCCAGCGATGGCGCGGGGTGGACGATGACCGCGCGCTCGAAGACCGGCACGGCGCAGATCCGCGCGAAGGACGTCATCAGCTCCGCCCCGATGCGCGAACTGGCGAAGCGGCTCCACCCGCTGCCGGAAAGCACGCTGCAGGCGAGCAAGCTGCGTTATCGCGATTTTCTCACCGTGGCGCTGATGATCGACAGCGAGGATCTCTTCCCCGACAACTGGATCTACATCCACGATTCCAAGGTGCAGGTCGGGCGCGTCCAGAACTTCCGGTCGTGGTCGCCCGAAATGGTGCCGGACGAAAACGTCGCCTGCGTCGGGCTCGAATATTTCTGCTTCGAGGGCGACGGGCTGTGGACCTCTTCGGACGAGGATCTCGTCAAACTGGCGAAGAAGGAAATGGCCATCCTCGGCCTCGTCGACCCGGCCAAGGTGCGCGGCGGCGCGGTGGTGCGGCAGGAAAAGGCTTATCCCGTCTATGACGAGGACTACGCCGCCAATGTCGATGCGATGCGCCGCGAACTCGAGGAAAAGCACCCCACGCTGCACCTCGTCGGGCGCAACGGGATGCACCGCTACAACAACCAGGACCACGCGATGATGACCGCGATGCTGACGGTCGAGAACATCCTCGCCGGCAAGCGCGTCTATGATACGTGGTGCGTCAACGAGGACGCCGAATATCACGAAGCGGGCGACGAGGGCGCCGATACCGGCCTGCCCGCGCGCGAGGCGGCGGATACGAAGCCCTTGAGCGAGGATCAGGTCGCAGCGCTCACGTCCCTGCGCGGCGTGCCCGAACGGGTGAAGCCCGAGCCTGCTGGCGAGGACGTGCGCAGGCGCGCCTGATGGACCTCGCCGCCCGCCTCCTTGTCCGGCTGCGCGATGCGCGCTTCGTGCGCTACCTGCTCGCGAGCGTCGGCGCGCTGGCGGTCGACATGGGCGCGTTCCTCGCGCTGCTGTCGGCGGGGAGCGCGGCGGCGCCTGCCTCGGCGGCGGGCTATTCGCTCGGCATCGTCGCGCACTGGCTGATGTCGAGCCGCGCGGTGTTCCACGGATCGGTCGCCGAAAGCGGCCTTGCGCGGACCCGGCAGAAGGCGCTGTTCGTGATTTCCGCCCTGCTCGGCCTTGCGCTGACCACCGCCATCGTCGGCCTCGGCGAGCGCGCCGGGGCGGACCCGCGCGCGGCCAAGCTGGTGGCGATCGGGGTGAGTTTCATGGCGACGTGGCTGGTGCGCAGCCGGATCGTCTTCCGCCCCGCTCCGGCAGCGGGCGAGGGGGCGTGAAATGCTGGTCGAGCGCCGCCCGGGAGCCTTTCCCGCCGACCTGCTGATCCGGGTCGCGCTTGCGTGGCTGATCGTCGCGGCGGTGGTCCTCGCGGTCAACTGGCAGGCGATCGGCGCGCGGCAATTCCCCGACCCCGACGACGCGATGCGGCTGGTGCAGGTGCGCGACGTGCTCGCGGGGCAGGGCTGGTTCGACCTCGTCCAGCACCGGGTCGATGCGCCGGGAGGCGGCATCGCGATGCACTGGTCGCGGCTGGTCGACATCCCGCTGCTGCTCGTCATCGCGCTGCTTTCGCCGATCCTCGGCGCGGGCGCGGCGGAAGGGGCGGCGCTGGTGATCGTGCCGCTCGTCACCCTGTTTTGCGCCATGCTGCTCGCCGCGCGGATCGCACATCGGCTGCTGGGCGACGAGGAGACGATGCTCACCTCGCTGCTGATGGCGCTGTCGGTGCCGCTCCTGTTCCAGCTTTCGCCGCTGCGCATCGACCACCACGGCTGGCAGGTCGTCTGCGCGCTGTGGGCGGCGGGTGCGCTGATGGCGCGGTCCGACCGGCTCGGCGCGTTCGGCCTCGGCGCGGCGCTGGCGACATGGCTTTCCATATCGGTCGAGGGGCTCCCGCTCGCCGCCGCGATCTTCGCCGTGCTCGCGCTGCGCTGGCTGAGGGACCGGTCGCAGCGGCAATGGCTGGTGGGTGCGATCCAGTCGCTCGCGCTGGTCAGCGCCGCGCTGTTCGCCGCGACGCGGGGGCTGGGCGACCTTGCCGTGTATTGCGACGCGATCGGCCCGCTCCATCTCGCGATCTTCGGCTGGGGCGCGCTGGTCCTCACCCTGCTCGCCCGGACCGAGCCCGCGCCTCTCGCGCTGGTGCTCGCCGGATTCGCGCTCGCCGCGGGCGGCGCGCTCGCTCTCGTCCTCACCGTCGCCCCGCAATGCGCGAGCGGCGGGGGTTTCGCCGCAATCGACCCGCTGGTGGCGCGCCACTGGCTCGATCATGTGAACGAGGGCCGCCCGGTGTGGCACCAGAGCCTCGTCGACGCGCTGCCCTTCGTCGTCGCGCCGCTGCTCGGCCTGATGGCGGCGATGCGCCTGTCGCGGCAGTCGGCCGACTGGCTGCGGCGGTTCTGGAGCGATTACGCGCTTATCCTCGCCGCTGCGCTGCTGGTCGCGGTGTTCGTCGCGCGCGCCGGGGCGGTCGCCTGCGCGCTCGCCGCGCCGCCGCTCGCCTGGCAGGTCGGCCAGTGGTTGCGCGCCGCGCGGCGGATGCAAAGCGCGCCGAGGCGCATGGCGGCGATGGCCGGCATCGCGCTGGCGCTGGTCCCGACCTTTCCGCTGACCCTGCTCGGCCCCGTCATGCCCGCACAGGCGGCGCGCGGCGGCGCGGCCCCGCTGGCCGGATCGCTGCGCCAGTCCGATTGCGACATCGCCGCCGCGCGCGAGGCGCTCGCCGCGCTGCCCAATGGCGAGATCTACGCCCCGCTCGACATCGCGCCCGCGCTCCTGCTCGAAAGCCGCCACACCGTCGTCGCCACCCCGCACCACCGCGGCCACGAAGCGATCCGCGTGGTGATCGCCGCCGCGCTCGGCAGCGAGGAGGAGGCGCGCGCGAGCTTCGCCGCGCGCGGGACGGCCTATGTCGCGCTGTGCCCCGGCCTCAACGAGCCGCGCAATTACGCGCATGACGCGCCCGGCGGTTTCATGGCGAAGCTGCTTTCGGGCGACGTGCCCGACTGGCTCGAACCGGTCGCGCTGCCCGAGGGGACATCGCTCAGGCTGTGGCGCGTCAGGCCGGCCGGAAGTCCAGCGCAACCCCGTTGATGCAATGCCGCTTGCCCGTCGGGGGCGGCCCGTCGCCGAAGATGTGCCCGAGATGCCCGCCGCAGTCGGCGCAGTGCACCTCGGTCCTCGGATAGCCGATCTTGTAATCGGTGCTGGTCCCCACCGCGCCTTTGTCGATCGCCTTCCAGAAGCTCGGCCAGCCCGTGCCGCTGTCGTATTTGTGCGCCGAGGAATAGAGCGCGTTGCCGCAGCCCGCGCACACGAAGGTTCCCTTGCGCTTCTCCTCGTTCAGGGGCGAGGTGTAGGGCCGCTCGGTCGCCGCTTCGCGCAGGACCGCGTATTCGCTTTTCGTCAATTGCTTGCGCCACTGGGCCTCGGTCTTCGAGACGGGGAAGTTCTCGCGTGCGCTCGCCGGGCCGGAGCCGCAGGCGCCCAGCAAGGGCAGCGCTGCGACACCGGCGGAGGCGGCGAGGACGAAGGAGCGGCGGGAGGGGGCTTTGGTCATGGCATCCATATGGTGACTGCGGCGTTCGCTCGCAATTACGCCGCAGCGCGCCTTAAGGTTGCATGACCGGACCCGTGACCCTCCCGTAAAGGGCCGCGCTCAGAACTCGGTGATCTCGACCTCGAGCTTGCGGAAGCCGTGGACGAAATTCGCCCGGACGCGTTCCACATCGCCCGCGACATGGACCCGCATCCGGCGCTTGTGCATCTCTTCGAGCAGCACGCGCAGCTGCAGTTCGGCCAGCCGCGCGCCCACGCAGCGGTGGATGCCGTAGCCGAAAGCGATGTGCCGCCGCGCGTTCTCGCGCTGGATGTCGAGCTTGTGCGGATTCTCGAACACCTTTTCGTCGCGGTTCGCGCCGAGATACCACAGCACGACCTTGTCGCCCTTCTTCACCATCTGGCCGAAGACCTCGGTGTCCTCGGTGCAGGTGCGGCGCATATGCGCGAGCGGGGTGATGTAGCGCAGGCATTCCTGCACCGCGTTGGGAATGAGTTCGGGCTGCTCCTCGAACAGCTTGCGCTGGTCGGGGAACTGGTCGAACGCATGGACGATGCCGCTCATCGTGTTGCGGGTGGTGTCGTTCCCGCCGACGATCAGCAGCACGAGATTGCCCATGAATTCCTCGGGCCGCATCTGGTTCATCGATTCCGACCGGATCATCATCGAGATGAGATCGTCGCCCGAAGGGTCCTGCGTGCGCTCGATCCAGAGCGACTGGAAATAGGCCGCCATCTCCTGCAGGATGCCCCAGCGGAATTCGTCGAGGTCGCGCACGGTCGCAAGCTCGGTGTCGCCCGACCAGTCGGACCAGAAGGTGAGCAGGCGGCGGTCCTCCCAGGGGAAGCCGAACAGGATCGCGAGCATTCCGGTGGTCAGCTCGATCGAGACTTTATCGACCCAGTCGAACACCTCGCCGCGCGGCAGGGTGTCGAGCAGTTCGCCCGTCCGGCGGCGAATCTCGCCTTCCATGTCGGACATGGCGGTGGGGGTGAATTTCGGCGCGACCGTGCGGCGCTGGCCGGTGTGCTGCGGGCGGTCCATCGCGATGAACATCGGCAGCTCGCGCCGCTCCTGCCCCCGTTCGGCCAGTTCCTCGTCGCTCGGCCTCTCGAGGATGGTGATGCCGCCGTATTCCCAGCTCGAGGAGAAGGTTTCGGGCAGGGCTTCGATGTGCTGGATCGCCTTGTGATCGACCACGGCCCAATAGGGGCCATAGGGGCTTTCGGGGATGTAGTGCAGCGGCCCTGCGTCCTGCATTTCCTTGAAGATCGGCTGCCAGCGGTCCTCGAAATAGATGTCGGAGCGCGACACGTCCCACTTGTGCGGGTGGGACAGGCGCTCGTCGGGATGCTGGGCGTAGTGCTCTTTCAGCGCCTCGTAGGCGGTCGGCGAGCGGCGCACTTGCGGGCGTTGGGGGGCGATGGTGGCCATGGCTCTCTCTCCTCGTGGGAGCGGCCGTGCGTTATCGCATCTTGAGGGAATCCGCTCCCGTCCGCGTGACATCCTGCCTTAACTTACAGCGGTGTCAATAGTGAGTTTCGATCCGCTACCTATTCGGCGGGCTCGGCGGCGGGTTCCGGGGCGCGCCGCGCGAACAGGCGGCGGCGCTTTTCGCGGCCCGCTCCGCCCGATTTCATCACCCGCTTGCGAAACAGGATCGACCCGCCCCTGACCAGCGCCAGCACGGCAAGCCCCTGCCACGCGAGCGCGGCGGCGTGAGTCCACAGCGTCTCGTCGAGCGCGGCGCGCGCCAGCATGGCGAAGGGCGAGGAGAGCGGGAAGAGAATCGCGGCGCGTTCGAGCGCGGAGCCGGGCTGGGTGATCGTGTAGGCGGCGAGGAAGAACACCATCAGCTGCATCATGGTGACCGGCATGGACAGCGTCTGCACCTCGCGCACCGTGTTCGCCATCGCGCCGATGGTCAGGAAAAGCGCGCCCAGAAGGAGGTAGGCCATCGCGAAATAGGCGACGCCCAGCACGACGAACAGCGTCCAGCCGACCGCTGGGGCGGGCAGGTCCGAGGGGTCGCTCCCCATCGCGGCGGTGACGGCATCGCCGCCGAGGCTCCACAGGCCCCAGCCGACCATGCCCCACACCGAAATCCCGACGAAGGACACGCCGAGCATGGCGAAGAGCTTGCCCATGAAGACCGCGTCCATCGGGATCGCGGCGGCGAGGATCTCGATGATCTTGTTCGCCTTTTCCTCGACGAGATTCGACAGCACCATGCCTGCGAGCAGCATGGTGAGGAGGAAGAGGAGCATCTGCGCGGCCTGCGCGGTGCGAATCCGGTTGGACCGCTCGGACGCGCCGCTGGTGGCGACGAATTCGGTCCGCACCTCGGGGAAGGCGGCGGGCGCGGCCCCGGTGGCGCTAGCGGCGATGAGGCCGACCGGCCCCTGCCAGCGCGCCACCTGCGCCTCGGTCCCGACGAGGCGCGGCGCGTCCGGCGTCCCGGCAAGGATCGCGGCGTAGTTCGCGCGCCGCGCTTCGAGGAAAGCCTGCGGGTCGAACCCCGCCTCGCGCGCTTCGGGAACCTCGGCGAAAGCGGGCAGCGCGCGCCCCAATTGCGGGCGCAGCGTATCGCGCGCGGCGATCATCGCGGCGTTGTCGGCCTCGCTCATGGCAAGCCCGATCTCGGTGCTCACCGCCTCGCGCTGGACCGTGCTGCCGATGCTGCCCGCAAGCCCGCCGACGATCACCGGGAAGAGCGGGCCGAGAAGGAAGAACAGGAAGGCGCGGCTGAACAGCACCGCCAGAAAATCGCGCCGGGCGATGACCCAGGCGGCTTCGAGGCTGGAAAGGCGCGATTTCGCGTTCATGTCGGGGTTCATCGCGCGGCTCCCTCCCCGGCCATATCATTGTCGGCTTCCAATTGCCGCGCGGCGGCCTCGCCCGCGATGCTCACGAAGGCATCGTGCAGCCCGGCGCGCTCGATCGAGAGCGAGAGAATGCCCGCCTCGCCTTCGATCAGGCGGCGCAGCAGGGGCTCGATGCCGCTTTCGGGCAGCGGGAAGTGGAAGAAATCGCCCACCCGCCGCGTCTCGGGCGGGAGCGCCTCCATCCAGCGCCCTTCGCGGGCGCGGGTTTCGAGCCGGACCTGCGCCGGGATGCGATCGCGCGCGGCCTCGACGCTGCCGGCATAGGGGACCTTGCCCCCGGCGATGATCGCGACGCCTTCGCACAGGCGCTCTGCGTGGTGGATGACGTGGGTGGAGAAGATCACCGTCACCCCGTCGTCGGCAAGGCTGCGGATCAGCACTTCGAGCTTGCCCTGGTTGATCGCGTCGAGGCCCGAAAACGGCTCGTCCAGCACGACGAGACGCGGGCGGTGCACCAAGGTGCCGAGCAATTGCACCGTCTGCGCCATGCCTTTCGACAGCTGGCGGATCGTGCGGCCCGCGGCGTGGGTGAGGTCGTGGCGTTCGAGCAGCTCCACCGCCCGCCTGCGCCCCTCGGCGAGCGGGAGCCCGCGCAGCGCGCCCATGAAGGCGATCGCCTCGACCGCTTTCATCGCCGGATAAAGCCCGCGCTCTTCGGGAAGGTAGCCGATCAGCCGGCCGATGTCGTGCGGGCGGTCGTGCCCGAACACGCGGCGCACGCCTTCGTCGGGGTCGATGATGCCGAGCAGCATCCTGAGCGTCGTCGTCTTGCCCGCGCCATTGGGGCCGAGCACGCCGTAGATCGCGCCTTCGGGCACGGCGAGGTCCACCCCGTCGACCGCGCGCGTTCCGTCGAAGCTCTTGACCAACCCGCGCGCCTCGATCGCGAGCGGGCGCTCCTTGCCCTGCGCGGCGTATTTGCCCGCCGCCTTCAGTTCGCCTACCGCCATATCCATGGGGGAGACGGTTAACGCGCGAGACTAAACGGGAGTGACCCCAAACATGGTTAATGCGCCGTCAGGCATATCCGGGGAGGCTTCGCTGGAGGACCGCATCGCCCGAAAGGCGCGCGAACTCGGCTTCGTCGCCTGTGGTATCGCCAGCGCGGCGGAGGACCCGGTGAGGGCCGAGCGGCTCGAGCAATGGCTGGGCGAGGGCCACCATGGCTCGATGGAATGGATGGAGACGCGCCTTGCCCACCGCCGCTCGCCGCAGGGGCTGTGGGCCGCAGCGCGCAGCGTCATCGCATTGGGCATGAGCTACGCGCCCGCGCACGATCCCTTCGCGCTGGAGGAGGTGGGCGACCACGCGCGCATCTCGGTCTATGCACAGGGCAAGGACTATCACGACGTCGTCAAGAAGCGGCTGAAGGCGCTCGCCCGCTGGCTGGTGGCCGAGCAGCCGGGGGCGCAGGTCAAGGTCTTCGTCGACACAGCGCCGGTGATGGAAAAGCCGCTGGGCGAAGCGGCGGGGATCGGCTGGCAGGGCAAGCATACGAACCTCGTCAGCCGCGAACACGGCAGTTGGCTGTTCCTCGGCGCGATCTACACGACTTTGGACCTCGCCCCGGCCGAGCCGCATCGCGATTCCTGCGGCTCGTGCCGTGCCTGTCTCGACGTGTGCCCGACCGACGCCTTCCCCGCGCCCTACCGCCTCGATGCGCGGCGCTGCATTTCCTACCTCACGATCGAGCACAAGGGGCCGGTTCCCGAAGACCTGCGCGCAGGGCTCGGCAACCGCATCTACGGCTGCGACGATTGCCTTGCGGTGTGTCCGTGGAACAAGTTCGCTTCGCGGGCCGCCGCGATGCAGGACTTCCTCCCCCGCCCCGAACTCGTCGCCCCGCGCCTTGCCGAATTGCTGGCATTGGACGATGCGGGATTCCGGGCGCTGTTTTCGGGTTCGCCGATCAAGCGGATCGGGCGCGACCGCTTCGTGCGGAACTGCCTTTACGCCGCAGGGAACAGCGGCGATGCGGCGCTGGTCGGGCCGTGCGAGGCGCTGGCCGACGATCCCGACCCGGTCGTGGCGGACGCCGCGCGCTGGGCGCTCGAGAGGCTTACATCAGCTCCTTGAGCGGCACCTCGGGGTCCGCCAGCAGGTCGCGGTCGACCTTCTCGACCCCGCGTTCGAGCAGTTTGCGCCCCTGCACATAGTCCTTCATCGTGTTGACGCAGTCGAAGGCGATGGGCTTGCCCTCCTTCAGATAGACCACGGTGAACTTGCGCGTCGCCGGGTCGCCGCGCAGCACGGTCTCGTCATAGCCGAGGCTGAGGCCGGCGGTCTGCAGTTTGAGATCGTACTGGTTCGACCAGAACCACGGCAGCGCGTTGTAGGGCTCTTTCTCCCCCATGATCGCGCGCGCGACCGTGTTCGCCATGTCGTGCGCGTTCTGGACCGATTCCAATCGGATCACCGCGCTGTCCGCGAAGGGGTTGGCGTGAGCGGCGCAGTCGCCGATGGCATAGATGTCATCGAGCGTCGTGCGGCAGCAGAAATCAACGTCCACTCCGTTGGAGCCCGCCGCGCCTGCCGCGATCAGCGGGGCGACCGCGGGCACGATGCCGACGCCGACCACCACCATGTCGCAGGATATTTCCTCGCCGCCCGCAAGCCGCACGCCGGTGACGCGGCCCTCGTCCTCGCCGAGGATTTCCTCGACCCCGGCCTCGAGCCGCACGTCGACGCCCTGCCGCCGGTGTTCCTCGGCATAGAAGCGCGACAGCTCCTCGCCCGCCACCCGCGCGAGCAGGCGCTTCTGCATCTCGACCAGCGTGACCTCGCAGCCGAGCTTGCGCAGCACGGCGGCCGCTTCGAGCCCGATATAGCCGCCGCCGATCACGACAGCCTTCCTGGGTCCGTCAGCAAGCGCGTCCATCATCGCGTCGGCATCGCGCTTGTCGCGGATGTAGAACACGCCTCTCAGCCCGGCGCCGGGGCACGGCAGGCGGCGCGGATCGCCGCCGCCCGACCAGATCAGCTTGCGATAGCCGATTTTCGTCCCGTCCGAGAGCGTCACCTCGTGCCGCATCGGGTCGATCGCCGACACCCCGCGCCCGAGCGCGAGGTCGATGCCCTTGTCGGCCCAGAACTTCTCCGGGCGGATCATGATCCGCTCGAACGGCTTGTCCCCGGCGAGGTATTCCTTCGACAGCGGGGGGCGTTCGTAAGGGGGCGAGCTGTCGCGCCCGATCATCAGGATCGAGCCTTCGTGGCCCTGCTGGCGCAGCGCGATCGCGGCCTGCGCGCCGCCATGCCCGGTGCCGACGATCACCACGTCGGCGCTCTTGGGGACGCTCGTCGGCGTCTTTTCCTCTCCGTCCATGGCGCGATGCGTTCCCGAAATGGGCCTCCGCGTCAAGCCTTGCGCGGCGCGCCTAGGGGCCGAGCAGGTTGCGCGCCTGGCTCGCGATCTGGGCGAGGATGGCGGGGGAGACGGGCGGATGCGCCTGCGCGCGTTCGACCACCGAGCGGAAGCGGCGGATCGCGGCCTGGTTCTCCTGCGCCCAGGCATCGACCGCGGCGGCGATGTCCCCGCCCTTGCGGCGCACGAGGCGGCGCAGGAAATCGAGCCGCATCTGCTGGAAGTCGCGCGCGAGGCCCGCCACCAGCAGCCGCTCCCACACGTCGGACGGCTCCATCAGCGCGGCGCTGCCCTGCGCCCAGTCGAGCCCGAGACGCATCCCGAGCGATGTGAACGCCTCGGTCAGACCCAGCACCGGCATCTCGGTCGCACGCGCAAGGCGGGCAAGGCCGACCGCGCCGTCCATCGCGAACAGGTGGACGACCGCGGTGGCGAGGTCTTCGGGCACGCCCGCCGCTTCGAGCTCGCCGCGCATTCGGTCGGCGCGCTGGCGCGCTTCCCCCACGAGCACCGTGCCGGTCGCCCCGGTCAATTCGCGGATGCCGGGTTCGAGCTCCGCCGCCAGCGCGCTCGCCGCCTGGCGCGCCGCGCCCGCGCGCAGCAGGTCCGCCATCTGCGCGCGCAGGGCATGGGCGGTGCGGTCGAACAGCTTGAGCCGCGTCGCTTCGGTCACGTCGGCGGTGTCGAGACGGTCCCACAGCGCGCTGCAATCGAACAGCGCATCGACCGCGACGAAAGCCTTGGCGATCGCGGCGAGCGATGCGCCCTCTTCCTCGGCCAGTTCGAAGGCGACGAGCAGGCCGAGCCGGTTGACCATGCGGTTGGCGATCTCGGTCGCGATCAACTCGCGGCGCAGGCGATGGCTGCGGATTTCGTCGGCGAAACGCTCCTGCATCGCGCGCGGGAACATGGCGATGAGCGTGTCTTCGAGCGCGGGATCGTCGGGCAGGTCGCTCGCCTCGATCGCGTCCTGCAGCGCGAGCTTGGTCGAGGACAGGAGCACGGCGAGTTCGGGGCGGGTGAGGCCCTGCCCGTCGCTGGCGCGGCGCACCAGCGTCTCGCTGTCGGCGAGGCCCTGGGTGCGGCGGTCGAAATCGCCGATCTCCTCCAATCGTTCGATCAGGCGGACGTAGGAGGCGGTCTGGCCCGGCCCCGCCGCCTCGGCGACCGACAGGGCGAGCGCCTGCAGCCGGTTGTCCTCGAGCACGATGGCGGCGACATCCTCGGTCATTTCGACCAGCAGGCCGTTGCGCTCCTCGCGCGTGAGGCGGCCCGATTTCATCGCCGCGGCGAGCGCGATCTTGATGTTGACCTCGTTGTCCGAGCAGTCGACCCCGGCGGAATTGTCGATGAAGTCGGTGTTGATGCGGCCGCCCGCCCCGCCCGCTCCGTCGAGCGCGTATTCGATCCGCCCGGCCTGCGTCACGCCGAGATTGGCGCCCTCGCCGATGACCTTGGCGCGCACCTCGCGCCCGTCGACCCGCAGCGCGTCGTTGGCCGGGTCGCCGACGGTGATGTGGTTTTCGTGTTCGGCCTTGATGTAGGTTCCGATCCCGCCGAACCAGATGAGATCGACCTCGGCCTTGAGGATCGCGGAAATGAGCGCGTCGGGCTCGATCTCGGCTTCGTCCAGCCCGAGCATTTCGCGCACCTCGTCCGAGAGTTCGATCCGCTTGGTGTCGCGCGAGAACACCCCGCCGCCCCTGGAAATCAGCGCCTTGTCATAATCGTCCCAGCTCGAGCGCGGCAGGTCGAACAAACGCTTGCGCTCGGCCCAGCTTGCCGCCGGGTCGGGATCGGGATCGAGGAAGATGTGGCGGTGGTCGAAGGCGGCGACCAGCAGAATCGCCTTCGACAGCAGCATCCCGTTGCCGAACACGTCGCCCGACATATCGCCGCAGCCCGCGACGCGCACGCTTTCGGTCTGAACGTCGATCCCCATTTCGAGGAAGTGCCGCTGGACCGAAACCCAGCCCCCGCGCGCGGTGATGCCCATCGCCTTGTGGTCGTAGCCGTTCGACCCTCCGCTCGCGAAGGCGTCGTCGAGCCAGAAATCGCGCCCCTGCGCGATGGAGTTGGCGACGTCGGAAAAGCGCGCCGTGCCCTTGTCCGCGGCGACGACGAAATAGGGATCGTCCCCGTCGGTGATGACGACCTCGGCCGGATGGACCACGTCGCCGTCCTCGATATTGTCGGTGATCGACAGCAGCGTGCGGATGAAGATTTCGTAGCTCGCCTGCCCCTCGGCCGCCCAGCCTTCGCGGTCGGTCGCGGGCGAGGGCAATTGCTTGGGATAGAACCCGCCCTTCGCCCCCGTGGGAACGATCACGGCGTTCTTGACCTTCTGCGCCTTCATCAGCCCGAGGATCTCGGTGCGGAAGTCGTCGCGCCGGTCGGACCAGCGCAGCCCCCCGCGCGCGACGGGGCCGGAGCGCAGGTGGATGCCTTCGACCCGGCGCGAATAGACGAACACCTCGCGCCACGGCAGTGGCTTGGGCAGGTTCGGAACACGCGCCGAATCGATCTTGAAGGCGAGCGCCTCTTCGGCCGCCGGAGCGAAGGCGTTGGTCCTGAGGCACGCATCCACCACCGCGCGGTAGAGCCTGAGCAGTCGGTCGTCGTTGATCGCGGCGACCTTGACGAGGCCGGCGGTGAAGGCGCGCTCGGCGGCCTTGCAGGCCGCCTCGCGGTCCCCTTCGAAATCGGGATCGTGCCGGGCGAGGAAGAGGTCGATCATCGCGCGCGTCACGTCCGGCGCGGCTTCGAGCGCATCGACCACGGTGTAGATGGTGAAGCCCATCCCGGTCTGGCGCAGGTAGCGATAGATCGCGCGCAGCCAGTTCGCCTCGCGCGCGGACAGCGCCGTGCCCATCACGAGCCGGTTGAACGCATCGTCCTCCGCGCCGCCGTTCAGGACCTCGGCAATCGCCGTCTCGATCGCCTCGCACCGCGCGAGCAGGTCCGCCGCGTCCGTGCCTTCGGGCAGGTCGAGCGTGAAATCGTGGATCGTGCCCAATGCGCCGCCCGCCAGCATGGTCGGGATCTCGGTCACCACGCGAAAGCCGAAATTCTCCAGCGCCGGAACCGCGTCCGACAGGGCAAGCAGGCCGCGCGTGTAGTAGATCTTGAGGCGCAGCGAGCCGGGCAGGTCCGTCTCCAGCCGGTAGAGGCGCACGTCGCGCTGTGGCGGGGCGTCCTCGCGGTCGGCGGCGGCGAGCGCGCGCAGGCGGGCGATGTCGCGCGCGGCTTCGGCCGGGCCGTAGTCGCTGCGATAGCCGGGCGGGAAGGCGGGGGCATAGCGCGCCGCGATGGCGGTCGCGCGGCCCGGTTCCTCGTCGGCGAGATGCGTCTCGACCGCCTCGCCCCAGCCGCGCAGGAGGTCTTCGAGATTGGCCTCGATCGCGGCGGCATCGGGCGCGGCCCGGCTCGCGCGGGTGTCGAGCAGGAATTGCAAAAGGGCCAGGTCGCTGCCTTCGATCTCGAGGCTCCAGTCGAGCAGCGCGGTCCCCGGCTCCTGCGTCAGCAGCGCCTGGATGCGCATCCGCACATCGGTCGAGATCGTGTCGCGCGGCAGCCAGACGAAGGCGAAGACGTGGCGGGCGAGCGGCGAGGGAACCAGCACCAGCCGCGGACGCGGGCGGTCCATCAGGCTCATCATCGCGGTCGCGAGCCGGGCGATCTCCTCGTGGCGGAAGGCGACCAGCAGGTCGTGCGGCAGGGTGGTGAAGGCGTGGACCAGCGACTTTCCGGCATGGCCCTTCGCATCGAAGCCGAGCTCGCCGGTCAATCGCGTGAGCGCGGCGCGCAGGATCGGCACCTCCTGCGGCGGCGAGGCGAGCGCGGCGCTGGTCCACACGCCCGCGTGGATCGAGAGCGCCTCGGTCCTTCCATCGACCCGGTGCGGGACGATGAACAGGTCGAGCGGGACGCGGCGGTGGACGGTGGACAGGCGGTTGGCCTTGATGACGAGCAGCGAGCGCGGCTCGCCCTCGCGGTCGCCCTCATCGAACCAGTCGAAGGCGCGTTCGTAGGAGGCATCGGCGAGGATCTCGCGCGCACTCGCCCGGCAGATGCCGAGCGCGTCGGCCTCGCTCCCGTCGCGGTTCCTGCGGAGGTGGCCGAGCTGGGTCAGCATCCCCTGGTTGAGCCAGTGGAGCAGGTCGATCGCTTCCTCGTGCGCGGGGCCGCTGCCGCTTTCGCCGCTCGCGATCCTTTCCGCATCGGCGCGCATCGCGTCCTGCATCGCGCCCCAGTCCGTCACCGCGGCGCGCACGTCGCCGAGCGTGCGGCGCAGTTCGGCGAGGAGGTCGCGGCGGTGGCGCGCATCGACCCGCGGTGTCTCGATATAGACGAAACTTTCCTTCCGCCCCGTCTCCGCGCCGCCCAGCCCGGTGAGATCGCCCGAGGCATCGCGCGTGACCGGGATGACCGGATGCACCAGCCGGTCGATGCTCACGCCCTGCGCGGTCAGGGTGGCGGCGATCGAATCGACGAGGAAAGGCATATCGTCGTTGACCAGCGCGATGCGCAGCCGGCGGCGGCCATTGGTGGCGGATTCGATCGCCATCGCCGCGCGCTCGGGCTCGCGGTGGGCGGCGGTTTCGAGCAGGAAGGCGGCGGCCTCGGCCAGTTCCTCGCCTTCCAGCGGCGTGTCGCCCGGCAGGATCGCCGCGCCGAGCCGCTCGGCCAGCAGGTTTGCGAGGTCCGATGAAATCTGGGGGTCGGCTCCGGCGGGGGAATTGGCCACTGTCAGCTGCTCCTGCACGCGTGGTCCGGGCGCGCCCGCGGGGCTCATGTTGCGGCGCAATATTATTATGCCGGACTGTTTTTATCGTGCCGCGCCGATACAGGCTTTGCGGGGGCGGGTGCAAGCACGATTGCGGGGCGTTGCGGGGCTTTCGTCCCGCACCGGGCAAGGTCTGCCGTTAATCTTCAGGCGGCGGGCTCGACCTCCATCGCCTCCATCGTCATTTCGAGCGAGCGGATCCGCGCGTCCGCATCGTATGTCGCGCCGCACAGCATGATCTCGTCCGCGCCGGTGCGGGCGATGAAGGCGTTGATGCTCTCGCGCACCTCGCGCGGAGTGCCGACCGCGGCGGCCTGCCCGATGTGCTCCAGCATGGCGCGCGCCGGGGCGGGGAGGGTGTCGGTGTAGTCCTCGATGGGCGGAGGGAGCCTGCCGGGATTGCCGGTGCGAAGCCGCACGAAGCTCTGCTGCTGGGACGAGGCGAGGAGGCGCGCCTCGCTGGCGCTCGGCGCGGTAAAGACGTTCATCGCGACCATGACGTGCGGGCGGTCGAGCGCGTCCGAAGGCTGGAAGTCCCGGCGGTAGAGTTCGAGCGCGGCGTCGAGGTGGTCGGGCGCGAAATGGGCGGCGAAGGCGTAGGGCAGGCCGAGCTTCGCGGCGAGGCTTGCGCCGAACAGCGAGGAGCCGAGCATCCACAGTTCGACCTTCGCGCCGAGGCCGGGCGTCGCCGCGATGGGCAGTTCGACATCGCCCGTCAGCAGCGCCCGCAGTTCGAGCACATCCTGCGGGAAATGCTCGGCGGCCTGGTGGAGGTTTTTGCGCAAGGCGCGCTGCAGTTCCGGCCCCGCCCCCGGCGCGCGGCCGAGGCCGAGATCCACGCGGCCCGGGAAGAGCGCATCGAGCGTGCCGAACTGCTCCGCGATCTGGAAGGGCGTGTGGTTGGGGAGCATGATCCCGCCCGAGCCGATGCGGATGGTGCTGGTGGCGTTCCCGATATGCGCGAGCACGACCGAGGTCGCCCCGCCCGCGATCCCGTCCATCGCGTGATGCTCGGCCACCCAGAACCGCTTGCACCCCGCAGATTCCGCGGCGCGGGCGAGGTCGGTGCTCGCGGCGAAGGCTTCGGCAAGGCTCCCCCCTTCGCGCACGGGAACGAGGTCGAGGACGGAAAACTCGGTCATTGGGGCGGCTCCTCCTGCGCGCCATTGTCCACTTCCGGCGGGAGCTGCGCAAGGTATTCGCGCGCGGTCTGCGCGGCGAGGCTGTCGGGCTGGACCTCGATCACCGATTGCCAGCTTTCGCGCGCGGCCTTCTCGCGCCCCGAAAGCACTGCGATCACGCCCGCTTCGAGCCCGACCGCGCCTTCCATCGGGGCGAGCGCGACGGCGCGTTCGATCGCCGCCTGCGCCTCTTCCAGCCGGTCCATGCGCCGCAGCAGGGTCGCCTCGAGCAGCCATGCCTCGCCGCTGTCAGGCGCGAGCGCGGTCGCGCGGCGCAGCGCGGCGAGCGCCTCTTCGGCCCGCTCCAGCGCGACCAGCGCGCGGCCCCGGTCCATCGCCGCGACCGCCTCGAGGCTGGCCGAGGCGGCGGCGCGCGCGTCGGCCTCGGCGGTGGTGAGCAACGCGAGCGCGCCCGCCGCATCGCCTCCGCCAAGCGCCGCATTGCCCGCCATCGCCCCGAAGCGCGCGCGGGTCCGCGCCTCCTCGGCAGGCGTCTCGTCGCGCGCGGCGAGGAAGGCGGCGCGCGCATCCTCCCACAGGCCGAGCTCGGTCGCCGCGACGCCGAGGCAGTGGTTGGCGATCACGCGCTGCTCCCCGAAGGTCTCGCTGCGCCGGATCTGCGCCTGTGAGTGCGCGCGCGCCGGGTCATCCACCACCTGTTCGAGGCATCCCCTGAGCCATTCGCTGACCGGGTCGAGCGGGGCTTCGACCGAAGCATCGGGGCGGGGCGGGCGGTTGACGAGTTCGTCGGGCTCGCCCGCGATCCCGCCCGCCTGCGGATTGGGGCCGACCTGGAGGAGAAGCGCGAGGAGGAGGGACATCGAAAGGCTCACAGCAGCGAGGAAAGGGTCCGCTTGAGCAGCGCGATATCCGAATCGCGCGACAGGCGGTGGTCGCCGTGTTTGACGAGGGTCACCTGTATGTCGTCCGAACGCAGCGCTTCGGCGAGGCGCAGGCTCGTATCCCACGGCACGTCGGCATCGCGCTGGCCGTGGAGCAGGCGCACCGGGCAGGTGATCGCGATGTCGCCGGAAAGCCGCATATGCCCCTCGGCATCGGCGAAGAAGCCGGGGTGGGTCGGCGTCGGCTCGGGGCCGTAGGGATTGTCCTCGTAGACGATCTCGCCCGCTGCGAGCCGCGCGCGCTGGTCGTCGGTGTAGCCCCAGCGGGTGAAATCGGGCGCGGCGGCGATGCCGACCATGCCGACCAGCCGGCTTCCCAGCGCCTCGCCCACCAGCAGCATCAGCCAGCCGCCCATGGACGAGCCGACGAGGACGATGGGAGCGTTCACATAAGCATCCACCAGCGCCAGAACCTCCTCGCGCCAGCGCGACAGCGTGCCCTCGGCGAAGTCGCCCGAACTTTCCCCGCAGCCCGAATAGTCGAGCAGCAGCGCAGGCCGCCCCTCGGCGCGGGCGTCCTCGAACAGCGCGGTCGCCTTGCTCCCGGCCATGTCGGACATATAGCCCGGCAGGAAGACGAGGCAGGGTCCGTTTCGATTGGGTCCGCGCCCTTCGGCAAGGCGGAAGGCGATGTGGCGGCCGTCGGCCATGGCGTGATATCGGATGTCGCTCATGGAGGCGTCCATGCCTGTCCGGAGGCTTCGTGCGCAAGCCCCGCAGCGCTGTCACATCTCCGACACCATCCGCGATTAACCGCAAGGCCCATGACCACGCACGACCCCGCCGCCCCGGCCCCCTCGCCCGTTCCGACCTCCACCAGCGGCGTTTCGCGCCGCGGCCTGTTCGCGCTCGCCGGCGCGGCCTCGGCGCTCGCCGCGACGCCTGCGGGCGCGCGCTCATGGGGGAGCGGCTTCACTCACGGCGTCGCCAGCGGCGAGCCGCGCGCGGACCGGGTGCTGTTGTGGACCCGCTTCGTCGGCGAGGCCGACACCGTGCTCGACTGGGAAGTGAGCGCCAGCCCAGATTTCACCCGCATCGTCTCGGCGGGCAAGGCGACCGCCAGCCCCAATCGCGACTGGTGCGCCAAGGGGATCGCGAACGGGCTCGAGCCCGACAGCTGGTATTACTACCGCTTCCTCGCGCCGGGCGGCACGGTGAGCGACATCGGCCGCACCCGCACGCTGCCCGTCGGCCCGACGCAGAAATTCCGCCTCGCGGTGTTCTCCTGCTCCAATTTCGGCTTCGGCTGGTTCAATTCCTATGCCCACGCTCTCGAAGCGAACGATTGCGATCTCGCGGTGCATCTCGGCGATTACATCTACGAATACGGGCGCGGGATCTATCCTTCCGGCGGGCAGGCTCATCCGGACCGCGTGCTGGCCCCGGAAAGCGAGATCGTGGCGCTGACCGATTACCGCACGCGCTACGCGACCTATCGCGCCGACCCGGACCTCAGGCGCCTGCACCAGTCGCTCCCCATGATCGCGGTGTGGGACGACCATGAAAGCGCGAACGACAGCTGGAAGGACGGGGCGGAGAACCACCAGCCGGAAACCGAGGGCACGTGGGAGGCGCGCAAGGCGACTGCCAAGCGGGCCTACCGCGAATGGATGCCGGTGTCCGACGAGCCATACGCCGCCTATGAAATCGGCGACCTCGCCACGATCTTCCGGCTCGACACCCGGCTTGAAGGGCGCGACGAGCAGCTCGATTACGGAACGGTGCTCAAGGGCGCGAGCGACCCGGAAGGCGCGATGGCCGCGCTCGAGAATTTCCGCGAAACCGATTGGTCCGACCCTTCGCGCCACCTGCTCGGCGCCGCACAGGAGCAATGGCTTGCCGAAGGGCTCGCCGCCTCCACCAAGCGCGGGGCGACGTGGCAGGTGCTCGCCCAGCAGGTGCTGATGGGCAATCTCAACAGCCCCGCCGCGCTCACCGCGCAGATCGAGGGAAGCCTGCCCGATTTCATCCGCCAGCGCCTCACCGCCGCCGCCATGGCGGCGAAGGCGGGCCTGCCGCTCAACATGGACGCCTGGGACGGATACCCCGCCGCGCGCGAGCGGGTCTTCAAGGCCGCGCTCGAAGCGGACGCGAACCTCGTGGTGCTCGCCGGGGACACGCACAACGCGTGGGCCTTCGACCTCGACCACGAAGGCGCGAAGGTCGGCGTCGAAGTCGGCGTGCAGGGGACGACCTCGCCGGGGTTCGAAAGCTACCTTTCCTTCGTGAAGCCGGGCGATTTGGCGAGCGCGCTGGTCGCGGAGAACGCGCAATTGCAATGGGCCGACACCGCGCAGCGCGGGTATATGGCGGTCGAGCTGACCCCGGCGCGCGCGACCACGGAATTCCGCTTCGTCGACACCATCAAGACCCGCTCGACCCGCCTCGCGGGCACGAAGCGGGTGACGAGCGAGGCGGGTGCGCGGGTGCTCGAGGTCTAGGCTTCAGTCGCGGCTGAAGATCTCCTCGATCGGCAGGCCGAACACCTCGGCGATGCGGAAGGCGAGCGGGAGCGAGGGGTCGTAGCGGCCTTTCTCGATCGCGTTGACGCTCTGGCGGCTGACTTCGAGCCGGTCGGCGAGGTCCTGCTGCGACCAGTCGCGCTCGGCGCGCAGCACTTTCAGGCGGTTCTTCATCGCACCGCCCTCATGCCGCGATGCCCCGCAGGCGGAACCAGTAATAGCTCGCGATCCAGCCGATCACCATCACGCCCACGACATTGTCGCTTTCGAGCGCGGGCAGGCCGACGAACTTGCCGGCGATGATCCAGCCGGCATGGGTGAGCATGGTCGCCGCGACCGCGACGAGAGCGGCATTGGCCATGATCTGGAACGCGTATTCCTCGGTGCAGCGCCGATCGATCGCCGAAGCGGCGGCGACCGCGAGGCTGACGAGCAGGGCGACCAGCGCGATCACCGCTCCCTTGATGAACGGGCCGAGCGTGATCGCGGGATCGTCCGGCGGGTCGATTTCGGCGACCAAGGCAAGTCCGGCAATCAGCGGCAGGACAAGGAACCAGTCGAGGCGGCGAAGCGGCATTCTCATGATGGGTGTCTTTCGTGGGAAGGGAAACGGGCGGCAGCGAGGGGCGAGATGGCCCGGCGGCCCCTCACACGCTCCCCCACGTGCCGTGCTGCACGCGGTTGACCGCGGCGCCGACGAACAGGCCGACAAACCACGCCACCGCGACCCAGTAAGAGTCGAGATGCACCACGAGATCGGCGCTTTCGAGGAAGCCCCAGACCGATGCGGCGGACAGCGCGACGGCGGTCGCGACGAGCGACTGGCGCACGGTCAGCATCCGCAGGAACTCGTCCTCCTCCTCGATCATCAGCCGCCCGATCGCCCAGAACACGCCGATGATCGCAAGGCCCGGCAGGACCGCGAGCAGGACGCGCAGCGCGAGCGGCCCGGCGTCCTCGCCGAAGAAGGCCCCCTTATCAAAGAAAGAGAGCGAGGCGACCGCGACGAGGTAGAGCGAGGTGAACAGCGCGGTCCGCTTGACATAGCGCGCCTGCGCGAGCCCGCGCGATCCGGCCTCGGCCTTGGCCCGCGCGGAAAGCTGGGCGGCGCGCAGCACCGCGGCAAGCAGCGCAAGCGGGACGAGCGCGAGGACCAGCACGGTCTCCAGCCCCTCGACCGCGCCGGTCCACGTGAGCAGCCCGAGCGCGAGCGAACTCGCGACGAACAGCCCGACCCAGAAATACGGCCCGCGCCCGAGGAAGCCGCTGCGTGGGTCGCGCGCGGCGGCGGCGCTCACTGCAGGCACCCTCGGCCGCAGGGCGTGTCGGCCTGGAGGTTGCCCCAGGCCGCTCCCGCAAGGCCGAGGACGACGCCCGCACTGGCCGGGTCGCTCATCCCCTGCGACTGCATGACGAGCGCGGCGCCGATGATGACGCCGGCCCATGCGAGGGATCGGGTGATGTTGGACATGATGGCAAGCTCCCTTTCAACTATGGAAAGCACACTTGTCATACGAGTCGCGCTTTGTCAAGCGTGCTGGTCATTATATACTTGACAAAGCAGGTCCCACAACTAGTGTGAAGCCATGACGCAAACAAACCTCTTTGAGCCCCGCTTCCAGAACGCCGACAAGGCCCGCGAATATCTCGAAGCCCTGCATTGGCCCCATGGTCCCGTCTGCCCTCACTGTGGCAGCGCAGACGACCAGAAGCGCCTCAAAGGCTCCAAGCACCGCCCCGGCCTCGTCCAGTGCAATTCCTGCCGCAAGCAATACACCGTCACGGTCGGGACCGTGTTCGAACGCTCCAAGGTTCCGCTCAACAAGTGGCTGCTCGCCACGCACCTCATGTGCGCCAGCAAGAAGGGCATGAGCGCCCACCAGCTTCATCGTATGCTCGGCGTCACCTACAAGACCGCTTGGTTCATGGCCCACCGCATCCGCGAAGCCATGAAGGCCGATGGTGGCCCCATGGGCGGCCCCGGCTCCGATGTGGAGGCCGACGAAACCTACTACGGCAAGGACAAGACCAAGCCGCAGTCGCGCATGGCGATCCGCAACATGAACCGCATCGTCTCGCTCATTGACCGCAAGACGGGCCGCTCCACCTCCATTGTCTTCAACGGCTCGTTTAGCGCGGACGACATTGGCGCTTACCTGTTCACCAACGTTGACCGCCGCTCGCGCCTCCTGACGGACGACAACAAAGCCTATCGCCGCCCCGGCCAGGAGTTCGCCAAGCACGTGTGGGTTAACCACACGCAGGACGAATATGTGAGCGCCAGCGATACCACCGCCCACACCAACACGGTCGAAGGCTTCTTCGGCATCTTCAAGCGCGGGATGCGCGGCATCTACCAGCATTGCGGGCAGAACCACCTGCACCGCTACCTTGCCGAGTTCGACTTCCGTTACTCCAATCGTTCGGCCCTCGGCATCGAGGACCACGAGCGCGCCGACATTGCCCTCAAGGGCATCGTGGGCAAGCGTCTCACCTATCGGCGGACTGGCGAAGCCCTCGCCGCTTAGGCCGGAGTTGCCCCGCCCGGTTGGGGAGAGGCGTAAGCGTTGGGTGCGCTAAAGCCTTAATTCGACTCACGAAATGCACGGTTTATCCCCATGGAATCACCGCCGCGTGACTCCCGGGTCCGCTTTTGTTCCTGTATGGAATGAAAACGGGCCGGGTCGTGCGGACCCAGCCCGTATCGAAATCGCTGTGTAGGAGCGACCTCGTGTGTGGAAACTCGATGTGCCCAAGTGGGGCGCGCTGGTCAATCCCTCGCAGCACCATACGAGGTGAAGCCAATGTCAAATACGATAACTGCAACGGGCGCGTCAGGTGCTAACTACACGCTCCAGCTTGACCCCATCGGAACTGCTTACAAGCGCCTTGGTGGCGTTTACATCTTCGTCAAGCCCGCAGCCAATAGCCAGTGGAAGCCCATCTACATAGGTGAAGCTGGCGATCTGGACGAGCGCCTGAACACCAGACTCAAGAGTCACCAAGCTTGGCCCTGCATCGCAAGAAACGGGGCCACCCACATCGCCGCCATGGCCGTCTCCGGCGACCGAGAGCGTCTTCGGATCGAAACTGACATTCGTCAAAACTATAACACTCCGTGCAACCGTCAGTGAATGCGTTAGGGGTCGGCCTTCGGGTCGGCCCCGTTTTCTTTGTCCTCCCGCCGCCGCCTCCCCAGCGGGGTTGTCGGTTCGTGTTTCTTGTGCGGGGTGTTCAGCATACGCTTGAGCACCTCGTCTTCTTTCTTTTGATCGGTGTTGGTCATGTCGCGCGCTCCCCGGAAGTGCATCTTTTGCGGGTGTAACGCTAACAGCAAGGAGCACATCTGGCCAACGTGGCTCCACAAGCACTTGCGCCCCGCTCCACCGAGTGCTCGGCATAGCCAAGAATTGCATAGCTACTCACCGAGCCAAGGCCTTCGCGTAACGGGCCCCAAAGGGCGGCAAGGCGACACACGCAATATCCGCATCAGAACCGTTTGCACCCGTTGCAATAACGGATGGATGAACCGCTTGGAGCGAGATGTGCGACCAATCCTCACGCCGCTCGTGAAAGGCGACACAACCCAATTAAACGCCAGCCAAATCGCTGCGCTTACCAAATGGCTCACTTTGAAGGTGCTCGTATTGGAGCACGCCAACCCAGATGCATCGCTGACGCCCGAATCTGACCGGAGCGCGTTCTTTCAGCAGAGAGAAATCCCCGAATACTTCCGCTTCTATTGCGCCCATAACATCGGGCGCGAGCAAATGTTTTTGATGCGCCACTCCCACACAATAGCCCTCTCACGCGACGGGCCAGACCCACCCCTCAACGGAGCCTCGCGCAATGTGCAGGTTGTCACTTTTGTCGCAGGAAAAGCGGTCTTCCAAGTCGTCAGCAGCCGGCTCAACGCCTTCAGTCTTGAAGACCGGGCAATGGTGACTGGGTTCCATGACCGATGCTGCATCTGGCCCGACCCACCCGGAACTTTCCACTTCCCCAATCGCCCCAGGCTTAACGACCAAAGTATCCACTTTATCTCGAACTTCCTTGAGCGATTCATTTCCGCATCGAGAACCTACTGGGTTGATTAAGTTCTGCACCGGCCTGTCACGCGCTGATTTATCTAACGAATCCATCTTGCTTTCTCAAGTATATAATGACCAGCGTGCTTTCCAAAATGGAGCGCAACCTTGCCTCCCCCCGTATGAACGGCGCGAACTTGCGCGTGACATTCGCCTGTTGGGAGCCTATCTCGCGCGCATGGCGAAGACGCTAACCACGACGACCACTACCACCTCCGGTTTCCGGGGCGGGGTCTCGCGGGCTAGCGACAGGCTCCGCCGCCCGGCCGACGGGCGGTGCGGTGTCCTCCCGAAAACGGCCGTTCCGAACGCAACACCGCTCTTCCGGTGCATGGCCCTTTGTGGCAGGGCGCACCGCAGCAACGACGGACTGCGAGAGAAATGACCGAACTGCTCAAGATCAGCCTGCCCGACGGATCGGTGCGCGAGATGGCTCCCGGCAGCACCCCCGCCGACGTCGCCGCCGCGATCGGACCCGGGCTCGCCAAGGCCGCGCTCGCCGCGAAGGTCAACGGCGAGGTGCGCGACCTTTGCCGCCCCTTCGACAGCGACGCCGAGCTGGCGCTCATCACCGCGCGGGACGAGGAAGAGGCGCTCGAACTGGTGCGGCACGACTACGCCCACGTCCTCGCCGAAGCGGTGCAGGCGCTGTGGCCGGGCACGCAGATCACCTTCGGACCCGCCACCGACGACGGCTTCTATTATGACGTGAAGGCTCCGGAAAACCGCGAGCCTTTCTCGATGGACGACCTGCCCGCCATCGAGGAGAAGATGCGCGAGATCATCAAGGCCGACAAGCCGCTGCGCCGCGAGGTGTGGAGCCGCGAGAAGCTGATCGAAAAGTGGGAGAGCGAGGGCGAGGTCTTCAAGGCCGAATGGGCGAAGGAACTGCCCGAGGGCGAGGAACTGACGGTCTACTGGTCGGGTGACGACTGGCTCGATATGTGCCGCGGGCCGCACCTCGAATCCACGGGCAAGCTCGATCCGCAGGCGTTCAAGCTGATGCGCGTCGCCGGGGCCTATTGGCGCGGCGACCAGAGGAACGCGCAGCTCACCCGCATCTACGGCACGGGCTGGCTCAACAAGAAGCAATTGAACGCCCACCTCACCCGGCTGGAGGAAGCGGCCAAGCGCGACCACCGCAAGCTGGGACGCGAAATGGACCTCTTCCACCTGCAGGAAGAGGCGCATGGCAGCGTCTTCTGGCATCCCAAGGGCTATCGCATCTGGCGCGAGCTCGAAAGCTATATGCGCCGCAAGATGGACGCGGGCGGCTACCGCGAGATCAAGACCCCGCAGGTGATGGACGCTCGCCAGTGGGAGCAGTCCGGCCACTGGGGCAAGTATCGCGAAAATATGTTCGTCATCCCCGACGAAGTGCCCAATACGGAGGAAGGCGCGGAGCTGATCTCCAAGGACGCCGACTGGATGGCATTGAAGCCGATGAACTGCCCGGCGCACGTGCTCGTCTTCAAGCAGGGCATCACCAGCTACCGCGACCTGCCGATCCGGCTGGGCGAGATGGGCTGCTGCCACCGCAACGAACCGCACGGGGCGCTGCACGGCCTTATGCGCGTGCGCCAGTTCACGCAGGACGACGCGCATATCTTCTGCACCGAAAGCCAAGTGGTGAGCGAGGTCCAGCGCTTCCTCACGCTGGCCGACAGCGTCTACCGCGACTTCGGCTTCAGCTACGACATCAAGCTCGCGCTCAGGCCCGAGCAGCGCTTCGGAAGCGATGCCGACTGGGACAAGGCCGAGCAGGAACTGCGCGATGCGCTCAGCGCCAACGGCCTCGAATGGGAGGAGCTGCCGGGCGAGGGGGCGTTCTACGCGCCCAAGCTCGAATGGCACCTCACCGACGCGATCGGGCGCACGTGGCAGGTCGGCACGATCCAGTCCGACCGCGTCCTGCCCGAAAGGCTCGATGCGACCTACGTGGGCGAGGACGGGGAGAAGCACCGCCCGGTGATGCTCCACCGCGCGATCTTCGGCTCCTACGAACGCTTCATCGGCATCCTGATCGAACACTTCGCCGGGCGCCTGCCCGCCTGGCTCGCCCCGGTGCAGGCGGTGGTCGCGACCATCGTTTCGGACGCGGACGACTATGCGAACGACGCGACCGCGAAGCTCGAGGCGGCGGGCCTGCGGGTAGAGAGCGATCTTCGCAACGAGAAGATCAACTACAAGGTGCGCGAACACTCGCTCGCCAAGGTTCCCTACCTGCTGGTTGTCGGCAAGCGCGAGGCGGAGGAAGGCACGGTCGCGATGCGGATCCTCGGCGAGAAGGAGCAGCGCGTGCTCCCGCTGGACGAGGCGATCGCGCTGATCCGCGAGGCGGCGACCCCGCCCGATCTTGCCGAATAGGCCCTTGGAAGACCTTGCCGGTTTCAGCGCGGCGCAGGTCGCGCTTGCCGTGGCGGCGACGCTCGGCGCGGCCTTCATCCGGGGGCTGACCGGCTTCGGCTTCGGCATATTGCTCGTGCCCGTCCTGGCGCTGGCGCTGACCCCGGTCGAGGCGGTGCTGGCGATCAACATCATGGCCGGGCTCCTCGCGTTGACCGAGATCCGCCTGATCCTGCGCGAGGCCGAAAGGAGCGCGCTCACCATCGGCGCGCTGGTGGTGCTGGCGACGGCGCCGGGGCTGATGCTGCTCGACGCGACCCCGCCGGACCTTGCGCGCCTGCTGATCGCGCTGATCGCGCTGTCGGCCTTCGCCGCGGTGCTCGCGCCCAAGCGTGGGCCGGAGCAGCCGGGCGTCGTCACGACCGCCGCGGTCGGCGTGTCGGCGGGGCTGCTGACGGGCTTTGCCGCCATGCCCGGCCCGCCGGTCGTGCCCTATTATGTCGGGCGCGCCATCCCGCGCATGACGGCGAAGGCCTCGATGATCGGGATCTTCGGGCTTGCCGCCATGGCCGGGATCGGTTCGGGCACGGCGCTCGGCGTGCTCGAATGGCGAATCGTGGTGCTGAGCCTCGCGCTCTTCCCGCTGGTCCTGCTGGGCAACTGGGTCGGGAGCCTCGCTTTCGGCAAGGTCGAGGATGCGGTCTGGCGGACCTGCGTCGGCGCGGTGCTGGGCGCGGCGGCGATCGCGGCGCTGGTGCGGCTGGTCTAGGTCAGAAGGGGAGCGGCTGGCCAGCGAGGATCAGCGCGAGCGCGGTGGCGGTGATGATCGCCGTGCGCAGGATCGCTTCCTGGCGCAGCGCGATCTGCGCGCGAGTCGTGCGGGCAAGGGCGATTGCTTGAGCCATGCGCTGCAATCTCGGTGCAAGACCCTAACGAAGCGTTAAGCCGCGCTCGGCATCTGCTGGCTGGCGCAGTGGAATCCGCCGCCCCCGGCCAGCACGGCATCGGCGGGAAGGCCCACCGTCTCCCGGTCGGTGAAAAGCGCGGCGATGGCGGCCACCCCATCCGCATCATGGGGCGAGCCGAAGGTCGGGACCACGACGAGGTTCGAGGTGATCGCGAAATTGACGTAGCTTGCAGGCTCCACTTGCCCGTCGCGCAGGATCAGGCCGGGCGAGGGGATGCGCACGACCTCCAGCCCCGCCGCGCCCGCGCGGCGCGCCGCGTCCGCGTAGATCGCCGCATTGGGATCGTCGCGCCCGCTCGTTTGCGGGACGACGAGGCGGTTTTCGCCCACGAAGCGGGCAAGGTTGTCGACATGGCCGTCGGTGTGGTCGTTCACCAGCCCCTCGCCGAGCCACACGATGCGGGTGAAGCCGAGATGTTCGGCGAGTTGCGCCTCGATGGCCTCGCGGCTCATCGCGAGGTTGCGATTGGAATTCAAAAGGCACTGCTCGGTCGTGACGCACAGCCCGGTCCCGTCCGTGTCCACCGCGCCGCCTTCGAGGATCATCGCAGAGCGCGTCACGGCGAGCCCCGCATCGCGTGCTATTTCCTCGCCGATGCTCTCGTCGCCCGGCATTTCATACTTGCCGCCCCAGCCGTTGAAGGCGAAGCGCACCGCGCGACGCCCACTTTTCCCGCCGCCGTCGTCCAGCACCACCAGCGGCCCGGTGTCGCGCAGCCAGATGTCGCCGTAGACCCGCCGCTCGAGCGTGACCCTGCCGCTCACGAGCGACCGTGCGCGCGCCTCGTTCGCGTCGTCGCGGACCAGCAGGCGGACCTCCTGCCCGCTGTCGGCGACCGCGCTGGCGAAAGCGGCGACCTGTTCCTGCGCGGCTTCGAGGAAGCCGGGCCATTCGTCGGCAAGGTGGGGGAAGCCGATCCACAGCCAGTCCTGCTTCGCCCATTCGGGCGGCATTCTCACGGCCACGGCGCGGCTCCCCGGTCCCGATCAGCAGCCCGAATCCGACGCGGCGCAGCTTTCGTCGCGCACGCCGCGGAATTCGTCGCCCTCGTTCCAGTTCGGCCAGTTGGTGCTCGCCGCGAGCGCGCGGCCGATGCGGTAGAACAGCTGCAGGTCGGCCATCACGCCCGACCAGTCCCAGTTCGGATCATATTCGTCCTTGGGGCCGTGATAGCGGTTCTCGGTGTAGTCCCGCGCGATCGCCGCGCCCGCTTCGCGCCCGCCTTCGACGAGGTCTTCGCCCCCGTCGACATAGAGCATCGGCACGCCGCGCTTGGCGAAGGCGAAGTGGTCGGAGCGGTAGTAATAGCCCGCCTCCGGCTTGGGATTGGGCGTCGCCACCCGGTCGCTTGCCGCCAGCGCGCGTTCGAGGAACAGGTCGAGCTGCGACTTGCCCGGCCCGACCACGGTCACGTCCTTCGCCGGGCCCGCCATCTGGAAGGCGTCCATGTTGATGCCGCCGACCGTCTGCGCGAGCGGGAAGACCGGGTTGGCGGCGTAGTAATCCGCGCCCAGCAGGCCCGATTCCTCCGCCGTGACCGCGAGGAAGACGAGGCTGCGCCGCGCAGCGCCCGCGTTGGCGTGCGCCTCGGCAAGCGCGACGAGCGCCGCGGTCCCGGTCGCGTTGTCGACCGCGCCGTTGCAGATGTCGTCGCCGTCAGGGGCGGGCTTGCAGCGGCCGAGATGGTCCCAGTGCGCGGTGTGGATGACGTATTCGTCGGGCGCTTCCGAACCCGGCAGCACGCCGATGACGTTGCGCGAGGTGAAGCTGCGGAAGTCGTTCGAAAAGCTGGTCGAGGCCGACAGGCCCAGCGGGACCGCCTTGAAGCCCTTCTCCTTCGCCGCCTTCGTCAGTTCGTCGAGGTCCTGCCCGGCCGCGGCGAGGATTTCGCGCGCGACTTGCCTCTGGACCCAGCCATTGACCTTGGTCAGCGGCGGGGCGTTCTCCCCGCGCTGGGCATAGGCTTGCGGGCCGGACCACGAGCTTTCGACGACGTTCCAGCCATAGCTTGCGGGCTCGGTCTGGTGGACGATCAGCGCGGCGGCCGCGCCCTGCCTTGCGGCTTCTTCGTATTTGTAGGTCCAGCGCCCGTAATAGGTCATGGCCTTGCCGCCGAAAGTCCCGGTCAGGCCCGGCGTTTCCCAGTCGGGATCGTTGACGAGGATGACCACGGTCTTGCCGGTGACATCGATGCCTTCGTAGTCGTTCCAGCCGCGCTCGGGCGCGTTGATGCCGTAGCCGACGAAGACCAGTTCGCTGTCATCGAGGCTGGTGGCCGCGTCCTCCCGGTAGGTCACGCCGACCCATTCCTCGCCGTAGTCATAGGAGAGCCGCGTGTCGCCGCCCGCGATGGTGAGCGGGGCGAAGTCCTTGCCCGTGATCTCGACCAGCGGCACTTCCTGCACCCAGCTGCCTTGGTTGCCCGGCTCCAGCCCTGCGGCCTCGAACCGCTCGATCAGGTAGGCGACGGTCTTTTCCTCGCCCTCGGTTCCCGGCATCCGGCCCTCGAAACTGTCCTGCGAGAGCGTTTCGGTGACCGTCTTCATCGTCTCTTCGGAGATTTCGCCCGGTTCGACCTCGGGAATGTCGAGCGCGGTTTCGGCCGAATCCATGCCCGGGAAGGCGGCATCGCAGGCCGCCAGCGCAAATGCCCCTGCAAGAGCGGCGGCGCGGATCGCGAATGATCGTTTCATTGCTCTGTAAAATCCTCTGTTCCCCGTGAAAGGCGCCTCTCTCGCAGAGCGGGCCTCGCGGGGCAAGCCGAGGATGCTTGCCCCGCGAGGCCCGCCCGGCCAAAGGAGGCGCATGGCACCGACGCCCGACTGGACCGGCGCGCTCGAGCGGGCGCGCGCCCATGCGCCCTTCCTTGCGCGCGCGCTCGATCGGCAGGAGGAACTCGCCGCGATGCTTGCCGCGGGCGAGGGCGAGGCGGCGCTGGAACGGGCAAGGGCGCTTGGCGAAAGCGAAGATGTCGAACCGGCGCTGCGCCGCGAAAGGCTCGCGCTGGCGACCGCCTTGGCGATCGGGGATCTTGCCGGCGCCTTTCCGCTCGCACGCGTGACGGGCGAACTCACCGCCTTCGCCGACCGCGCGCTCGACCGCGCGATCCGCGCCGCGATCCGCGAGCGCACGGGCGAGGACAGCGCGGATGGTTTCGTAGCTTTGGCGCTCGGCAAGCAGGGCGCGGGCGAGCTCAACTATTCCTCCGACATCGACCCTATTTTGCTGTTCGACCCCGACCGCCTGCCCCGCCGCGAGCGCGACGATCCGGGCGAGGCGGCGCAGCGCTATGCCCGCAGGATCGTGCGGCTGCTCTCCGAGACGACCGCCGAGGGCTATGTCATGCGGGTCGATCTGCGCCTGCGCCCGGCGAGCGAGATCAGCCCGCCCGCCGTGCCGATCGCCTCCGCGCTCGCCCACTACCAGGGACAGGCGCTGGCGTGGGAGCGCGCCGCCTTCGTCCGCGCGCGCCCGGCGGCGGGGGACATCGCAATGGGCGAGGACTTCCTCGCCGCGACCCGCCCCTTCGTCTGGCGGCGGCATCTCGATTTCGGCGCGGTCGCGGAAATCCGGCGCCTGACCAAGCGTATCCGCGAGGAGCACGAAGGCCCGCCCCGGCCCGGCCCCGGCTTCGACGTGAAGCGCGGGCGCGGCGGCATCCGCGAGATCGAATTCTACGCCCAGACGCTCCAGCTCATCCACGGCGGGCGCGATCCGTCGCTGCGAGTGCTGGGCACGCGCGAGGCGCTCGATGCGCTGGCCGCCGCGGGGCACGTGGGCGTGGACGAAGCGCGGGTGCTGGGCGAGGGCTATGACCGCCTGCGCGTGGTCGAGCACCGCCTGCAGATGGTCCACGACCGCCAGACCCACACGCTGCCCGAAAGCGGCGAAGCACTGGGTGCGGTCGCGCGGCTCGACGGGCTGGCGGACGGCGCGGCGCTGGTGGAGGAACTGACCGAGCTGACCGCGCGCACGGGTGCGATCTACGAGGCGCTGATCCGTGAGGACACGCCCCCCGCCCCGTCGCCGCCCCCAGCCCCTCCCGCCGCCGAGGAGGCCGCCGACCCTGACGAACGCGCCGAACGCGCTGCCGCTCTGGGCGAGCGGATGGAGGGCTGGCGCGACGGGCGTTACCAATCGCTCCGCTCGCCCCAGGCGCTCGCCGCCTTCGACGCGATCGCGCCGACCCTGGCCGAAGCCTTCCTCGCCGCCGACGATCCCGAACGCGCGCTGGTGCGCTGGGAAAGCGTGCTCGACCGCGCGAGTTCGGCGATCAACCTGTTCCACCTGCTCAAGGCGCGGCCGGACCTGCTCGAACGGCTGATCTCGGCGCTCACGCTCGCCCCGGTGCTGGCCGACGAACTGGCACGGCGGCCCGAACTGCTCGACATATTGCTCGATCGCGAGGCCCCCGCCGTGCCGCGCGCGGTGGAGGCGATCATGGGCCGCATCGCCGCCGCCGCCGCGCGCGAGGATTACGAGGCGCTATTGGACGCGATCCGGGTGGTGACGGGCGAAATCCGCTTCGCGCTCGGCGTGCAGCTGGTCGAGGGCGAGGCCGATCCGCTCGACGTCGCCGCATCGCTTTCGCGCACCGCAGAGGCCGCGCTGCGACTCGCCCACGCGGCGACGGCGGCGGAATTCGAGCGCGCGCATGGCCGGATCGCGGGAAGCGAACTGCTCGTGCTGGGGCTCGGGCGGTTCGGCGGCGGGGCGCTGACCCACGCCTCGGACCTGGACATCGTCTATCTCTTCACCGGCGATTTCGCCGCGCAGTCGGACGGCAAGCGGCCCCTGGGCGCGACGCATTACTTCAACCGCCTCGCCAGCCGGGTGAGCGCGGCGCTCTCGGTCCCCACCGCCGAGGGCGCGCTCTACGAGATCGACACGCGCCTGCGTCCGCAGGGGGCGCAGGGGCCGCTCGCGGTGAGCTGCGAGGCTTTCGCCAAGTACCAGCGCGAGGCGGCGTGGACGTGGGAGCACATGGCGCTCGCCCGGGCGCGGGTGCTGGTCGCGTCGGACGAGGCGCGCGCCGAGGTCGAGGCGCTGATCGCCGATGTCCTGTTCCGCCCGCGCGATCCCGGCGACCTCAGGGAATCCGTGCTCGAGATGCGCGACACCATGGCGCGGCACAAGCCCGCCGGGGGCGTGCTCGACGTCAAGCTGCTGCGCGGCGGGCTGGTCGATTTCGAATTCCTCGTCCACTACCTCCAGCTGAAGGGCGGGCGCGCGCTGGCCGATGCTTCGCCGCAAGCCTTCTCCGCCGATCTTGGCACGGCGATCCCGGCGCTGGTCGAAGCGGGCCTGCTGCCCGAAGGCTTCCGCGAGGACTACGACCTGATGACCCGCCTGCTGGTCGCCGGGCGCCTGCTCGCGCCCGGCGGGATCGAGCCGCCCCCGCTCGCCGCGCGTGCGCTGGCGCGGGCCTGCCGCACGCAGGATTACGCCAGCCTCTTGCGCGCGCTCGGGCAGGCGCGGCAAAGGGTGGCGCGGACCTGGCACGCGATTCTCGGCCAGGACATCACCAACCAGCAGGGGACCTGACACATGAGCGACTTTCCGCAAGTGGGCGACGCCATGCCCGACATCGCGATGGAAACGCCCGACGGGGGCAGCGTGAAGCCGTCCGACTTCAAGGGCAGGAAACTGGTCGTGTTCTTCTACCCCAAGGACAACACGCCCGGCTGCACCACCGAAGCGAAGGATTTCTCCGCGCTGAAGGGCGAATTCGACGCGGCGGGCGTGGCGCTGCTCGGCGTGTCGAAGGATTCTCCGAAAAAGCACCAGAACTTCATCGCCAAGCATGACCTCACCACCCCGCTCGCGACCGACGCGGAAGAAGGCGGGCTGTCCGACGCGCTCGGCGTGTGGGCGGAAAAGCAGATGTATGGGAAGACCTACATGGGCATGGTGCGCTCGACCTATCTGGTCGGCGCGGACGGCAAGATCGCGCAGGTCTGGCCCAAGGTGAAGGTCAAGGGCCACGCCGAGGAAGTGCTGGCGGCGGCGAAAGCGCTTTGAGCGGCGGCGCTGCTCTTCGCCAAAGTGTTGCCCCAAAGAGCGTTTCGGGCGCGATTCGCGCCGCCCTTCTGACGGGCGAGCCGCGCGCCAAGTGCTTCGCCGCGCGCGACGTGGCGCGGCGCTGGCGGCGGGGCGAGCTTGCCTTCGCCTTCGACGTGGCGATGCCGGACCGGCCCGCATGGCCCGACCGGCCCGAGCTGCTCCCGCCGAACCGGATGCCGAAACGCGGCAAGTTCGGCTCCGAGCGTGCGCGCATCGCCCTGTGGCACAGCCTTGCCCATATCGAATTCGTCGCGATCGACCTCGCGCTCGACATGGCGGGGCGGTTCGGGGGCGAGATGGGCGAGGAATTCGTGAGCGACTTCCTCTCGGTCGCCGCCGACGAGGCGATGCATTTCGCGCTGCTCGCAAGGAAGCTCGAATCGCTCGGCAGCCACTATGGCGCGCTCCCCGCCCATGCCGGGTTGTGGGAAGCGGCGCATGAGACGCGCCACGACGTCGCGGCGCGGCTGGCCGTGGTTCCGATGGTGCTCGAGGCGCGCGGGCTCGACGTGACCCCGGCGACGCTCGAACGAGTCGAGGCGGCGGGCGATTCGGGCGGTGCTAAAATCCTTGCGCGCATACTTGACGACGAAATTCGCCATGTGCGCTTCGGGACCAAGCACTTTGTGGAAATTGCCGAGAGCCTTGGAAACCCGCCCGAAACCCTGTGGAAACACCTGGTCGAAACGCATTTTCGGGGGAGCCTGAAGCCGCCTTTCAACGACTCGGCGCGTCTTGCAGCCGGTTTGTCCCGGGAATTCTATGCAAATGTTGCCTCCTGAAATCTCTTGCCGATAACCCATGCTCGTCCAGCCTGCGGGCCCGGACCGAAAGCAAGGCGTGCGAAAGACGCGCCGGGAGAGCGAAAGGCGCGAACAGCGCCGCAACGAAGGACCGGGTCAGATATGAGCGCGACCGTGCTTGCGAGATTCACGAAAATCACCGGCGTGCTGGCGGCCGCTTTCGGCCTTGCCGCGGCGAGCCCGGCGATGGCGAACACCGCCGCCAATGCTGCGAACGCCGCGAACGCCAATGCCGCCAACGCGGCGAGCGCGAACGCCAACACCGCTGCTTCGACTTCGACCGGCGCCGCCGCCGACGTGGTGAAGCCGGTGCGCGAGGAAAAGGGCGAGAGCCTGACCAACGGCGACCCGCGCTTCCGTCAGCTTTTCGCGAGCTGGCGCTCGCTCGACACGAAGGGCCCGGGCGCACCGGTCGAACAGCCGGTTATCTCCGTGCCTTCGCGGATGCCGCTGTCGGGCTTTCGCATGACGAGCGATTACGGGATGCGCACCCATCCGGTGCTCGGGCGGCGCAGGCATCACAAGGGCGTCGACCTCGCCGCGCCGACGGGCACGCCGGTCTACGCCACCGCCGACGGCATGATCGAGCGCGCCGAGTTCTCGCGCTCCTATGGCCTCGTCATCTACGCCGACCACGGAGCGGGTCTCGAAACCCGCTATGCGCACCTGTCGAAGCTCGCCGTCGCCGAGGGTGAGCGGGTGAAGAAGGGCGACCTGATCGGCTATGTCGGGTCGACCGGTCGTTCCACGGGTCCGCACCTTCATTACGAAGTTCGCGTCGATGGGGTTGCAGTCAACCCGATTCCCTATATGGTGGAAACCGAAACGCAGGTCGCCGCGGCGGATCGCCCCGAGCTGACCGGCCAGGGCGGCGAGTAGGCGCGGCCCATTCGACAGTTTGCCCGTGAAGAGCGGGCCGGACATTGGAGAGGGTGTCCGAACATGGGCGGCGGGTTATCCCGCCGCCTTTTTTGTTGCGCCGGCGGGATTGTCGTTCGCTTTCCCCGATCCGCAGGCAAGTTGTTCCAAGCAACCGATTCCCCCTTGCCCGCGCCGCGCGCGCGGTTAGTCTCGCATCCCGAGAGAGCGCGCCCCGTTCGCCGGTCGAGCGAGGGCGCCCCTTTGGGAGACACATCATGAGCCTGCATCCGACCGCGCACGCCGCGAGCCGCCCCGATCACCCTGCCGTCATCATGGCCGGGAGCGGGAAGACGATCACTTTCCGCGAGATGGAGGACGAGGCCAATCGCTTCGCCCACCTGCTGCGCGCGCGCGGGCTCGGCCCGAACGAGGGCGGCGGCGATGCCTTCGCGGTGCTGCTCGAAAACCGGATCGAGTATTTCACCCTCATCTGGGGTTCGCAGCGCTCGGGCACGATGCTCGTTCCGATCTCGACTCGCCTGACCGCGCCTGAAATCGCCTATATCCTGCGCGACAGCGAGGCGAAGCTGCTTATCACTTCCAGCGCCTTTTCGGATGTGCTCGAAGGGGTGCGCGCCGAATGTCCCGACCTGCCGGTGCTGGTGATGGACGCAGGCGGCGAGGAGGACTTCGCCGCCGCGCTCGCCGCCCAGCCGGCGGAGCGGATCGAGGACGAGAGCGCCGGATCCGTAATGCTCTATTCCTCGGGCACGACCGGGCGGCCCAAGGGCATCCGCCCCGCCCCGCCCGCCGATCCCGACCCGCAGGCCGCCGTCCCGCTGATGGGGCTCGCCGTCATGGGGGCCGGGATGCCGACCGACGGGTCGATGGTCTATCTCTCCCCCGCTCCGCTCTATCACGCCGCCCCCATCGGCTGGTGCTCGACCGCGCACCGGCTCGGCGGGACCGTCGTGATGATGGAGAAGTTCGAGCCCGAGGCAGCGCTCGCCGCGATCGAGAAATACAAGGTCACCGACAGCCAGTGGGTCCCGACCCACTTCGTCCGTTTCCTCAAGCTCGACCCCGAGGTCCGCACGAAATACGACCTCTCCAGCCACCAGCGCGCGCTCCACGCCGCCGCGCCCTGCCCGGTCCCGATCAAGCAGGAGATGATCGAGTGGTGGGGGCCGATCGTGAACGAATACTACGCGGGCAGCGAAAGCATCGGCATGACCATGGTGCGCTCGCCCGAATGGCTCACGCACCCCGGCAGCGTGGGCAAGGCGATCTACGGCACGCTCCACATCTGCGGGCCCGACGGCGAGGAACTGCCCGCGGGCGAGGACGGCCTCATCTATTTCGAGAACGACCTCCTGCCGACCTATCACAACGATCCCGCCAAGACGAAGGAGGCGATGCATCCCAAGGGCTGGATGACGTTGGGCGACATCGGCCACGTCGATGAGGACGGCTTCCTCTACCTCACCGACCGTAAGAGCCACATGATCATCTCCGGCGGGGTCAACATCTACCCGCAGGAGATCGAGAACCTCCTCGTCACCCATGACAAGGTGATGGACGCCGCCGTGATCGGCGCGCCCGATCCCGACCTCGGCGAAAAGGTGGTCGCGGTGGTGCAGCCGATCGATATGGCCGAAGCGGGCGAGGGGCTGGAGCAGGAACTGCGCGACTTCCTCGCGCCCCAGCTGGCCCGCATCAAGATGCCCAAGCTGTTCGATTTCCGCCCCGACCTGCCGCGCGAGCAGAACGGCAAGCTCTACAAGCGCGAATTGCGCGACGAATATGCCGCAAAGGCCAAAGAGGGGGTGGACGCATAATGGCGAGCGCCAGCGAGACGAAGCCCGCCGTCCTCCCGCCCGAAACCGCGCGCGAGGTGATCGATCCCAAGGCTTATGCCGAATGGAACGGCCTGCTCGACACGTTCGACCGGCTGCGGGCCGATACCCCCGTTGCGAAGGTCATGCCCGATACCGAGGGCCTGTTCGAGCCCTTCTGGCTGGTGACGAGCTACGACGAGGTCATGCGGATCTCGAAGGACAATGCCGGTTTCCTCAACAACCCGCGGCCCGTCGTGTTCAGCTTCAACCAGGCCATCGAATTCAGCCGCGCGGCGACGGGCTCGGATATGCTGGTCGATTCGCTGGTGGTGTTCGACGCGCCGGTGCATCCCAAATACCGTCGGCTGACGCAGGAATGGTTCATGCCGCGCAACCTCAAGACGCTTGAGGACGAAATCCGCGCGCTCGCCCACCGCACGGTCGATGCGATGCTCGAAAAGGGCGGCGAGGTGGACTTCGTCAAGGAAGTCTCCGGCCCCTATCCCCTGCGCGTCGTCATGCAGATCCTCGGCGTGCCCGAGGAGGACGAGCCGCGGATGCAGATGCTCACCCAGCAGCTTTTCGGCGGGCAGGACGCGGACCTTTCAGGGACCGGCATGGAGAACATGACGCCCGAACAGGTGGTGCAGCTCGTCGCAGGCGCGGTGAAGAGCTTCGAGGACTATTTCGCGCAGATCGCCGAGGATCGCCGGGCGAACCCGACCGACGACGTCGCCAGCGTCATCGCCAATGCGACCGTCGACGGCGAGCCGCTGCCGCCGCGCGACATGGCGGGCTATTACATCATCGTCGCGACCGCCGGGCACGACACCACCAGCGCCTCGACCGCAGGCGCGATGCAGGCGCTGGCGAACGATCCCGAGCAATGGGCGCGGGTCAAGGCCGACCGCTCGCTGCTGCCCGGCATCGTCGAGGAGGCGATCCGCTGGACCACCCCGGTGCAGCATTTCATGCGTACGGCGGCCGAGGATTGCGAGGTCGGCGGACAGCAGGTGAAGAAGGGCGACTGGCTGATGATCAACTACGTCGCCGCCAACCACGACCCCGCGCAGTTCGACAATCCGCGCAAGTTCGACGCCGCCCGCTCGCCCAATCGCCACCTCGCCTTCGGCGCAGGGGCGCACCAGTGCCTTGGCCTGCACCTTGCCCGGCTCGAAATGCGGCTGCTGTTCGAGGCGCTGCTCGACAAGGTCGCGCTGGTCGAACCGGCGGGCGAGGCGAAGCGGGCCAGCAGCACCTTCGTCGGCGGGCTCAAGACCCTGCCGCTGCGGGTGACGCCGGAGTAGCCTTGCCCCGGCCGCCGCTCAACCGAGCAGGCGCCGGGCGATGGCGCGCACGTCTTCGCCCATGTCCTCGCGCTCCATCGCGAGCGCCAGCGTCGCCTCGACGAAGCCGAGCTTGCTGCCGCAGTCGTAGCGGTTGCCGTCGAAGGTCACGGCGTGAAAGGGCTGCGTGCCGATCATCTTCGCCATCGCGTCGGTCAGCTGGATCTCGCCGCCCGCGCCCTTGCCCTGGTTTTCCAGCACGCGCATCACTTCGGGCTGGAGGATGTAGCGGCCCGAGACGATCTTGTTCGAGGGCGCCTTGTCCACCGGCGGCTTTTCGACCAGCCCCTTCACTTCGGTCAGCGCACCCTTGACTTCGCCCGGATCGATCACGCCGTAGCTTGAAACGCTCTCATGGGGCACTTCGAGGACGCTGATGAGATTGCCGCCGACCTTTTCGTAAGCATCGACCATCTGCTTCATGCAGCCGGTGCCGTCCCTGTGCCCGATCATCAATTCGTCCGGCAGGAATATCGCGAAGGGTTCGTCGCCGACGATCGCGCGGGCGCACCAGATCGCATGGCCCAGCCCCATCGGAACCTGCTGGCGCACGGTGATGATGTCGCCCGGCGTCGCGCGGGTAGGGTCGAGCACGTCCAGATCCTTGCCGCGCTCGCTCATCGTCGTTTCGAGCTCGTAGGCCATGTCGAAATGCTCGACGATCGCGGTCTTGCCGCGCCCGGTGACGAAGATCATCTGCTCGATCCCCGCCTCGCGCGCCTCGTCCACCGCATACTGGATCAGCGGGCGGTCGACGATGGGGAGCAGTTCCTTGGGCACGGCCTTGGTCGCGGGCAGAAAGCGGGTGCCGAGCCCGGCAACGGGAAAGACGGCTTTCAGAATCGGCTTGTTCGTGGTCATGAAAAGGGCTCTCGCTGTTTGCTGTGCGAAGGGCGATGGGCGACCGAAGGTGTGTTGGCCTTCACATTGGTCAAGGTCAACGCCGCAATGCCGAACCCGCCGGCCCCCCGTCGTAACGCCGCGCCCATTGCGCGATAGGCTTGATCGGCTAAATGATCGCCCATGGACAAGCTGATCATCAGAGGCGGCAACCGCCTGTCGGGCACGATCCCGATTTCGGGCGCCAAGAACGCCGCGCTCACTCTCATTCCCTGCGCGCTTTTGACCGACGAGCCGCTCACCTTGCGCAACCTGCCGCGGCTCGCTGACATCGACGGTTTCCAGCACCTGATGACGCAGTTCGGCGCGTCGGTGGAGATCCACGGCAACAAGCGGCCCGAGGATTTCGGACGGGTCGTCACCTTCGAGGCTTCGCGCCTCACCTCCACGGTCGCGCCCTACGACCTCGTGCGCAAGATGCGCGCCTCGATCCTCGTGCTCGGCCCGATGCTGGCGCGCGCCGGCGAGGCGACCGTGTCGCTGCCCGGCGGCTGCGCGATCGGGAACCGGCCGATCGACCTGCATCTGAAAGCGCTCGAGGCGTTCGGCGCCGAAATCGAGCTGGCGCAGGGCTATGTGAAGGCGATGCAGCCCGACGGCGGGATGAAGGGCGGCGATTTCGACTTTCCCGTCGTCAGCGTCGGCGCGACCGAGAACGCGCTGATGGCCGCGGTGCTGGCCGAGGGGACCTGCCGCCTGTTCAACGCCGCGCGCGAGCCGGAGATCGTCGACCTGTGCAACCTGCTCATCGCGATGGGGGCGGAGATCGAAGGCGTGGGCACGTCCGACCTCGTCATCCATCCGGTGAAAAGGCTCCACGGGGCGACCTACCGGACCATGCCCGACCGGATCGAGGCGGGCTCCTACGCCTGCGCGGCGGCGATCACCGGCGGCTCGGTCAGGCTCGAAGGGGCGAAGGCCGAGGATATGCACGCGACCATTCATGCCCTGCGCAATATCGGGGTCGAGGTGCGCGAGGACGCGCGCGGGATCGACATTGAAACGGTCGGTCCGCTGAAGCCGGTCAACCTCACCACCGCACCCTATCCCGGCCTTGCCACCGATATGCAGGCGCAGCTCATGGCGCTGCTGTGCAAGGCGCAGGGGACCAGCGTGCTCAAGGAGACGATCTTCGAGAACCGCTTCATGCACGTCCCCGAACTCGCCCGGATGGGCGCCGATGTCACGACCGAGGGGCGCACCGCGATCGTCAAGGGCGTCGAACGGCTGACGGGCGCGGAAGTCATGGCGACCGACCTGCGCGCCTCGATGAGCCTCGTCATCGCCGCGCTCGCGGCGGAAGGCGAGACGCAGGTGCGGCGCATCTACCACCTCGACCGGGGCTATGAACGGCTGGAGGAGAAGCTGCAGCTGGCGGGCGCGGATATCGAGCGGGTCGACGACTAGGCGGGAACCTTCGCCTGTGCTCCGGCGCTGTTCCGGTAAACACGGGAACACACGCAGGAGGACCCCATGATCATCAGGCTCGCCGCCCTCGCCGGGCTCGGTTTCGCCGGATATTCGCTGTTCGAACGCCGCCGCCGCAGGAAGCGCAACGCCGCCTATGCCGAAGGCGAGCCCGACGGGCCGTTCCGCAATGCCGGAGCCGATGCGACGCGGTCGAAGGACACCATGTCGAAGCAGGACGAGGCGCTCGACGAGACCTATCCGGCAAGCGACGCGACCGCCAAATACTAGCGCGCCACCAGCCACACCCTGATCGCGCTGGCGAGGCCGGGCGGGGTTTCGGCGCGGATGCGTTCGGCGTCGATCCGGGCGACCAGCGCGCTCACCGCCAGCCCCTCTTCCTCCGCCGCCGCGCGGAGCATCTCCCAGAACACCGGTTCGAGGCTGATCGAGGTCTTGTGCCCGGCAATCGCGACCGAGCGTTTGACCGGCGGATGGTAGGGAATCGGGCTCACGGCGAAGTTGATAAAGTGCATACGGGGGTGAGCAAACCGGGTTTCGCCGCGTAGGAACCCGCCTCGGCGATTCCTACGCCGATTTTTCTTTCCTACCGGATCGAAGGGTCCGCCGCGGACCCCCTTTCCTACATTCAGGCGGCCTGGGTCGCCTTTTCTTGCCCGTCCGTCCCGGCAGGCGCGGCGAAGGGCTGCAGCGCCAGCGCGAGCGCGGCGAGCTGCGCCGTCGAAAGCGGCTCGAAGAACCTTACGCCCGCCTCGCCCTCCCCGGCCCAGCGCACTTCGGCAAGGCGCGGATCGTGCCCCGGCAGGGCGAGGCTCACCACCCGGCCCGACGCATAAGGCCCGGCGACTGCGATCTTCGCGCCCTCGGCGGAGAGGTCGAGCAGGCGCGCTTCGGCCCGCTCGCGCCCGTCGATCACCGTGGCCGCAGCGCGGATCGCGAGGCGCAGCGGGCGATGGCCGAATTCGGCATCCGACGCGATGAAGTCCTCTTCGGCGACCGGCACGGCGAAACGATAGCCCGCGCGCCCCGCGCCGCTCCAGACGCGCTCGACCGGGAAGGTCGCCCCGTTCGACAGCTGCAGGATCACCCGCTCTTCGGGCGGGACGTCGTGGAAGAAGGCCAGCCCCGCGCCGCTCAGCGACACGTCGCGCACCACGCATGGATATTCGCCGCTCTGGCAGACGAGCTTGGCGATGCGCAGCACAAGCCGCCCGCGCGGTGCGCTGCGGCGCTCGTCCTGCGGCAATGTCCGGCTGGTTCCCGTCATGGCGTCATGCCCCTTCGATGCAATGGCAGGGAAGGTAAGCGCCCATGCTTAACGAAGTGCGAAGACAGACCCGTTTTCCCTGCGTAAGCGGGCAGGGCGGGGGTTAACGCGGGATCAGTACATATGCTGGCCGCCATTGATCGACAGGGTCGATCCGGTGACGAAGCCCGCGTCCTCGCTGACGAGGAAGGCGACGCCGCGCGCGATCTCGCTCGCCTGGCCGAGCCGGCCGACGGGGATGCGCGCGACGATCTTTTCGAGCACGGCATCGGGCACGGCGGCGACCATGTCGGTGTCGATATAGCCGGGCGCGATCGCGTTCACCGTCACGCCCGATTTCGCGCCTTCCTGCGCCAGCGCCTTGGTGAAGCCGTGGATCCCCGATTTCGCCGCGGCGTAGTTGACCTGCCCGTATTGCCCGGCCTGCCCGTTGATCGAGCCGATATTGACGATCCGGCCCCAGCCGCGCTCGCGCATTCCGGGAAAGCACGCCTTGGCCATGTTGAAGCACCCGCCGAGGTTGATCCGCATCACCTCGTTCCAGTCCTCGAAGCTCATCTTGTGCAAGGTCGCGTCGCGGGTGATCCCGGCATTGTTGACGACGACATCGACGGGTCCGACCTCGCTCGCGACTTTCGCGCACCCGGCAAGCGTCGCCTCGTGGTCGCCCACGTCCCACTTGTAGCAATGGATGCCGAGCGCATCGGCGCAGGCGCGTGCGGCCTCGTCGTTTCCGGCGTAATTGGCGACGACGGTGAAGCCGTCCGCCTTGAGCTGTTCGCAGATCGCGCGGCCGATCCCGCGCGTTCCCCCTGTGACGATCGCAACCCGGCTCATGTCCTTCTCCCCTTGCAGCACCCGGTGCGAGACTAGACTGCGCGGGACCATCCGCAAAGAAAAACCCCGCCGGGGCGGGGTTTTGCGCCTTTTCGGGTTTGCCGGGGGGCGTCAGAACCGGATCTGCGTGCCCACGTAAACCGCCTGACTGTCCTTGACCGCGTTGGTCAGGGGGCCGAGCCGTTCGCGTTCCTGCGAATAGCGCACGCCCGCGGTGACATCGAGATTGGGCGACAGGCTGAAGCTGCCGCCGACCCCGACCGTCTGGGCCGAGAGCGAATCGAGCGTGTTGGGCGAACGGCCCGCGATCGCTTCGGGTTCGAGTTCGATCCGGGGTTTCAGGCGCGAGGGCTCTTCCTTGCGCTTGGCAGGCTCGAACTCGGAAAGGTCGGGCATCGACATATCGCGCACGGTCGAAGGCAGTTCGACCGTCCGGGCGAAGCTCTGGTAGCCGCGCGCCGTGCCGAGGTTGAACTTGCTCTGCGTGAGGCCGGCGAGGTTCGTGCCGACGCCGGGCGCCTGCTTGATCGCGTCGCGCACCGAGATCGCCTGGGCGCGGTTGTCGTCGTCGATCCGCACCGCCACGGTGACGGTGCGTTCGGCGAGCGGCGAGGCCGAGCCGGCGGGCGTGAAGCGGATGCCGCGCGCCGCAGCGCTTTCCGCGACTCTCGCGGCGAGCTGCGGATCGACCGAGGCGGGGGTGAACAGGTCGAAGCCCGCGCCCGATTCGCCGGGTGCTGCGGAAGAGGTGACGAGCGCGAGGCCCGCGCTCGGCAGGGCCACGGCGAGCGCGCCCAAAACGGCGAGACGCAGGCGTTTCGCCCGCTTCGTCGCTGCCTTGTCCGCCCCGCGTGTCATCGTCCTGTTGCCCTCTGGCTTTCTCTGTCCGGTTCGATCCGAGCCGGATTTCCAGCTCGGACGATACCATGCATCATAGCGATGAACGAGAGATGATCGCCCACCCATGTTATCGCACGGTGAGAATATGCGCGCTGTGGCGAAAGGCGCAATCTTTCCCCTGCTTCCCGGCGCGCTTCCCCCGCGACCTGTTGCGCCGGGCACACAGGTTCGCGCCGAGGTTCGCGTTCGCCCGTGCCGGCGCGGGACGGTTAAGGCGGGCGAAAGGGCGGGTGGGCGATTCGCCCGCGAAAGCTTGCCGCGCGGACCCTTGCGGGTATAGAGCGCGGGGCACAGACGGAACGAAGAGGTATCAGCAACCGTGACCCCGGCCAAAATCGCACGATCCATCCCCGCACGGCTGCTTGCGGCCAGCGCGGCCCTCGGCCTGCTCGCGGCCTGCGGCGGGAACGAGCGCCCCACGAGCGAACTGCCGAGCGCGCAGATCAACGCGATCGGGGTCAACGCCTATCTCTGGCGCGCCGCGCTCGAGACCTTGAGCTTCGCCCCGCTGGCGAGCGCGGACAGCGCCGGCGGCGTGGTGGTGACCGACTGGTATGCCAACCCGTCGAACCCGGACGAGCGGGTGAAGCTCGCCATCACCATCCTCGACCAGCAGCTGCGCGCCGATGCGCTGCGAGTCGCGGCGACGCGGCAGGTGCGCCAGGACGGCGCCTGGGTCGAAGCCCCGGTGCAGGCGGCCACCGTGCAGAAGCTCGAGGACATCATCCTCACCAAGGCGCGCGACCTGCGCCGGAAGGCGATGAGCTCCTAAGCATCGCATTCGCTGCGCGCGGCGCTTCCATTTGCCGCCGAAATCCATAAAGCGTGCGCGCATGAGCGACGACACCAAGGACACTGCCCGTTTCGATCCGGCGAGCGCGGACCTGCGCTGGCAGCAGGCGTGGGAGGAGCAGGGCACCTTCACCGCCGATTCCGCGAGCCCCAGGCCGAAAAGCTACATCCTCGAGATGTTCCCCTATCCCAGCGGGCGCATTCACATGGGCCACGTGCGCAATTACACGATGGGCGACGTGCTGGCGCGCTATCGCCGGATGCGCGGGGACGAGGTGCTTCACCCGATGGGCTGGGACGCCTTCGGGATGCCGGCCGAGAATGCCGCCATGGAAAAGAAGGTCCATCCCGGCGAGTGGACCAGAGCCAATATCGAACAGATGAAGGCGCAGCTGAAGCGCATCGGCTTCGCGCTTGACTGGACGCGCGAGATCGCGACCTGCGAGCCCGACTATTACGGCCACGAACAGGCGCTGTTCCTCGACCTTTACGAGGCGGGGCTGGTCTATCGCCGCTCCTCCACGGTCAACTGGGATCCGGTCGACATGACCGTGCTGGCGAACGAGCAGGTGATCGACGGCAAGGGCTGGCGTTCGGGCGCGGAAGTCGAGAAGCGCCAGCTCGACCAGTGGTTCTTGAAGATCACCGATTTCGCCGAGGACCTGCTCGCGGGGCTCGACGACCTTGCCGACTGGCCCGACAAGGTGAAGCTGATGCAGGAGAACTGGATCGGCAAGTCGCAGGGGCTCGAATTCAGCTTCGACCTTTCCTCGGGCGAGAAACTCCCGGTCTATTCGACCCGGCCCGACACGATCTTCGGCGCGAGCTTCGTCGCGGTCGCGGCCGATCACCCGGTCGCGCAGGGGCTCAGCGATGACCCCGACGTCGCCGCCTTCATCGCGGAGTGCAAGCGCGGGGCGACCACGGCAGCCGCGCTCGAGACGGCGGAGAAGCTGGGCTATCGCACCTCGATCACGGCGAAGCATCCCTTCACCGGCGAGGCGCTGCCGCTGTTCATCGCGAACTTCGTGCTGATGGATTACGGCACGGGCGCGGTCATGGGCGTGCCGGGACACGACCAGCGCGACTTCGAATTCGCCACCAAATACGAGCTTCCCATCGCGCGCGTGGTCGCCTCCGACCCGGCCAATGCCGACGCTCCGTTCGAGGGCGAGGCGGAAGCCGGCGACGGGGTGATCGTGAACTCGGACTTCCTCGACGGCATGAGCGTCGAGCAGGCCAAGGCCGAAGTCATCGCCCGCGCCGAACAGGGCGGCTGGGGCAAGGGCACGACCGTCTGGCGCCTGCGCGACTGGGGCGTTTCGCGCCAGCGCTACTGGGGCACGCCGATCCCCTTCGTCCATTGCGAGAGCTGCGGCATCGTCCCCGTTCCCAAGGACCAGCTTCCCGTGAAACTGCCCGAGGACGTCGATTTCGAAACGCCGGGCAACCCGCTCGAACGCCATCCGACGTGGAAGCACGTGGACTGCCCGAAATGCGGCAGACCCGCCCGGCGCGAGACCGACACGCTCGACACCTTCGTCGATTCCTCGTGGTATTTCCTGCGCTTCGCCTCGCAGCCCGACGACAAGCCCTTCGACCCGGAGGAAATCGCCAAGTGGCTCCCGGTGCAGCACTATATCGGCGGGATCGAGCACGCGATCCTGCACCTGCTCTACGCCCGGTTCTGGACCCGCGCGCTCGAACGCATCGGCAAGCTGTCGGTGACCGAGCCCTTCGCCGCGCTGTTCACGCAGGGCATGGTGACGCACGAGACCTACAGCCTCGGCGACGGCAGCTGGCTTTCGCCCGACGAGGTGAAGAAGAGCGGCGAGGACTATGTCCACATCGAAAGCGGCCAGCCCGTCACCGCGGGCCGCGTCGTCAAGATGTCGAAGTCGAAGAAGAACGTCGTCGACCCCGACCGGATCATCGAACAATACGGCGCCGACGCGGTGCGCTGGTTCATGCTCTCGGACTCCCCGCCCGAGCGCGACCTGCCGTGGTCCGACAGCGGCATCGAGGGCTGCGGACGCTTCGTCCAGCGGCTCTGGCGGCTGTTCTCTTCCTACGACCCTGCCGCACAAGGCGAGGACAAGGCGCTTCTGCGAAAGGCCCACCAGGCCATCGTCGCCGTGGCCGAGGACATCGAGGCGCTCTCCTTCAACAAGGCGGTTGCGCGGATCTACGAACTGACCGCCGCGACCGAGAAGGCGAGCCCAAGCGAATCCCGCAATTTCGCGATCCGCACGATCCTCCACCTCGCCAGCCCCATGATGCCGCACCTTGCCGAAGAGGCGTGGTCGAACATGGGCGCAAGCGGCCTCATCGCCGATGCGCCTTGGCCCGAGCACGATCCGGCCCTGCTGGTCGAGGACGAAGTCACCATCGCGGTCCAGCACAAGGGCAAGCTGCGCGACACGCTGACCGCGCCCAAGGGCGCTTCGAGGCAAGACCTCGAAGCGCTTGCGCTCGCTTCCGAGAAGGTCCAGCGTTCGCTCGATGGAGCGGAAATCAGGAAGGTGATCGTCGTGCCCGACCGGCTGGTCAACATCGTCACCTGATGCGCGGCGGAGCAGTCCTTTTCGCGTCCTTCGCGCTGTCCGCCTGCGGGCTCGAGCCGATGTATGCGGGCGGCTCCGATGCCGCGGTCGCGCAGGGGCTCGCCGCGGTCGACGTGCCCGCGATTCCGGGGCGCGGCGGGTGGCTGGTGCGCAATGCGCTGCAGGACCGGCTGGGTGCGGGCGGCGAGGCGCCGACGCGCTACCGGCTCGACGTGCGATTGGACGATTCGCTCGAAGCGCTGGGCGTGCTCAACGACGACACGATCAGCCGCGAGCGGCGGATCCTGCGCGCGCGTTATCAGCTGGTCGACACCGGCACGGGCGAGATCGTGCTCGATGCGACCGCCGGCTCGGACGCGGGGATCGACGTGGTGTCGTCCGAATACGCCACCATCGCCGCCGAACAGAAAGCGCTCGAAAACCTCGCCGAGGAGATCGCCGACCGCATGGCGACGCAGATCGCGCTTGCGCTCAGGGAGCAGGCGCGGGGACAGGCGCGCGGCGCGGCGGCGCAATGAGCGCGCGGTGAAGGCGAAGAGCCACGAATTCGCTCGCGGCCTGCCGCGCGCGGCGGCGGGAGCCTCGATCTTCTTCTTCTGCGGCCCGGACGAGGCGGGTGCGTGGGAAGCGGCGAACCGCGTGATCGCTTCGCTTCCGCAAGCGGGCGAGCGGGTCGAGCTGTCGGGCGCGGAGCTGAAGAACGACGCGGCAAGGCTCGGCGACGAGGCGCGCTCGGTCTCGCTGTTCGGGGGCGCGCGGCACATCGTCGTGCGCTGTTCGGGCGACGAGGCGCATGATGCGCTCGCCGCGCTGATCGAGACGGGCGAGACGGGCGCGGGGGCGGCGGCCCCGGTGATTGTCGTCGCGACCAGCGCCACCGACAAGTCGCGCACCGCCAAGCTGCTGGAAAAGCGCAAGGACGCGCTCGTCGCGATGTTCTACCCGCCCGATGTCGCGACGCTGGCGGCCGCGGTGCGGGCGATGGCCGATGCTGCGGGGCTGCGTCTCGGCGGCGACCTTGCCGAACGGATCGCGCGCGGATCGGGGCTCGACCTGCGGCTCGCCCGGTCGGAGGTCGAAAAGCTCGCGCTCTATGTCGGGGCGGACCCGCAATCGCCCCGGCCCGCGAGCGCAGAGGACCACGCCGCGATCGGCGCGGCGACCGAGGAAGACGGGTTCCAGCCGGTCGTCAACGCGGTGCTCGGCGGGGACATCGCCGCGCTGCCCGGAGAGCTGCGGCGGATGCGCGAGCACGGGCTCAACGCGGTCGGGCTGCTGCTGGCGATCGAGCGCCGCGCGGCGCTGCTGGCGCGGATCATGGCGGCGGTCGGCCCGCGCGGGTCGTTCGGCAGTCTCGACAGGGGCGCGCGGGCGCGGCTCGGCATCTTCTGGAAGGAAGAGAACGAGATCGCCCGCCAATACGCCTGCTGGAGCGCGCCCGCGGGGCGCGGGTCGCAAGTGCGCAAGCTCGACCGGCTGGTGCCCCGGCTGGCGGCGCTGCACCGCGCCCTGATGACGAACAGCCAGGCCGCCGACCTGCTGCTGGCGCAGGACCTTGCGCAGATCGCACGCTTCGCCGCGAAGCGGTAATGAAACGGGGCGGCGCGTTCTTCGCACCTGCAAAAACACCTTGATTATGGTTGCTGCGGGGATAATGGTGATCGCGTAGACGGGGGGTCGCACTATGCGGGGAGTGCGATAGCGCAATGAATGAATTTTCCGCCAACCTGAAGCGGGTGGCTGCGCCGGACGGAGTGGAGCGCAAGATCGCTCCCTCGCTCGAGCGTCGTCGGCTGCGCGCCTACGCCGCGCTGCTGCTGCTCGACGGGCTGCTGATCCAGGCGGGATTCTTCCTCGGCGGCCTGCTGTATGACGGCGACCTGTGGGACCAGCGCACCATGCTCGCCGCACAGACCCTTACCCCGTTGTTCTTCACCATCGCGCTCTACAACGGGACCTATGGCGTCAAGGCGCTGACGAACTGGCATCACGCCGTGGTCAAGGGTCTGACCGCGCTCGCGCTGTCGGCGGCGCTGCTCAATTTCGTCGCCTTCTACACCAAGTCCAATGCCGAATTCAGCCGCGTCTCGGTGACGCTCGGCCTGCTGCTCACCGCGCTGCTGATGGCTTCCATGCGGCGGCTGGTCCCGCTTGCGGTCGAGCGGTTCTGGAACGGGCAGGTGCGCAACCTGCTGGTGATCGAGGACGGCGGGCCGAGCTTCGCGCTGGCCGGGGCGACATCGGTGTCGGCGGCGAAATACGATCTCGATCCGATGAGCCACGACCCCTATATGCGCGACCGGCTCGGCAAGCTGCTGAAGAACCGCGACAAGGTGGTGGTGTCCTGCCCCTATGATGCGCGCGAGGGCTGGGCCGTGCTGCTGAAATCGGCGGGCGTCTATGGCGAGATCGTGAGCGAGCCCGCGCATCGCCTCGGCGCGGTCGGGGTGCATCGCTACGAGGACCAGGACCGCACTTCACTGGTCGTCTCGCACGGCCCGCTCTCGCTGCGTTCGCGCATCGTGAAACGCGCTTTCGATACGGTGGTGGCGCTCGGCGCGCTTGTCGTGCTGTCGCCGCTGCTGATCGTGGTGGCGATCCTGATCAAGCTCGAGGACGGCGGGCCGGTGTTCTTCGTCCAGCGCCGCATGGGGCGCGGCAACCAGTTCTTCGAGATGTACAAGTTCCGCTCGATGCGGGAGGAAAAACTCGATGCCAACGGCGACCGATCGACCGGGCGCGACGACGAGCGCATCACGCGGATCGGCGCCTTCATCCGCCGCACCAGCATCGACGAGCTGCCGCAGATCCTCAACGTGCTGAAGGGCGAGATGTCGATCGTCGGCCCGCGCCCGCACGCGCTGGGGAGCAAGGCGAACAACAAGCTGTTCTGGGAAGTGGATGCGAATTATTGGCAGCGCCATTGTCTGAAGCCCGGCCTGACGGGGCTGGCGCAGGTGCGCGGCTATCGCGGTGCGACCGAGCAGGAGAAGGACCTGACCGACCGCTTGCAGGCCGATCTCGAATACATCACCGGCTGGTCGCTGCTGCGCGACATCGCGATCCTTTTCAAGACCGTCTTCGTGCTGCGCCACGCCAACGCCTATTGAGGCGCCGGATAGGGCGGGAGTTCATTCCTCCTGCGGCACCTGGAAACTGCCCGTCACGCGCCCGTCGGACGATCCGCTCGCGCCCGAGCCGGATGCGCGCCCGTCGACGCTCGAGAGCCCGCTCGCAAGGTCGATCACCAGCCGCCCGCCGTTCAATGTGTCCGTCCCGCGCCGCAGCCGCACATCGCCCGCCATGGTGATGACCCGGCGATTGAAATCGTAGATCGCGCTCGACCCGCTCGCGCGTTCGTTGCCGCGGGTGACGACGACGCCCCCCGTGGCGGTGATGCGATCGATGCGCAGGTCGCCGCTGTCGTCGTAGCTGACGATGGTGCGCGCCGCGCGCATGGTGAGGTCGGCCTGTTCGATCACCACTCCGCCCGACAGCACCACCCGGTTGGCGCGGTCCTGCAGTTCGATCCGGTCGGCGGCGTAGTTCACCGGCGCGCGCGAATCGTGGCTGGCGATCGATTGCGCGTGCGACGAGATGCCGCCCATCAGCGCGATCGTGCCGAGAAAGCCCGCCGCGCCCCAGGCGAGCGCGATACGGGAGAGCTGTGTGGGCTTGCGGGTCATTGCGGCATCCTCAGCTTGCCTGGTATCATGGTGAGCCGCGCGTCGCCTTCCAATGCGAGCGTGCGCGCGGCGATGTCGGCGCGGATCGACCGGGCCGAAAAGGTTCCCGCCGGAACCGCGCCCTCGACCCCGGCATCGCCGGTCATCAGCCGCTGCTTGAGGTCCACAGAAACCCCGCGCGCGGTCATCGAATAGCCGTCGGCGGCGGTCAGACGGACCGGGCCGGTGACATTCACGATCTCCTTGTCGATGTCGTAGATGCCGCCCTCTGCGGCGAGCCGCGCGGGGCCTTCGGGAAGAAGGATCTGCGCGACGAGATCGTTCATCCGCACCAGCCCCTCCGCGCTCGACCGCTGCACCGCCTCGCCCGCCATCAGCGAGAAGGGCCGCCCCTTGTCGTCGCGCCCGCGATACATCGCATTGTCGACCGACAGGCGCTCGTCGATCATCGCCACCTGGTTGCGGTCGAGCAGGAAGCTCACCTCGCCGCGCGGGGAGAGCGGCGTAATGACCATCAGCCCGGCGACGATTCCGACGCCGATCGGCAGCGCGCGAGCGAGAAATCCCACCAGGCGATCATGCGACCCGCCGGGCGCGGCGAAATGCTGGCGGCGCGAACGCAGCGCCTTCGCCTCGTCGGTCTCGATGCGCTTCTGCTTCGCTTTCGCCATGGCGTCAGGGGGCCGTCAGGAGTGGCTGAAGATGTCGTGTTCGGCCCAACCGGCGATGTCGAGCAGCGCGCGGGTGGGGAGGAAGTCGAAGCACGCCTGCGCGATCTCCGTCCGCCCCTCGCGCGCGAGCCGCACGGTCAGCTCCTCGCGCAGCCGGTGGAGATAGCGCACGTCGGACGCGGCATAGTCGCGCTGCGCCTCGTTCAGTTCGGGCCCGCCCCAGTCGGAGCTTTGCTGCTGCTTCGAAATGCTCTCGCCCAGCAATTCGTCGGTCAGGTTCTTGAGCCCGTGGCGGTCGGTATAAGTGCGGGTCAGCTTGCTCGCGATCTTGGTGCAGAACACGGGCGCGGCCATCACGCCGAGATAGTAATGCAGCGCGGCGAGATCGAAGCGGGCGTAGTGGTAGAGCTTCACCCGCGCCGGGTCCGCCAGCACCGCTTTCAGGTTGGGCGCGGCGTAATCGCTGCCGGGGCCGAAGCGCACGAGGTGTTCATCGCCCGACCCGTCGGAAATCTGCACGAGGCACAGCCGGTCGCGGTGGGTGACGAGGCCCATCGTCTCGGTATCGACCGCGAGCGCGCCGTCGCCCGCGAGCACGCCTTCGGGCAGGTCTTCTTCGTGGAAATGCACTGTCATGGGCAAGCGCCCTACGCCGATTGGGGATAGAGGGAAAGGGCGTAGTGGCGCGGCGTGGCGGCGTTCGGATACACCGCTGGCCCGGAGGAGAGAATGTCCGATCCCGTCCCCGAAAGCTGGCGCCCGGCGCTCGAACCCGTCCTCGCCTCGCCCGAGGCGCGGCGGCTGGGCGGCTGGCTCAAGGCGGAGGAAGCGGCGGGCAAGCAGGTCTTTCCCCCGCGCGGGGAAAGGCTCGCCGCGCTGGCCATGACACCATTGGAGAAGGTGCGCGTCGTCATCCTCGGGCAGGACCCCTATCACGGGGAGGGGCAGGCGCACGGCCTCGCTTTCTCGGTGCGCCACGGCGTCCGGCCGCCGCCCTCGCTGGTCAACATCTTCAAGGAGCTGGAAAGCGACCTCGGCCTGCCGCGTCCCGATACCGGCGACCTCACCAAATGGACGCGGCAGGGCGTCCTGCTGCTCAACAACACGCTGACGGTCGAGGCGGGCAAGGCGGGCAGCCATGCCGGGCGCGGCTGGGATGCCGTCACCGATGCCTGCGTCGCGGCGGTGGCGGCGAGCGGACTGCCCACCGTCTTCATCCTGTGGGGCAGCCATGCGCGGAAGAAGGCAGGGCGCGTGCCCGGCCTCGGCAAGGGACCGCACCACCTCGTTCTCGCCTCTCCCCACCCGAGCCCGCTGTCGGCCCATGCGGGCTTCTTCGGCTCGCGCCCTTTCAGCCAGGCCAACGCCTTTCTCGAGGCAAACGGGCGCGGGGCGATCGACTGGTCGCTTTAGGCGGCTTGCGCCCGCGCCGGGGCTGTAGGAGGGTGCGCGCCATGAGAGAGGACGAAGCGAGGCAGCGGCTCACCCGCCGCGCCGCCGAACTGGACGAGGAGGACCGCGCCGGGGCCGAGGGCCGCGCGCCGGTCACGCTGCAACAGGACAGCGTCGGCAGGCTTTCGCGCATGGACGCGATGCAGCAGCAGGCGATGGCGCAGGCGCAGGAACGCCGCCGTGCCGCCGAGCGCAAACGCATCGCCGCCGCGCTCGAACGGCTGGACGAAGGCGAATGGGGATATTGCCTGACCTGCGGCGAGGAAATCGCGGCGAAACGGCTCGAACACGACCCGAGCGTGGCGACCTGCGTGCGCTGCGCTGCGGGACAGGACTAGGGGGAAGGACATGACCGATACCGTGCTGCTCGATGTCGAAGGCGGCATCGCCACCGTCACGCTCAACCGCCCGGAGGCGATGAACGCGCTGAACCGCTCGTTGAGGCGGCGGCTCTACGAGGTGATGGTGGAGGTCGACGGGCGCGAGGACGTGCGCGCCGTCGTCCTCACCGGCGCGGGTGAGCGGGCCTTCACCGCCGGGCTCGACCTCAAGGAACTGGGGCGCGAGGAAGGCGCATTGGGCAGCGCCAACGCGACCGACCCCGCCGACAACCCGGTGCGCGCGATCGAGGTCTGTTCCAAGCCCGTGATCGGCGCGATCAACGGCGTGGCGATCACCGGCGGGTTCGAGGTCGCGCTCGCCTGCGACGTGCTGGTGGCGAGCAGCAATGCCCGCTTCGCCGACACCCATGCGCGCGTCGGCATCGTGCCGGGCTGGGGCCTGTCGCAGAAACTCTCGCGCATGATCGGCATTTCGCGGGCCAAGGAACTCGCCTTCACCGGCAATTTCCTCCCCGCCGACAAGGCGCTCGAATGGGGCCTCGTCAACCACGTGGTCGAGCCGGGCGAACTGATGCCACTCGCACGGCGTCTCGCGGCGGCGATGGCCGAGATCGACCCCGCTTTCCTCGCCGCCTACAAGCGGCTGATCGACGACGGCTATGCGCAAAGCTTTGCCGAAGGCATGGCGCTGGAGGCCGAAAGATCGGGCGCGGCGAACAGCGCGGTGTCTCCGGAAGAGGTCGAGGCCCGCCGCGCCGCCGTACAGGCGCGCGGGCGCGGGCAGGGCTAGGGCTGCTTTCGGGCTGTCGTCGATTTGGGGCGAATGGCCGAAAGTGGGTGGGAAACGGACATCAAGAAACCCAAAGCGAGGTTGAGTTCGTTACTAGCCATTCGCCATCCGGCTGTTTCTTCAACTTCAGAAGCTGGCCTGCACCAGCCAACCAGCCCCAAGATCTGCTTTCGAACATGAGAGCGGAGGTTCCGTTCTCGTATATATAGGGCAGATAGATCGCGGATACTGTGTGCTCGTAGGTTCGGTTGTCCATATCAGTCGCCGCATCAACGGCATCGTCACCAAAGGCAATTCCTCTGGAAACCAGCAGGTCTGACACGTTACTGCACTCTGTGACCGCGTTCTTCATCGGACCGTCAAGCAGCATCGCTTCGAGCGCTTGAAGATCACGCTTGGAAAAATCATCCATCGGAAAGCCAGCAGAACCCCAAGGATCAGAGTTTCTCACCCGCCACCAACCGAGGCCCGGCAGATCGGAGTTCTCTAGAAAATCTCTCAAACGGGATACCTGAGAAGCGACATCGCCATCATAGTTGATGAGCATTTCCTCGTCCCGCGTTTTGAAAACAAATGTCTCATCCGACGCGATATTCAGTCCGCGCTGCAACTGCTCCCGTGCGATGCCACATAAGGAAGCGCGATCCGTGGACGGGCCGAAACCTGCCGCAACCATGCCGACCGACGCTACAATAATCGCGATGGGAGCCGTCTTCACATGGGCAGTGTATCGGCAATGCTCTCGTCTGCAATGGGGTCGTTAGCGGACAGTCCGCTCTCGGCTTCAGTCGCACTGAAAGCGACACGACTGTCGAAGACTCGCGGGCGCAACTGGTCGCCCCGCCTGCGCCAGCCTAAGCTGCATTGCGGGTTGCCCTTGTGGCACCCGGCCGGCGGGAAGGGGGCACGCGGATGGTCGCTGAAATCGAACCGGGACAGCTCGACGAAGCGACCTTTTCCCATGTCCGGGTCATCCTCGGCGTGGTCACCTCGCTCGCCATCGCGCGGATTCTCAACGGGCTTGCCGGCTTCGCGCAGAACCGGCGCAAGAACACGCCCTATCTTGTCCACACGCTGTGGGCGATCTTCCTGCTCCTGCTGATCGCGCATTTCTGGTGGTTCGAATTCGCGCTCGCGCAGGTCGGCGCGTGGCCGTTCGAAGCCTATGCCTTCCTCATCTTCTTCGCCTCGCTGCATTTCTTCACCGCCGCGCTGCTGTTCCCGGACCAGCTGGAGGAGGGCGCGCCTTACGAGGACTATTTCTTCGAGCATCGCGGCTGGTTCTTCGGCTTTCTGGGAGCGCTGTTCCTGTTCGACATGGTCGACACCGCATTGAAGGGCGCGGACTATTTCGCCTCGCTCGGTGCGCTCTACCCGGTGCGCCAGGTCGGCTACGCGATCGCTTGCGCCGCGGCGATCCGGTGGGACAACCGCCGCTTCCACCTCGCGCTGGTGATCGGCTTCATCCTGCTCGAAATGGCCTGGATCGTCGAGCGCTACGCCGACTGAGAGGCCCGCTTCAGAACGCCGTCGTCAGCCGCAGCCCCGTCACCACGCCGTCGTCGCGGGCGGTGATCGCGCCGTCGATCCACTGCGCGTTGGCCGTGAGCTCGACGCCTTTCGCAAGGCCGAAAGTGTAGAAGACCTCGACCCCTTCCTCGTCCTCCAGTCCGACCCTGTTCGCGAGCACTTCGACCAGTTCGTCGGTCAGCGAATATCGGAAATAGGCCGCGCCGAAGCGGTCCTGCGGGCGCTTTCGCGGATTGCCCGAGACGCCGATGAAGCCGCTCGCATCGAGGAAGGTCGGATCGCCCAGCGTGCCGTGGATCTGGCCGAAGATGCCCCATCCCTTGCCCGGAGCCTCGGGCCAGACGCCGAGATACTGGTAGGCCGCGAGCACCGCGCCGAATTCGCCGCGCGTGTTGCCGAAGCTGGTCCCCGGCGGCGGGATGAGTGCGGCGGGCAGGTTGTCGGCGGCGATTTCCGAGCGGGTCGAGCCGGACAGTTTCAGCGCGTAGAAACCGGGCTTGCCGCCCAGCTTCACCGGGAAGGTGACCGAGCCCAGGAAGGCGACCCCGTCCTCGAAAGCGGTCTCGAACCCGGTGCGCTCGTATTGCGAGGCGGGGTCGAACACCCACAGCCGGTAGAGCGCGCCCTCGGTCGGCACTTCGAGCAGCGCGCCGGTGATCGTGTTGGGGATGATCGCGGAAGGCGGCAGAGCGAGGGAGAGGTTCTGGAAGCCATAATGCCCGTTGCTCCCCACGACCGGCAGCTGGCCCGCTAGGTCGAGGATGTTGACCTTGCCGACCGTCAGCTTGGTGCCGGAGTTCCAGCGTTTCGAGACGCTCGCCGAAAGGTCGAAATCGCCCGCGCCCTCGCCCCGGAACAGGGCGGTGTTGTTGGGGATGAGGCCGATTTCGCCGTTCGACGTCTTCCCCCAGGTAAACTCGGGCCGCAGGGTGAGCGTCCAGCTGTCGTCGAGTCCGAAGGCGCGGCCCTTCACGTCGACATAGGCATCGGCTCTGCCCGCATAGCGCAGGGTCGAAGGCGCATCGCCCGCCACCGGCGCATCGACGAATTGCGAGACGACCAGCTTTACGTCGATCGGCCCGGAATCGGGTTTTGCGGGAGGGGCGGGAGGCGGAGGGGGCGCCTCGGCCTGCGGCCTCGGCGTGTCGGTTCGGGCGGGTTCTTCGGCGTCGGTGCTTCCGGCAGGGGCCGGTTCCTCGGCATGGGCAGGAACGCCCGCGACAAGCGCTGCGCCCGCCAGCAGCGCGGCCAGTCCGGGGCGCGAACGCCCGGTCCTCCTCGACATTGCGACCTCTTCCCCCGTCTTCGAGCCCGGCTTTCGCGGCGCGGCGGCCCGTCACACCGCTGCGCCAGCCGGCCCTGTCCTCTCCGACGCGCGGAGTGGCCGGGCATCGCCGTCCGGTCAATCGCGCCGCGCTACGATGCGCCTCTCCATGCGGGGCGGATTGTATGCACGCGACAAAGTGGCTGGAATCGCTGGGGATATTTACGCTCGATAAACCCTGTGGGCAGCCGCGCGGAGCGGCGGTGCGCTAGTCGTCGGGGGTCTGGAGCGTCCGGGCGGCCCTCGCGGCGGCCTGGCTGTTCCTGACGTCCCACAAGCGGATGCCCGGCACGTCGCTGCCCGCATTGCCGCGGCGGGGGTCGGGTGTCCACGCCGGGTCGCGCGCCGGCTCGAAGGCGAGGCCGAGCGGTCGGTCCTCCTCGTCGAAGAAGACATGGACGATGCGTGCCGAGGCGCGATCCGCGTCGAGCAGGCGGATGCGATGCACCCTGTCGACGCCCTCCAGCGCCGTGCCCCTCGAGCGTTTGTAGACATAGTAATCCCCGCCCGCGAAGCCCGACAGGCGTTCCCGGTCGAGGCCGGTCATGGGCAGGAGGCCGCCGAGGCTCGGGTCTTCCCCGGCCGCGATTGCTTCGCCGAGCCTGTTGGCGATGCGCCGCGGGTAGGTGCGCCCGCCTTCCTCGAGCGCGGCGGGGGTGGGCGCGAGCGCATCGAGCGGGGCGTTGATCCCGAAGCGCACGAGGCGGCCGTCTTCGGCGAACATCATCACGGTGCTGCGCGAAAGGCCCGCATGGGCGCTGTCCTCGCCGCAGGTCCAGTCGATCTGCACGACGCGCTTCATTGCCGTGGGCCGGGCAGCGCCGTCGCATCCTGCGAGCCGGGCGAGTTCGGCGTATTCGGCCGGGTGGAGCGGAAAGATGTCTTCGCGCGCCGCAAGGTCGTCGCCCTCGTATATGGCGGTGGCGATGGTCGAGGCGGTCCGGGCGTAGGCGGGCACGTCCGCCTCCTCCGCCAACGCCGGGGCCGCCGCCAGCAGGCCCGCGCCGATCAGGGTGCCTGCGATCCGCAATCCGGCCATTCCGCTCTCCCTTTCTGCCCTTCTCCGGAGAGAGGCTGTCCCAAGGAAGCTGAACCGCCGGTTTATCGGAGCCTTGCGGCCCGCGCGCTCTCAGCGCGGGAGCTGTGAGGCTCCCATCAGCGCCTCGTCCACCGCGCGCGCGGCCTGGCGGCCTTCGCGGATCGCCCACACGACGAGGCTCTGCCCGCGCCGCATGTCGCCGCAGGCCCACACGCCCGGCACGCTGGTGGCGTAATTGTCGGTGTCGGCCTTGACGTTGCCGCGGTCGGTCAGTTCGACCGCCGCCTGTTCGAGCAGGCCGGCCTTCTTCGGCCCCGTGAAGCCCATCGCGAGCAGGATGAGGTCGGCGGGGATGGTGAACTCGCTGCCGACGATCTCGCGCATCTGGCCGTCCACCCATTCGACCCGCGCGCATTCGAGGCCGGTGACCTTTTCGCCGTCGCCGATCACGCGCTTGGTCAGCACGGCCCAGTCGCGGTTCGCGCCTTCCTCGTGGCTGGAGGAGGTGCGCAGCTTCAGCGGCCAGTCGGGCCAGGTCAGCGCCTTGTCTTCCTTTTCGGGCGGCTTGGGCATGATTTCGAGCTGGGTGACGCTTTTCGCGCCCTGCCGGTTCGAGGTGCCGACGCAGTCCGAGCCGGTGTCGCCGCCGCCGATCACGACCACGTCCTTGCCGGTGGCGAGCAGCGAGCCGCGCGGGGCGGCGCGAACCTCGTCGTCGCCCGCGACGCGCTTGTTCTGCTGGGTGAGGAATTCCATCGCGAGCCGCACGCCCGGCATTTCCGCGCCGGGAATGGCGAGCTGGCGGGCATCCTCGGCCCCGCCCGCGAGCACGACCGCGTCGAAATTCTCGTCCAGCGTCTTGAAGGAGATGTCGACGCCGACTTCCTTGCTGGTGCGGAAAGTCACGCCTTCGGCCTCCATCTGCACGCAGCGGCGGTTGATGAGGTGCTTTTCCATCTTGAAGTCGGGGATACCGTAGCGAAGCAGCCCGCCGACGCGGTCCGACTTCTCGAACACGGTGACGCTATGTCCGGCCCGCGCCAGCTGCTGCGCGCAGGCGAGCCCGGCGGGGCCGGAGCCGACGACCGCGACCGACTTGCCGGTCTTGTGCGCGGGCACCTGCGGCTCGATCCAGCCTTCCTTCCACCCGCGATCGACGATGGCGCATTCGATCGACTTGATGGTGACCGGCTGGTCGACGATGTTGAGCGTGCACGAGGCTTCGCACGGGGCGGGGCAGATGCGGCCGGTGAATTCGGGGAAGTTGTTGGTGGAGTGCAGCAGGTCGAGCGCGTTCCTCCAGTCGTCCTCGTAGACGAGGTGGTTCCAGTCCGGGATCAGGTTGTTCACCGGACAGCCGTTGTGACAATAGGGAATGCCGCAATCCATGCAGCGCGCGGCCTGGTTGGCCAGCGTTTCGTCATCCGGCTGGACGACGAATTCGCGGTAGTTCTTCAGCCGCTCGGCGGGGTCGAGATAGTCGCGGTCGCGCCGCTCGATTTCGAGAAATCCGGTTTCCTTGCCCATGTCCTTGCCCTTTTGAGCCTTATTCCGCCGCGACGCTGGCCGCTTCGAGCCGCTCTGCCTCGAGCGCTTCGAGCGCGCGCTTGTAGTCGCGCGGCATGACCTTGACGAACTTGGTGAGCGCATTGTCCCAGTCGGCCAGCAGTTCGCTCGCCACCGCGCTGCCGGTGTGGAGCTGGTGGCGCTCGACGAGGATGCGCAGCCGCTCGGCATCGTGGCGCAGCATATCGCCCATGCCGAAATCGTGCACCGAGCGCGCCCGCTGCGAGGGGCGGCCCGTCCCTTCCTCGCGGTCGGGTTCGGCGCTGATCGGCACGAGATCGACCTGCGCGTGGTTCACCAGTTTCGAGAATTGGCCTTCGGGGTCATAGACATAGGCGAGCCCGCCGCTCATGCCCGCGGCGAAGTTGCGCCCGGTTTGCCCGAGCACCACGACGACCCCGCCGGTCATGTATTCGCAGGCATGGTCGCCCGTGCCCTCGACCACCGCGATGGCGCCTGAATTGCGCACCGCGAAGCGTTCGCCCGCGACGCCGCCGAAGAAAGCCTCGCCCGCGATCGCGCCGTAGAGCACGGTGTTGCCGACGATGATGTTCGACGATGCGATGCGCGGCACGCCTTCGGGCTGGCGCACGACGATGCGGCCACCCGAAAGCCCCTTGCCGACATAGTCGTTGGCATCGCCGACGAGGTCCAGCGTCACCCCGTGCGCGAGCCATGCGCCGAAGCTCTGCCCGGCGACCCCGGTGAGGTGGATGCACACCGTGTCGGGCGCGAGCCCTTCGTGGCCGTGGACCCGCGCGATTTCGCCCGAAAGCATCGTGCCGACCGTCCGGTTGACGTTGCGCACTTCGTGGCGCAGCTCGACCGGCGTGCCGTTCTCGATCGCCTCGCGGCATTCCTCGATGAGGATATTGTCCATCGCCGCATCGAGCCCGTGGTCCTGCCCTTCGGTGTTGCGCAGGCTCGCGTTGTCGGCCAGCGGCACACGGTGGAGGATGCGGGTGAGATCGATCCCGCGCGCCTTCCAGTGGCGATCCATCCGCGTGAAATCGAGCCGGTCGACCCGGCCCACCATCTCGTCCACCGTGCGAAAGCCCATTTCGGCCATGATGCCGCGCAGTTCCTCGGCGACGTAGAACATATAGTTCACCACGTGCTCGGGCTGGCCCATGAAGCGCGCGCGCAGCACCGGGTCCTGCGTCGCGACGCCGACCGGGCAGGTGTTGAGGTGGCACTTGCGCATCATGATGCAGCCCGCCGCGATCAGCGGGGCGGTGGCGAAGCCGAATTCGTCCGCGCCCAATAGCGCGCCGATGGCGACGTCGCGCCCGGTGCGAAGCCCGCCGTCGACCTGCACCGCGATGCGCGAGCGCAGGTCGTTCAAAAGCAGCGTCTGCTGCGTCTCGGCGAGGCCGATTTCCCACGGGCTGCCCGCGTGCGTCAGGCTGGTCAGCGGCGAGGCGCCCGTGCCCCCGTCGTAGCCGGAAATGGTGACGTGGTCCGCGCGTGCCTTGGACACGCCCGCCGCGACCGTGCCGACGCCGACTTCGGAGACGAGCTTGACCGAAATGCGCGCTTCGGGGTTCACGTTCTTGAGATCGTGGATCAGCTGGGCGAGATCCTCGATCGAATAGATGTCGTGGTGCGGCGGCGGGGAGATGAGCCCCACGCCCGGGGTCGAATAGCGCACCGCGCCGATCCGCTTGTCGACCTTGTGCCCGGGCAGCTGCCCGCCCTCGCCGGGCTTCGCGCCCTGCGCCATCTTGATCTGGATGTCGTCCGAATTGACGAGATATTCGGTCGTCACGCCGAAGCGGCCGGAAGCGACCTGCTTGATCCGGCTGCGCATCGAATCGCCCGAATCCATCGGCTTGAACCGGAACGGCTCCTCGCCGCCCTCGCCGGTGTTCGAGCGCCCGCCGATGCGGTTCATCGCGATGGCGAGGGTCGAATGCGCCTCATGGCTGATCGAGCCGAAGCTCATCGCGCCGGTGGAAAAGCGCTTCACGATCTCGCTCGCCGGTTCGACCTCTTCCAGAGGCAGCGGTTCGTCGGCCTTGCGGAATTCGAGCAGGCCGCGGATCGTCAGCAGGCGTTCGGACTGCTCGTTGATCGATGCCGCGAATTCCTCATAGTCCTTGGGCTTGTTGCCGCGCACGGCGTGTTGCAGCTTGGCGATGTTTTCCGGCGTCCAGGCGTGCTGTTCGCCGCGCAGGCGGAACTGGTAGATGCCGCCGACGTCGAGCATCGATTTGTAGAGCGGGTTGTCGCCGTATGCCTGCGCGTGGCGGCGCAGCGCTTCCTCGGCGACTTCGGCAAGGCCGATGCCTTCGATCATGCTGGCCGTGCCGGTGAAATACTTCTCGACGAATTCGGATGACAGGCCGACCGCGTCGAAGATCTGCGCGCCGCAGTAACTCTGGTAGGTCGAAATGCCCATCTTGGACATGACCTTGCGGATGCCCTTGCCCACGCCCTTGATATAGTTGGCGCGCACGTCTTCGGCGGAAAGCTCGGGGTGCTTCTTGGCGCGCAGGTCTTCCAGCGTCTCGAAGGCCACATAGGGGTTGATCGCTTCCGCGCCGTAGCCCGCGAGCACGCAGAAATGGTGCACCTCGCGCGCTTCGCCGGTTTCGACGACGAGCCCGGTCTGCATCCTGAGGCCCTGCCGCACGAGGTGGTGATGCACGGCCGCGGTCGCCAGCAGGGCGGGCATGGGCACGCGGTTCTCGTCCTGCGTGCGGTCGGACAGGATGAGGATGTTGTGATCCTGCAGCACCGCCTCGGTCGCGGCCCAGCACATTTCCTTCAGCGCCATTTCGAGGCCCTCGGCCCCGCTTGCCGCGTCCCAGGTGATGTCGATGGTGGCGCAGCGGAACGCCCCGTCCAACGCCTCTTCGACCGAGCGGATCTTGGCGAGGTCCTCGTTCGTCAGGATCGGCTGGTCGACTTCGAGCCGCTTGTGCGTCCCTGCATCATGGCCGAGCAGGTTGGGGCGCGGCCCGATCATCGAGGTCAGGCTCATCACCAGTTCCTCGCGGATCGGGTCGATCGGCGGGTTGGTGACCTGCGCGAAGTTCTGCTTGAAATAATCGTAGAGAAGGCGCGAGCGGTCCGACAGCACGGCGAGCGGCGTGTCGGTCCCCATCGAGCCGACCGGATCGTCGCCCTTCACGCCCATCGGTTCGAGGAAGCGGGCGAGGTCCTCCTGCGTGTAGCCGAACGCCTGCTGGCGCTCGAGCAGCGTCGTCGGCCCTTCGGGTACGGCGGCGAGATCGGGTTCGATATGGTCGATGTCCTGAAGCTTGAACTGCGCCTGTTCGAGCCACTTGGCGAAAGGCTCCGCCTTGGCGAGGTCGGCCTTCAATTCCTCGTCCTCGATGATGCGGCCCTGTTCGAGGTCGATCAGCAGCATCTTGCCGGGCTGGAGCCGCCACTTGCGCACGATTTCCTCTTCGGCGAACGGCAACACGCCGCTTTCGGACGCGAGGCAGACGAGGTCGTCCTTGGTCACGCAATAGCGCGCGGGGCGCAGGCCGTTGCGATCGAGCGTCGCGCCGATCTGGCGCCCGTCGGTGAAGCACACAGCGGCAGGTCCGTCCCAAGGCTCCATCAGCGCGGCGTGGTATTCGTAAAAGGCGCGGCGGTCGGGATCCATCAGGTCGTTGCCCGCCCACGCCTCGGGGATGAGCATCATCATCGCATGGGGCAGCGAATATCCGCCCGCCAGCAGCAGTTCCAAGGCATTGTCGAGACAGGCCGTGTCCGACTGGCCGTGCGGGATGATCGGCCACATCTTGTCGAGATCGGGGCCGAGCAGCTCGCTTTCCATCGTCCGGCGGCGCGCGTTCATCCAGTTCACGTTGCCGCGCACCGTGTTGATCTCGCCATTATGCGCCATGAAGCGATAGGGGTGGGCGAGCCGCCAGCTTGGGAAGGTGTTGGTCGAGAACCGCTGGTGAACGAGGCCGAGCGCGGAAACGCAATCGGGATCGCGCAGGTCGTCGTAGAAACTGCCGACCTGCGTCGCCAGCAGCAGGCCCTTGTAGACGATGGTGCGGCTGGAAAAGCTCGGCAGGTAGGTCTGGGTGAGGCCCGGCAGGCCCTTCTTCACCTCGAGCTCGGCGAGCGGGTTGAGCACCTGCTTGCGGATGACGATCAGCTTGCGCTCGAACGCGTCCTGGTCGGCGCAGCTATCCCCGCGCGCGATCACCGCCTGACGGATCACCGGCATCGATTCGATCACCGCATCGCCCAGCCCGTCGAGCGTGACCGGCACGTCGCGCCAGCCGATGAAGCGCTGGCCTTCCTTCTCGGTGAAAGCCTCGAACTTTTCGGCGACGTAATCGCGCGCCGCCCGGTCCTGCGGCATGAAGCACATCGCCACCGCATAATCGCCCGGCTGCGGCAGGTCGTGGCCGTGCTCGTCGGCCCAGCGGCGGAAAAGCGGGTCGGGAATCTGGATCAGGATGCCCGCCCCGTCGCCCAGCAGCGGGTCGGCCCCCACCGCGCCGCGATGGTCGAGCTTTTCGAGGATCTCGAGCGCCTGCTCGATGATGCCATGGGTCTTCTCGCCCTTGATATGGGCAAGCATCCCCACACCGCAGGCGTCGTGTTCGTTTCTGGGGTCGTAAAGACCCTGGGAAGCTGGGTATCCCATGGCTCGGTTCCACTCTGTCAGATGCCGGCTCGCTGCTTGCCCTTTTCCGTCTCGGTCGGGGCCGGGCGCGAGGGGGTGTGCCGGCTTGCATTTCAACATGGGAGACAAGCGCCGTCGCCCGCCCCATGCAGGTTCACAATCCTAATGGAGATGGAAAAGCGATTTTGCAACCGCGAAAGGCGAATGAATATTTCGCCTGTCCGCGTGGCGGCGATTGTTTCATTGCTCCGCGCTGTTGGAAAGCGCGCCCTGTTGCGCGCCATGCGCCTATTCAGGCGGCGCCGCGCATATCATGCAACCGCGCGAGGGCGGCGGCGAGTTCACCCGCCTCGCCCGCTCCGGCAGGCGTCTGGGCGCGGTCCCCGGCAAGCTCGCCGAGCGCCTTCAGCGCCTCGGCGAGGGCGGCGTCACGGCCTGCGTGAGAACCGGTTCCCGCCGCACGCGGTCGAGTGGCATCGGCGGCCTGGCGCTCGTGCAGCGCTGCGGCGAGTCGCTCGACCATCTCGACGAGGCTGAGATCCTCCGCCGGGGTCGAGCGCAGCCGCGCGAGCGCGGCGGACCCGTGCGCGGACGGGGCTGCGCACCGGGTCGGAGTTTCGGGAGAGGGCGCGCGCGGCGTTGCCGCCTGCGCGGCCTCGGGGCCGGCGAGGCCGTCGGGAAGCGGCCCTTCGACCCATACCGCGTTGCGCCCCGGCAAGGCGGCGAACCCGGCGAGGTCGAGCGAGGGTGGGGTGGTTTGGAGCTCGCCCGTCGCGGCAGACGCGGATTCGCGCCGGGCGGTTTCGGCGGCGGCCCCGGCGTCGGTGCCTGCGCTGTCGGGCGCCTCGTTTGGGGCGCTGTCCGGTTCGGCTGCCGGTTGCGGTCCCGCTTGCCCGGCCTCCTCCGCGCGATTCTCCGCGGTATCCAGCGTGTCGGCTTCATCGAGCCAATCGCCGGCCTCCATCCCCAGCGGCATATCCTCGAGCGGCGCGTCGAGGCTCTCGCTGCCGAGTTCCTCGCGCGGATTGATCGGGTCGGTGGCCTGTGTCGCTGTGTCCGGGCTCATCTTGCGGCGCGCGCTCAGGACGATCGCGGGCCCGCCCGAGCGCGCCTTCGCCTTGTGCGACAGCGCCCGCGCGATGCCGAAGGCGAGCGCGCCCCCTGCCATGGCGGCAAGCGCGGCGAACAGGAAATGGGCCATCGCGCCGAGCGCGTCGAGCCCGGTGAGCAACGCGGCCCTCGCGGTCGCGGCGGGCGGCAGGACGAGCACGGCCAGCCCGAAAAGCGCCGCGCCCCACAGCGCGACCAGCGGCACGAAGGCCGGATGCGCGGCGAGCGAAGCGCGCCGCGCGCGTCTCTCCGACCGTCGGCGCGGGGGAGACGCTTCGGCCTCATGCCGACCCGTCGCATCGCGCCCCGCCATCAGCGGCGTCTTCAGCCGTGCCATGATGTGCCCCGGTTTCATCGCGCCCCGTTTCCTTCGAGTGAAAGAGCCGCGCTGCCCGCGCGGTTCCCGTCCGCTAGCAGGGCTTGGTAAACGCCGAGATAATGCCGGGCATTCGCCAGCCAGTCGTGGCGCGCGCGGACATGGCGCGCGGCGCGCTCGCGCTGGGCGTCCCAGTCCGCGCGCCGGTCGATGAGCTCAGCGAGCGCCGCGGCGCAGGCGGCGGGATCGTCGGGGGCGAAAAGCGTGCCGGTGACGCCGTCGGTGATGAGCTCGCGGTGCCCGCCGACATCGCTCGCGGCGACGAGGCGGCGCTGCGCCATCGCCTCCAGCGGCTTCAGGGGCGTGACGAGATCGGTCAGGCGCTGCTTCTTGCGCGGATAGGCGAGCACGTCGATGAGCGAATAATACCGTTCCACCTCGCCGTGCGGCACGCGCCCGGTGAAGATCACCGCGCCGGGTTCGGGCAGGCGGGCGGCGGCGGCGCGCCATTCGCCGTCCATCTCGCCCCCGCCGACCAGCAGCAGCCGCGCGCCGGGGTGGCGCTCGCGCAGGGCCGGCATGGCGGCGATGAGGTCGTCCACGCCTTCGTAGGCGTAGAAGCTGCCGATATACCCGATCACCGGGGCATTGCTCGCAAGGCCCAGTTCCCCGGCCAGAGCCTCGTCCCGGGCCACGGGTTCTCCGAAAAGCGACAGGTCCACCCCGTTCGGCATGACCCCGATGCGCCCCTCGGGAATGCCGCGCGCGATGAGGTCGGAGCGCAGCCCCTCGCAGATCGTGAACAGCGCATCGGCGCGCTTCGCCACTTCGGTTTCGAGCGCGCGGGTGAGGCGGTATTTGGCTGATCCTTCCCGCCCCGTCCGGTTGCCGACCGCGGCATCCTCCCAGAAGGCGCGGATCTCGTAGACCACCGGCAGGCCGAGCGCCCGCCCCGCCATCAGCGCCGCCGCGCCGCCCAATGCGGGCGAATGAGCGTGAAGCACGTCGGGCCGCCATTCGCGCGCGAGCGTCCGGATCGCGCCCGAGAGCGCGCGCACCTCGCGCGCTTCGGCGAGCAGGAGCGGGCCGGACGGCTCGCCCGGCGTGCGGTGGAAGGTCAGGCCGTCGGCCGCTTCCGGGCTTTTCTCGCCCCCGCCCGAGCCCGGCTCGATATTGTGCCGCTGCCCGGTGATCCCCCGCACCTCGAGCCCGAGCGCCTGCTGCGCCTTCAGGATCGCGCGCGTGCGGAAGGTGTAGCCGCTGTGGAGCGGCAGCGAGTGGTCGAGGACGTGGAGCACGCGGGTCATGCCCGCTTCCCTAGCGCGCGCGTGCTTAACGGCGCGTCAACTGCGCGCCTGTATGCCTGCCGAAAGCGCACGGGCCTCATGCCCGCGGGCGCGACGGAAACGCGTTTCGATGATCGACCAACTCGCCCTTGCCATAGGCCACGGCCTGCTCGCCATCGCGCTCCTGCGCCTGGCGCTGAGAGGCGATGTCGATGCCGACCCGCTGGTGGGCGAACTGGCCGGGGAGGCCGAGGCGAAGCGCCGCGCGCAGAGCCCCGCCGGACGCAAGGCCGCGCGCCGCGCGGCGCAGGCGGGGAACATCGCGTCAGACCAGACCGGCGACGACGCCGCGCCCCGCGCCGGGGCAACGCAGCGGCCCGGCCATCGAGCAACGAAGCGTGGGGCGGCCAACCGCCCTCAAGCAGCAAGGCGGTCCCGCCCTCAAGCAGCAAAGCGGTAGGGCAACAGGGATGCTCGACCTCGTCTTCCTCGCCTTCATCGCCTATGTGCTGGTGCTCGGCATCAAGCGGCCCTTCGTGTGGGTGCTGCTCTACGTCTATATCGACATCATCGCGCCGCAGCGGATCGGCTATTCGCTCATCACTTCGCTGCCCGTCTCGCTGATCGCCTTTGCCGCGGCTTTCGGCGGGTGGATCGTGCTCGACCGCAAGGAAGGCGCGCGCTTCACGCTGCGCCAGGCGCTGCTCGTCATGCTGCTCGGCTATTGCTGGTGGACCACAGGGAACGCCGATTTCCCCGAGGAAGCCGCGACCAAGTGGGACTGGGTGTGGAAGGCGCTGCTGTTCGCGATCTTCCTGCCCTTCACTCTGACGACCCGCGCGCGGATCGAGGGTCTGGCGCTCACCCTGGTGCTGTCGGTCGCGACCATCGTCATCGGGACGGGGATGAAGACCGTGCTGGGCGGCGGGGGCTACGGCAGCCTCAATTTCCTCGTCAACGACAATTCCGGGATCTACGAAAGTTCGACGCTGGCGACGGTTGCCATCGCGCTGACCCCGCTGATCTGGTGGTTCACCCGGTTCGGGACCGTGTTCCGCTCGCACTGGACGGTGACGTGTTTCGCCGCGGCGCTGATCTTCGCCTGCCTGCTGGTCCCGATCGGGACCGAGGCGCGCACCGGGCTCGTCTGCATCGCGGTGCTCGGCGTGCTGCTGCTGCGCTATGTCAAGCGGCGGGTGCTCTATGTCGTGGCCGCCGGGCTGGCCGGGCTGATGGCGCTGCCGTTCCTGCCGCAGAGCTATTACGAGCGCATGGCGACGATCACCCAGCCTTCGGGCGACGAAAGCGCCTCTACCCGGGTGGCGGTGTGGGAATGGACGCTCGACTACGCCAAGGAGCATCCCTTCGGCGGCGGATTCGATGCCTATCGCGGCAACAGCTTCACCTACGTCATGCCCGTGCGCGAGGGCGAGGGGAACACCTCGAGCGTGCGCTACAAGAAAGTGACCGACGAGGGACGCGCCTATCACTCCGCGATTTTCGAGCTGCTGGGCGAGCAGGGCTGGCCGGGCCTCGCCATCTGGCTCGCGCTGCAGGGGCTGGGCGTGGTGCAGATGGAACGGATCATCCGGCGCTGGAAGGGCGAGACGGACGAAAGGGAGGCGTGGATAGCGCCGATGGCGGTGGCGCTGCAGCTTGCGAGCCTCGTCTATCTCGTCGGCGCGCTGTTCCAGGGGATCGGCTACCAGCCGGTCATGCTGATGATCATCGGGCTTCAGATCGGCCTTGCGACCTATTGCAAGCGGCTCGATTCGGCGCGCGCGGGGCTCGAGCGGAGCGCGCGCGCCGTGACGAAGCGTTCCGCGCACAAGGCGCCTGCGCCCGGAGCCGTAGCGGCAGGCTGACGGGGCTGCGCCAGCGATTGCAACGCGCGCTTCCATGCGCCATGAAGCGCCGCGAATTCCCATCGGGACGTTTCAACTGGACGAGGAGAGCCCCATGAATCCCGCAGAACTGGCCGCGAAGGTCGGCGAGCACATCGGCACCAGTGAATGGGTCGAGATGACGCAGGAAAAGGTCAATATGTTCGCCGATGCGACCGGCGACCACCAGTTCATCCATGTCGACGAGGAAAAGGCCAAGCTGACGCCCTTCGGCGGGACCATCGTCCACGGCTTCATGACCTTGTCGATGATCCCCTATCTCGGCGCGAACAGCGATATGCCGAAGATCGACAACGTCAAGATGGGCGTGAACTACGGCGGCAACAAGACGCGCTTCATCGCGCCGGTGCGCGTCGGCAAGCGGATTCGCGGGCACTGGAAGCTCGTCGAGATGATCGAGAAGCGCCCCGGCCAGTGGCAGCAGACCGCCGAGATCACGATCGAGATCGAGGGCGAGGACAAGCCCGCCCTGATCTGCGAGTGGATCACCCAGTATTTCGTCTGAGGCATCCCGCGCCCGTTGCGGCGCGCGCTTCTGATTGACCGCGCCCCCGCCCCCGCGCGGGGGCGCGCCCTCACATAACAAGGATACCCCCTCCCATGACCCGTGACGCCGTCATCGTTTCCACCGCCCGCACTCCCATCGGCCGCGCCTACAAGGGCGGCTTCAACGCCACGCCCGGCGCGACGCTGGGAGCCTATTCGTTCAAACCCGCGGTCGAGCGTGCCGGGATCGACGCCGCCGAGATCGACGACGTCGTGTGGGGCTGCGTCCTCACCCAGGGCACGCAGTCGGGCAATATCGGTCGCCAGGTGAGCTTGCGCGGCGGCGCGCCCGTCACGGTCGCGGCCCAGACCATCGACCGCCAGTGCTCCTCCGGCCTGATGGCGATCGCCACGGCGGCGAAGCAGATCACGGTCGACAACATGGATATCGTCGTCGGCGGCGGTCAGGATTCGATTTCGATGGTCCAGACGCCTGAAATGCGCGTCGCGCCCGATCCCTCGCTGATCGCGATGCACAAGGATATCTATATGCCCATGCTCGGCACGGCGGAAACCGTCGCCGCGCGCTACGGCATCAGCCGCGAGGCCCAGGACGAATACGCGCTGCAGTCGCAGATGCGCACGGCGGCCGCGCAGGAAGCGGGCAAGTTCGACGACGAGATCGTGCCGGTGACGACCACGATGATGGTCAAGGACAAGGAAACCGGCGAGGTCTCCCAACAGGAAGTCACCATCACCAAGGACGAGGGCAACCGCCCCTCGACCACATTGGAAGGGCTCCAGTCGCTCAACCCCGTCATGGGCCCGGACAAGGTCATCACCGCGGGCAACGCCTCGCAGCTTTCGGACGGTTCGGCGGCGAGCGTGCTGATGGAAGCCAAGCTCGCCGAGAAGAAGGGCCTCGAGCCGCTCGGCCGCTATGTCGGCATGGCGGTCGCCGGGACCGAGCCCGACGAAATGGGCATCGGCCCGGTCTTCGCGATTCCGAAGCTGCTCAAGGCCACCGGGCTCAAGATGGACGACATCGGGCTATGGGAGCTGAACGAAGCCTTCGCCGTGCAGGTGCTCTACTGCCGCGACAAGCTCGGCATCGACAACGACATCCTCAACGTCAACGGCGGCTCGATCTCGATCGGCCACCCCTACGGCATGACCGGCGCGCGCTGCACCGGCCACGCGCTGATCGAAGGCAAGCGCCGCGGTGCGAAATATGTCGTCGTGACCATGTGCGTCGGCGGCGGCATGGGCGCGGCGGGGCTGTTCGAGGTCTTCTGAGGACGCGATGACGAGCGAGGCCGGAACCGGTGAGGCGCAGGCAAGGGGTTCGCTTCTCGCCTCCCACTGGTTCTGGCTTTTCGCGCTGGTCGGTGTCTCGACCGCCTTCGATTACTGGGACCATGTAAGCCGCGAGGGCTCGCCCTTCGCCGCCGCGCCGCTCGCATGGTTCGGCTTCACGCTGGCGAGCACGGTAACCTTGTGCGCGCTCGCGCGGGGGCTGGCGTGGCTCTTGGGCAAGTTGCCCGTCCCGCAGCTCGCCGCCGACACGGCGGGCGTCGCGCTCGCCATCGCGGCGCACCTCATGCTGACGGGGCCGCTGTGGTCGCGGGCGCTGTGGAGCGGGGCAGTGCCCTTCGACCCGCCCGGCCTGCCGGTCCTCGCGGGCGCGCTGACCTACCTGTTCTATCGCGGGCTGTTCCTCTTCGCCCGCCAACTCCTGCGCCCGCCGCCGAGCCGGGCGTGACCGGAGCCGCCTGCGCAGCGGGCACAGCATCCGGCCTCAAGTAGCGAAGCGGTAGGCCGAAAAGGTTCTATCCGGCCTCAAGTAGCGAAGCGGTAGGCCGAAAAGGTTCTATCCGGCCTCAAGTAGCGAAGCGGTAGGCCGATAAGGACATTGCGCGTCTAGCGAGGATGTGCGCCCGGATGGACGCCCCTGCTCAAGAGTGCGCGGCGATGAATTCCTCGACCACCGGCGCGATTTTCTTGCGCCACTTGCTGCCGTTGAAGATGCCGTAGTGCCCCGCGCCCTCGGCGAGGTAATAGCGCTTCATCTCGTCCGCGAGTTTCGGCGTCAGCTTGAGCGCCGCCTTGGTCTGGCCGACCCCTGAAATGTCGTCGCGCTCGCCCTCGATTGCCAGGAGCGCGGTGTCGGTGATCTCGGTGATGTCGACGATCTCGCCCTTGTGCTCGAAGGTGCGGTTGGGGATCGAGTGCTTCTGGAACACCTCCTCGACCGTCTGGAGATAGAATTCCGCCGTCATGTCGCACACGCTGCGGTATTCGTCGTAGAAGTCCTTGGTCGCCTGCGCGCTTTCCTCGTCGCCTTCGGTGAGGTGTTTGAACATCTCGTAATGGCTCATCATGTGGCTCTGCAGGTTCATGCTCATGAACGCGGAAAGCTGCATGAAGCCGGGATAGACGCGCCGGCCCGCCCCGCGATAGTTCATCGGGACCGTGGCGATGACCGACTGGCGAAACCATTCGATCGGGCGCTTCATCGCGTGATCGTTGACGCTGGTCGGGCTTTCGCGCGTGTCGATGGGCCCGCCCATCATGGTCAGGGTCGCAGGCGTCGCGGGCGACTTGTGGAGGTTCATCAGCGCGGTCGCGGCGAAGGCGGGGACCGAGGGCTGGCACACCGCCATCATGTGCGGACGCTGGCCGGGCTCGACGCTCTCGATATATTCGAGGAATTCGATCAGGTAATCGATGTAGTCGTCGAGGTCGAAGCTCCCTTCGTGCAGCGGTACCAGCTTCGCATCGGCCCAGTCGGTGATGTAGACCTCGTAAGCTTCCAGCATCCGCCGCACCGTGCCGCGCAGCAGGGTGGCGAAATGCCCGCTCATCGGCGCGACGATCAGCAGTTTCTGGCGCGGCTTGCCTTCATGCTCCTCGATCCCGTCGAGGCGGAAGCGCTTGAGGTCGCCGAAGGGCTTGTTCACCACGGTCGCCTCGATCACGGGCCAGGTCTTGCCGCCGGATTCGACCTCGGTGATGCCGAAAGCCGGTTTGCCATAGGTCGCGGTCGCGTGGGCGAAGACATCGAGGGCGTTCGCGGCTACGCCGGCGAAGGGGGTGTAGCCCAGCGGGTTGGCCGGGTTGGTGAGGGCTTCCATGCTCATGGTGGCCCACAGGCTCGCACCGTTGAGCCAGCTGCGCTGGAGTTCATAGGCTTGGTAAAGCATTGCGCTCCCGTCTTTCCTTGCCGCGCGGATCCCCGGCGCGCGGGCGATGAATCGTGCGGCGCGGATGCGCGCCCTGCGGGCGCTAGATGGCCCCTCGCCGGGCGTTGTGCAATGCACAATATGGGGAGAAACCGGGCTTTGCGCGCTTGCAGTGCACTTTTTACACGTGAAATCCGCCCGGCCTGCCATTAAGTCGCTCCATCATGGACGGGGATACCACAGCACGCATCGCGCCCGGGGACGAGATCGAGAGCGAGGTCGATGAGGCCCGCGAGATCGCCGAGGAGGCCGAGCTCGACACCCTGTCCGAAGGCGAAGCCAAGAAGCCGCGTTCGCTCGCTCCGCTGCGCATGGTCTACCGCGAGGCGGCGAAATACCCCCGCGAAGTCCTGCTCGCGCTGGTTGCGCTGACCGTCACCGCGGCAGGCACTCTGGCGATCCCGGCGGCGCTGCAGCTGATCGTCGACCGCGGTTTCGCCGGCGGCGGCGCAGAGGGCGCCGGGGACATCGGGCGCTGGTTCCGCTACCTGCTGGTGATCGTCGTCGTCATCGCGATCGGCACGGCGGTGCGGTTCTACTATGTCAGCTGGCTCGGCGAACGGGTGGTCGCCGACATCCGCCGCAAGGTCCACGGCAACCTGATGCGCCTGTCGCCCAGTTTCTACGAAGCCAACAGTCCCAAGGAAATCTCCAGCCGGATGACCGCCGACACCGCGATCATCGAGACCGTGGTCGGCACGACCGTCTCGGTCGCCTTGCGCAACGCCTTTCTCGGCATCGGCGGGACCGTCTACCTGTTCTGGCTCCTGCCCGAGCTTACCATCTGGCTCGCGCTCGGCATCCCGGCGGTGATCCTGCCTATCGTCTTCTTCGCCCGCCGCATCCGCACGATCTCGCGCGACAGCCAGGACCGCGTGGCCGATGTCGGCGCGATGGTGACGGAAGTGCTGGGCGCGATGAAGATCGTGCAGAGCTTCAACCAGCAGACCCGCGAGGCGGACCGTTTCGGCGGCGCGGTCGAGCGGACTTTCGACACCGCGAAACGCCGTATCGTGCTGCGCTCGGCTATGACCGCGCTCATCATCCTTGCGATCTTCGGCTCGATCGTGCTGCTGCTGTGGCGCGGGGCGGAAGGCGTCGCCGCCGGAGAGATCACGGGCGGCACGATCCTCTCCTTCGTCTTCGGCGCGGGGATCGTCGCGGGCTCCTTCGCCGCGCTGACGGAAGTATACGGCGAATTGCTGCGCGGGGCGGGGGCGGCGAGCCGGCTCGCCGAACTGCTCGAGGCGAAGCCCGCCATCGCCGCGCCCGAGCGGCCCGAGCGCCTGCCTGAGCCGCCGCGCGGCAGCCTGTCGTTCCGCAATGTCACTTTCCGCTATCCCGCGCGGCCCGAAACGGCGGCGCTGAAGGACTTCACGCTTGAAATCGAGCCGGGCGAGACCGTCGCCATCGTCGGGCCGTCTGGCGCGGGCAAGTCGACGATCTTCCAGCTGGTCGAGCGTTTTTACGATCCGCAGGCGGGCACGATCCGGCTGGACGGCGTGCCGCTGACCAAGGCCGACCCGGCGGCGATCCGCGACCGCCTCGCGCTGGTCCCGCAGGACGGGGTGCTGTTCAGCGCCGACGCGCGCGACAACCTGCGCTACGGCAAGTGGGACGCGAGCGACGAGGAAATCTGGGAAGCGGCGCGCGCGGCCAATGCCGAGGGCTTCCTGCGCGAATTGCCGGACGGGCTCGACACCTATCTCGGCGAGGGCGGGACACAGCTTTCGGGCGGCCAGCAGCAGCGCGTCGCGATCGCCCGCGCCCTGCTGCGCGACGCGCCGATCCTGCTGCTCGACGAGGCGACGAGCGCGCTCGATGCCGAAAGCGAGCGGCTGGTGCAGGAGGCGCTGGAAAAGCTCATGGCCGAGCGCACTACCCTTGTGATCGCTCACAGGCTGGCGACCGTGCGCGCGGCGGACCGGATCGTTGTGCTGGAGCACGGCGAGGTCGTCGAACAGGGCACGCACGAACAGCTCGCCGCCGCAGGCGGGCTCTACGCCCGGCTCGCGCGGCTGCAATTCGCCGACACCGAAGCGGCCTGAGCCCTCTCTTTTCGATGAAACGCGGTTCCGCTCGGACGAGCGCGCACCCTTTCGCCCGGCGGGCGCGTATCTCCCGCCGCATACGCCGCACCGCAAGGCGGGGGAGCCTAAGGCGCGGTCAAACACCAAATCGGGAATTCGCACCATGATCACTCGCACCGCGCTGTCCGGCGCCAGCGCCATCGCCCTTGCCCTGACCATCGTCCTGCCCGCTGCGGCGCATGAAGGCGGCGAGGCCATCGAAACGCTCGCCGACGACGCGGCGGAAGAGAGCGCCGAGAGCGCCACGCCGACGATGAGCTTCGGCGAATGGGGCGTCGACCCCGAACTGCTTTCGGACGAGATCGAGCCGGGTGATGACTTCTTCGCATACGTCAACCAGGAATGGCTCGACGCGAACCCGCTGCCGGCGGAATACAGCCGTTTCGGCGCGTTCAACCTGCTGCGCGAGAAGTCGACGACCGACGTCAAGGCGCTGATGGACGAGCTGACCGCCAAGCCGCGCGAGGCGCTTTCAGCCGACGAGCGGCGCATCGTCGATGCCTACGAAACCCATCTCGACACCGCCGCGATCGACGCTGCGGGCCTTGCGCCTGCGCAGCCCTATCTCAATGAAATCTTTGCCGCGACCTCGCTCGAGAGGCTGGCGATGCTCTGGGCAAAGCCCGGTTTCGCGAGTCCCCTCGGCGGCTATGTCGGCGTGGATGCCAAGCAGCCCGACCGCTATGTCGCGCAGGTCGGCATCGGCGGGCTCGGCCTGCCCGACCGCGACTACTACCTCGACGATAGCGAGGAAGGGCGCGAGGTCCAGGCGAAATACCGCGAATACATCGCCTTCCTGCTGGGCGAGGCGGGCTATGAAGACCCTGAAACCGCCGCGGCCGCGATCTACGCCTTCGAGGACCGGCTGGCGCGCGAGGTGATGTGGGACCGCACCATGCGGCGCAACCGCGACCTCACCTATAACCGCGTGTCGGCGGACGAGATGGCGGCGATGTCCGGCCCGCTCCCCGTGACCGCGATGATGGAGGCGATGGGCCTGTCGGCTTCGCCCACCTATGTCGTCAGCATGATGCCGCCGAGCGAGGAAGAGGTCGAGGAACTCGGCCTCGATGCAGAGGCGCTGGCGAAGATCGGGACGGGCCTGCCGGGGATGTTCGACGTTCTTGGCCAGACCCCCGTCGCAACGCTGCAGGCGTGGACGGTCAAGGAAATGCTGTCCGACAACGCCTCGATCCTGCCGACCCGCTTCGACGAGGCGGCGTTCGAATTCTACGGCAAGACCCTGCGCGGCACGCCCGAACAGCGCCCGCGCTGGAAGCGCTCGATCGCGGCGGCCGAGGGGATGCTCGGCGAACTGATCGGCGCGTCCTATGTCGAGCGCTACTTCCCGCCCGAAAACAAGGCGGCGATGGAGGAACTGGTCGCCAACCTGCGTAAGGCGGTCGCCGAAAGCATCGCCGAGATCGACTGGATGGGTGAGGAGACGAAGGGCCAAGCGCTTGAAAAGCTCGCCAGCTTCGATCCCAAGATCGGTTACCGCGACAATCTCGAAACCTATGAGGGTCTCGAAATCACCCGCGGCAATGCGATCGCCAACGCGATGGCCGCGGCCGAATGGGCGCGGGCGGACAATGTCGCGAAGCTCGGCCAGCCGATCGACCGGACCGAGTGGTTCATGCTGCCCCAGACGGTCAATGCCTATTACAACCCGACCAAGAACGAGATCGTCTTCCCCGCCGCCATCCTGCAGCAGCCCTTCTTCGGGATGAGCGCGGACCCGGCGGTGAACTACGGCGCGATCGGCGGGGTGATCGGCCACGAGATCGGCCACGGCTTCGACGACCAGGGCTCGAAATACGATGCCACCGGAAAGCTTCGCAACTGGTGGACCGACGAGGACCGCGCCGCCTTCGACGCCAAGACCGACGCGCTGGTCGCGCAATACGACGCCTTCTGCCCGTTCGACGAGGGCGAGACCTGCGTCAACGGGCGCTTCACGCTGGGCGAGAACATCGGCGACCTCGGCGGGCTCAGCCTCGCCTACCGCGCCTACAAGATCGCGACCGAGGGCAAGGAGGTGCCGGTGATCGACGGGCTGACCGGCGACCAGCGCTTCTTCCTCGCCTGGGCGCAAGTGTGGCGTTCGATGCAGCGCGAGGAGAACTACCGCCAGCGCCTTCGCACCGACCCGCACAGCCCCGAGGAATACCGGGTCAACGGCGTCGTGCGGAATCTCGATGAATGGTACGAAGCCTTCGGCGTGACCGAGGACCATGCCATGTACATCCCGCCCGAAGAGCGCGTGAGAATCTGGTAAGGAGTCCTTGATGCGGCAGCCCATCCGGGCTGCCATATCCTCGCTCACGCGACCTGAAGGTCGCGTCGCTGCGGGCGGCCAGTCGGCCTTGCGGTCGCTGGCGCGACCGGACATCGCGACGACCCCGGCCTTACCGCGCTGGTCCGACGCCGCAGGCGTCGCAAGCGCGACCGCGCGCCCGCAGCCCCGAAGGGGCGAGGATATCGCGCGCCCGGATGGGCGCGCGCAAAAAGAATTGACTTGGCACCGCCAGGTGCCAAGGCGCGGGCCATGACGTTTTTCCAGATGCTTCTGATCGCGGTGGTGCAGGGGATCACCGAGTTCCTGCCGATCTCCTCGTCGGGGCACCTCATCCTGATCCCGTTCCTGACGGATTTTCCCGACCAGGGGCCGATGATCGACATCGCGGTCCATGTCGGCTCGCTGCTTGCGATCATCGTCTATTTCTTTCGCGACGTGGCGGGCCTTGCGCGGGGCGGGTTCGCGAGCATCGGGATCGGGCACGCGCCCGAGCAGCGCCGTCTGTTCTGGTGGATCGTGCTCGGCACCATTCCCGCCGTGGTCTTCGGGCTCGCGATCAAGCTCGGGTTCCTGAACGGCGTGGTGAGCGCGACCTTTGGGATTCCCATCATCGAGGACGACCTGCTCGCCTCGATCCGCTTCACCGACCTCATCGCGGTCAACCTGATCGGTTACGGCATCCTCCTCGGCCTCGCGGATCGCTTCGGGCGGCAGGACAAGACCTTCGAGCAGATGACCTGGCGCGACGGGCTGATCGTCGGCTGCGCGCAGGCGCTCGCGCTGATCCCGGGGACGAGCCGTTCGGGCGTCACCATGACGGCGGCGCGGCTGCTCGGCTATGGCCGGTTCGAGGCGGCGCGGTTTTCCTTCCTGCTGTCGATCCCGGCAGTCGCGGGGGCGGGGGTGCTGATCGTGCCCGACCTGCTCGAGGCCGACGGCGCGCTGCTCACCGATGCGATCATCACCGGCGTGCTGACCTTCCTCGCGGCCTTCGCGACGATGGCCTTCCTGATGAATTTCCTGAAGCGCGCCTCGATGATGGTCTTCGTCGTCTACCGTGTCCTGATGGGCACAGCCCTGCTCTATTTCTTCTGACGCGGCGGCTTTCCCCGGAACCAAGCGCGCTTTATGCGTGTTTTGCAACCAACACCGCCCGCAAAGGGTCGCACGGAACAACCCACCAAGAGGCACAATAGCGCAATGGCATTACTGGTTCTGATCGTGTTGGGAACGACGCTCGGCTGGCTTTCGTCGATCATCGCCCGCACCGAGGAACCGGGCGAGATCCTGCGCCAGGTCGCCGCCGGACTGCTGGTCGCGCTGGTCGCGGGTGTGCTGGTCAATGGCGGGGTCGTGCTGGGCGGGCTGTCGCTGGTCGCGCTCGGCGTGGCGCTCGCCGCGACGGTGGGCGCGCTGGTGCTTTACCATGCCGTGATCCGCAAGCAGATCGAGATCTAGCGCTTCAGACCGGCTTCGCCCCGCTCCCGCGCCCGCCGCGCAGGTGATATTCGAGCGTGCCGCGGTTCACCACGTTGTCGACATCGATCACCGCGCTGTTGGCGTAGGTGAAGCCCGGCGCAAGGCTGCGATAGAGCCGGTCGAAATCGCGCTCGACCGTCTGGCGGTAGAGATCCTCGAAACTTTCGATCACGAAGTAGGTCGGCTGCAGGTCGCTGATGACGTAATCGGTGCGCATCACCCTATCGACGTTGAGCATGATGCGGTTGGGGCTTTCCGCCTCCACCGCGAAGCGCGCCTCGGTCGGCCCGGACAGGATGCCCGCGCCATAGGCGCGGATGCCCGCCTCTTCCTCGATCAGCCCGAATTCGACCGTGTACCAGTAGAGCGCGCCCAGCGCCTTCAACCGGTTGTAGCGCATCGCCTTCCACCCGGCGCGGCCATATTCCTGCATGTAATCGGCATAGACCGGATCGGTCAGCATCGGCACGTGGCCGAAGACGTCGTGGAAGACGTCGGGCTCCTGGATATAGTCGAAGGTCTCGCGCGTGCGGATGAAATTGCCCGCCGGAAAGCGGCGATTGGCGAGATGCCAGAAGAACACGTGGTCGGGAATGAGCATCGGCACGGGCACGACGCTCCACCCGGTGAGCTGGCCCAGTTCCTCCGACAGCCGGGCGAATTCGGGCACGCCGCCACGGCCGAGGTCGAGCTTGTCGAGCCCTTGCATGAAGGCCGTGCAGGCGCGTCCGGGGAGGATTTCCATCTGCCGCGCGAACAGGTCGTTCCAGACCGCGTTGTCCTCGCTGTCGTAGGCGGTCTGCTCCTTTTCCAGCCAGTCCTCGCCGACATGGGCGGGCCGGGCGAGCGGCGCGGTGAAGACATCGCGCGACATTTCGGGCAGCTTGGTGAAATCCGGGGCGGTTTCGGAGAGCGTGGCCATGTGGTTGCATCTGATACCAAATCGCCCCTCACGCAAGGGTAATCGGACGAAAGGGGCGCTTATGGCGGCGAGGTTGAAGGGCAAGGAATACAGGAAGGCGCTGGAACCGCTGACGCGCGAACTGGTCGGCATGGCGCGCTGGGCGCGGGCGACGGGGGCGCGGATCGTGGTCCTGTTCGAAGGGCGCGACACGGCGGGCAAGGGGGGCGCGATCCGTGCGTTCCGCGACCGGCTCGACCCGCGCCAGTGCCGCACCGTGGCGCTTTCGAAACCGAGCGAGGACGAGCTTACCCAGTGGTATTTCCAGCGCTACGTCCCGCACCTGCCGAGCGCGGGCGAGATCGTGCTGTTCGACCGGAGCTGGTACAACCGCGCCGGGGTCGAGCGGGTGATGGGCTATGCGAGCGAGGAGCAGGTCGTCCATTTCCTGAAGCAGGTTCCCGTGTTCGAGCAGCTTCTGGTCGATGACGGCATCCTGCTGTTCAAATACTGGCTCGCGACCGACCAGGAGCGCCAGGAAGAGCGCCTGCGCGAACGGCTCGAGGATCCCTTGAAACGCTGGAAGCTGTCGCCGGTCGACCTCGCCGCGCGGGAGAAATACGACGCCTACACCGAAGCGCGCGAGGCCATGCTGCGCGCCACGCATACGCGCCACGCGCCGTGGACGCTGGTCGATTTCAACGACCAGAAGCGCGGGCGGCTGACGCTGATCCGCGACCTGCTCGACCGCCTGCCCGACACCCATGTCGAGCCGCCCGCGATCGATTTTCCCGAGCTCGGACGCGAACCCAAGGCGGAAAGCTACGCGATGCTCGAACCCATCGCGCCCTATCCGCTGGACGACGAGCCGGGCGATTGACAAGGCGGACCGTTTGATATAAATATGATATTGCATTTATATCAAACAGGGGAAGCGACATGGTGGAACGTGTGAATTCGATGGCGGCCAGCAGCGAACGCAAGGGCAGCGCCTATAACGGCTATGCGATGCTCGCCCTCATCCTCGTCTTCCTGCTTCTGCCGCTCTCGCAGCTTGTCCTGCAGAGCGCGCCGGGCGCGGTCGTCGTCTCGGCGATCGTGGGCGCGGTGGCGATCCTCTTCATCGCGACCGGCTTCTTCATGATCCAGCCCAACCAGGCGGTCGTGCTCACCCTGTTCGGCGAATACCGCGGGACGGTCCGCAAGGACGGCCTGCACTGGGTGTGGCCGTGGTTCGGCAAGGAGAAGGTTTCCGTGCGCGCCCACAATATGCATTCCGAAAGGGTCAAGATAAACGACCTGCGCGGCAACCCGATCGAGATCGCCTGCAACGTGGTCTGGCGCGTTGCCGACACGGCGCAGGCGGTGTTCGATGTCGACGACTACAAGGAATTCGTGAACATCCAGATCGAGGCGGGGCTTCGCACGGTCGGATCGCGCCATCCCTATGACGATATGTCCGACGAGGACGAGACGACCCTGCGCGGCAGCGGCGACGTGGTGAACCACGAACTGATCGTCGAACTCAATGAAAGGCTGGCGGTCGCCGGGATCACGGTGGACGAAGCGGGCCTGACTCACCTGGCCTATGCGCCCGAGATCGCCGGGGCCATGCTGCGCCGCCAGCAGGCCGATGCGGTCATCTCCGCCCGGCGCAAGGTCGTGATCGGCGCGGTCGGCATGGTCGAGGATGCGCTCCAGAAACTCTCTCACGACGGCATCGTCGAACTCGATGACGAACGGCGCGCAGCGATGGTGTCGAACCTGCTCGTCGTCCTGTGCGGCGAGCGCGAAGCGCAGCCGGTGGTCAATTCGGGCACGCTTTACCAGTAAGGCGACTATCAGGAGGCAGCCATGGCTGCACCCTCAGCGAAAAAAGCCTTCGCCCTCCGGCTCGACCCGGAGGTGCATAAGGCGATCGAGCGCCTCGCCGCGGCGGAACTCAGATCGGCCAATGCCGAGATCGAGATCCTGCTGCGCGAGGCGCTTGCCGCGCGCGGGATCGAGGTCAAGCGCACCCCGCCGCCGCGCCGGGGGCGCCCACCCAAGCAGGATTGACGTCAGAGCGCCGCCGTAGCGCCCATGACCTGCCGTCCGTCCGCCGCAAAGGCGCCGAGCTCGTATCCGTCTTCGCCGCCGCGCATGGCGAGATGCAGGAGATCGCCCGCAATGGCCGGCGACATTCCCCGGAAGGTGAAGGTGCGCACCCGGTTCTCGCCCAGCTCGCGCGCGGCCAACTGCAGCAGCAGGCTCGCCGTCAGCGGGCCATGCACCACCAGCCCGCGATAGCGCTCGACCCCGCGCGCATAGGGCGCGTCGTAATGGATGCGGTGCGTGTTGAAGGTCAGCGCGGAATAGCGGAACAGCAGACGCGGATCGGGCGTGAGCGCGGTGTGCGCATCCCACGCCGACTTGTCGAAGCGCGCGTCTCCGGCTTCCGGCGGCGCAAGCGGCGCGTCCGGCGCGGCGGCCTCGCGATAGACCAGCGTCTGCGTCTCCAGCACCGAGAGCGTCCCGTTGGCGTGCGTCTCGTGCGCGACGTCGACGAAGGCGAGCGGGCCGGACGAACCCTCCTTCTGCTTGATCGAGACGACCCGGCTGATGCGTTCGATCACGGCGCCGACCGCGAGCGGGGCGCGGAATTCGATTGCACTCGAGGCCCACATCCGCCGCTCCATCGGGAAAGGCGGGAGGAAGCTTGCCGGGCTGTCGTCGCGCGCCGGGTGGCCGTCCTTACCCAGCTGCGCTGTCGGCGCTTCGGGAGTGCACAGGCAGAAGTGGATGCCCTGCGGCATGATCGGCTTTTCGGGCGCATCGAGATCGAAGGTCGCGAAGAAACGCGCCGCCAACGCCGGGGTCAGCGTGTCGCGCGCCCGCGCCTCGCGCCCGATCCAGTCGTCGTAATTCATCGGGCCAGCTCGAACACCGCCGCGATGCCCTGTCCGCCGCCGATGCACATTGTTTCAAGCCCGTAGCGCACGTCGCGGCGCTTCATCTCGTGCGCCATGTCGGCGAGAATGCGCCCGCCCGTCGCGCCGATCGGATGGCCGAGGCTGATGCCCGATCCGTTGACGTTGAGGATCTCGCGGCGGCTGTCGTCCTCGCTCCAGCCCCAGCCCTTGAGCACGGCGAGCACCTGCGGGGCGAAGGCTTCGTTGAGTTCGACGAGGCCGATGTCGTCCCAGGAAAGCCTGCGCCGCTCGAACAGGCGCTGGGTCGCCGGGACCGGGCCGATACCCATGCGCGACGGGTCGCAGCCCGCCGCCGCCCAGCCGCCGAACCACAGCATCGGCTCGAGGCCGAATTCGGCGAGCTTGTCTTCCGCCACGACGAGACACGCGGCGGCCGCGTCGTTCTGCTGGCTGGCATTGCCCGCCGTCACGATGGCATCGGGGTCGCGCTTCCCGTCGATCGGGCGAAGCGCGCCCAGTGTCTCCATCGAGGCGTCGGGGCGGAAACCCTCGTCCTTCGCGAAGAGCACGGGATCGCCCTTGCGCTGCGGAACCTCTACGGGCACGAGCTGCGCGTCGAATTTCCCTTCGTCCCACGCGCTCGCCGCGTTGAGATGCGAGCGCACGGCGTATTCGTCCGCCTCCTCGCGGGTGATCGCATAATCCTTGGCGAGGTTCTCCGCCGTTTCGATCATGCCGGTGATGACGCCGAACCGCTCGATCGGCTGGCTGCGCACCCGGCCCCGACTGAGGCGGTCGTGCAGCGTGATGTCGCCCATCCGCGCGCCGCCGCGGCCCTGCAGGGTATAATGCTCGACATTCGACATGGACTCGACGCCGCCCGCCACGACCATGTCGGCCATGCCTGTCTCGACCATCATCGCCGCCGTTGCGACCGCCTGCACGCCCGATCCGCAGCGCCGGTCGAGCTGGAAGCCCGGCACCTCCAGCGGAAGGTCGGCGGCGAGCCACGACCAGTGCCCGATCGCCGGCGCCTCGCCATTGCCGTAGCCTTGGCTGAACACCACGTCGTCGACCCGCGCCGGGTCGATGCCCGAGCGTTCGACCAGCGCCTTGAGGATGACCGCGCCCAGTTGTCCGGCGTCGAGGCTGGAAAGCCCGCCGAGGAACTTGCCGACGGGGGTGCGGAGGGGCGAAACAATGGCGGCGCGTCTGGTCATTTCAGCGGTCCTTGTCGGAAAGGGCTACGGTCCCGGCATCGACGAGCTTGCCGATTGCGCCCGAGGACAGCCCGAGCCTTTCGGCGAGCACCTCTTCGGAATGCTGGCCGAGGTAAGGCGCGGGGGCGGGGCTGCCCGGCTCCTTCGCCGGAAGGTTGGCGAAGCTGCGGGTGGCGGGATATTCGAAGCCCGACGGGTTGGCGGGCGAGGGGCCGAACAGCGGGTTGTCCGCCACCAGCACCGGGTCGTTCGCCGCCTCGTGCGCGGTGCGGTAGCGCTCGAATGTGCAGCCGTGCGCGGCCATGCGCGCCTCCAGCGCGGCGTAATCATGGCTGCCGGCGACGTTCTGGAACAGCTCGAACAACCGGTGGCGATGCTCGAAACGGGGGCGGTCGCCGTCGGCGAATTTCACCCCGACTTCGGCTTCGAGCTGGGCGATGGGGGTTTCGAGGCCGAATGCTTCGACGAGGCCGTTCCACTGTTTCGGCGTCAGCGCGGCGACCATGAAGCGCTTGCCGTCCTTGGAGCGGAAATCGCGCCCGAACGCGCCCCAGATCGCATTGCCGAGCCGTTCGCGGTCGGCCCCGCGATAGAGCATTTCCGCCATCGTCCCCGAATTGGCGAGCGTCCCGATGGCGACGTCGCCCAGCGGGATGCGCACCTCGCTCCCTTCGCCGGTGGCGTCGCGGTGGCGCAGCGCGGCCATCAGCGCGAAGGCGGAATAGGCGCCGGTGATGAAGTCCCATGCCGGAAGCACCTGGTTCACCGGCGGGGCGGTTTCCATCTCCCACTCTTCGGGTCCGCACATCAGCGGATAGCCGCTCGCGGCGTTGACGGTGAAATCCATCGCCTGCCGCCCGTCGTGCCAGCCCATGATGCGGACCGAGACGAGATCGGGCGCGCCCTCAGGCTGCTTCGCCTTGACGGCATCGTGCTCGAGAAAGCTCTTCTCCGGCAGGTTGGTGATCATCTGCCCGGTCCGCGCGGCGAGTTCGGCGCACAGCTCGCGCCCCTCAGGCGAACGCAGGTCCAGCGCGACCGATTTCTTCGCCCGGTTGAGATTCTCCCAGCTGAGCGAGCGGCCTTCCTTCGTCAGCATATAGCGGTCGTAATCGAGCCCGCCCGCCTTGTGATCGACACGGATCACCTCCGCGCCGAGCTGTGCGCAGTAGAGCCCCGCGGTGGGGCTGGCGACGAAGCTCGAGACTTCGATGATCGAAAGGTCGCTTAGCAGATTATACATTGGAGTCCCTGTTGCGAGCGGATCGGGCATCCGGCCGATCCTCGATGCCGGGCCGCCCTCTCCCTCGCCCTTTCACCCGGAATGGTATCCTCAAGGGCGCAAGGGTGGGGAGAGGGCGGCGCGGCACTAGCCGACGACGGATGTCGTCGGCGTGTCAGCCATGCACCGCCTCCCATTCGCGCAGCATATGCTTGGCGATCTGGAGCTGGAGGATCTGCGTCGTGCCCTCGTAAATGCGGTAGATGCGCGCATCGCGATAGAAACGCTCGGCGTCGTATTCGGCCAGATACCCCGCCCCGCCGTAGATCTGCACCACGCGGTCGACCACGCGGCCGCACATCTCGGAGGCGAAGACCTTGAAGGCGGCGGCCTTGGCGATGGTGTTCTCACCCCGGTCGACGCGCTCGGTCACATCCTTCATCATGCATTCGGCGGCGTAGATCTCGGTCTCGCTGTCGGCGAGCATCGCCTGGATCAGCTGGAAGCGCGCGATCGGCTCGCCGAAAGCCTTGCGCTCATTGGCATAGCGCAGCGCCGAATCGAGCGCGCGGCGGGCATAGGCGGTCGCCGCCGCGCCGACCGAAATGCGACCGTTGTCGAGGCTCTGCATGGCGAAGCGGAAGCCCTGTCCCGTCTCCCCGCCGAGCAGCGCATCGCCCGGCACCTTCACGTCGTCGAGCATGATGTCGGAAATGTGCGAGCCGGCCTGCCCCATCTTCTTGTCGGGCGAGCCGGTCGAAATGCCCGGCGTCGACATCGGCACGATGAAGGCCGAGACGTGCGCGTTCTTGGGCAGCGCCTCCTTTTCGGTGCGCGCCATGATCAGCGCGACGTCGGCATGAGGGGCGTTGGTGATGTAGCGTTTCGAGCCGTTCAAAATCCAGCCATTGCCGTCCGGATCCGGCACGGCGGTGGTCTGCATCGCCGCGCTGTCGCTGCCCGAACCCGGCTCGGTCAGGCCGAAGCAGGCGATCTTGCCCTCGATCAGCTTGGGATACCATTCCTGCCGCTGCGCCTCGGTCCCGCCGTTCTTCAGCGCGCTCGCGAACATCCCGATATTGATCGAGAAGATCGAGCGAAACGCGGGCGCGGCATAGCTCATGATGTTGACGACGCGCGCATATTGCCGGGTGTTGAGCCCCGCGCCGCCGTATTCCTCGGGCACGGAAATGCCGAACAGGCCCATCTCGCGCATTTCATTGAGGATATCCTCGGGCACGCGGTCGTTTTCGATCACGTCCTTTTCCGCGGGGATCAGCCGTTCGCGGACATAGCGCTGGAGCTGCTCGGCGAACTGCTCGAAGGTTTCCTCGTCCATTCCGGGATTGGTGCGGGCGGGGTTTGCGATGGGGGCGTTCATAAATGGGTCTCGGTTGCTGGTATTCGGGTCAGTCTTCGGGCGAGGCTTCGGGCATTTCGGGTGCAGGGGGCGCCGCCTCGGTCCCGGGGACGACGCCTTCGGGCAGGCGCTCGGCCTCGAGCATTTCGGCGGCGTCCTCGAGCGCCTTGGCCTCGCCCTCGCTCACGCCGGTCGGCGGCCCTTGCGCCTCGTCGCAGGCGGCGAGCGCGAGGGAGGCGAGAAGGGCGAGGCAGGCGGGGCGGGTGATGGCGGGCTTACTCGCCTTCGAGCTCGCTGCGCGCGGCCTCGGCGGTCGCTTCGACATCGCCGAGCATCGCTTCGATCTCGGCCGCGTCGGCGGCGGCGTTGTCGGCGGCTTCGTTCGCGGTCTCCTCGCTCACCGGAGCGGGCGTTTCGGCCTCGACCGGCTCGGCGAGGTCCGGGTCCGCGACCGGTTCCTCGGTCACGTCCGACAGGGCTTCCTCGGCCGGGGCTTCGACGGTTTCGGCCCCTGCGTCCTCGGCCGCGTTGTCGGTCCCGCCGCAGGCCGCGAGCGTCAGCGCGAAACCGCCGAGCGCGGCGGCGGCCATGGTCTTTTTCATCTGGTCATCCTCCTCCGGGTGAATTGCGCGAGCGGGTGTAGCCAAGGCGGGGCGCAAAGGCCAAGTGCGAATGTGAGGGGCGCGCGCTTGGTTAGACGGCGATTAACCTGTCGCTCGTAGAATCGCGCGCATGACCCGCACCCACGCCTTGTCGCCGCCCCGCCGGCCCTCCGCCCTCGCCATTGCCGCCACCGCGGCGCTGGCGGTGCTTGCGATCCCCTTCGCCGCGCTGTTCGCGCAGGAGGCGGACCGGCCCTTTACGGTGAAGGAGACGGGGCGCTCTTTTGCGAGCCTGCAGCAGGCGGTGGACGCGATCGGGCGCGCGCGCGGCACGGTCGTCATCGCGCCGGGGCGCTATCGCCAGTGCGCGGTGCAAAGGGCGGGGATCGTCACCTACGAGGCGCGGGAATACGGCAGCGCCGTGCTCGAAGGGCGTGCGTGCGAGGGCAAGGCGGCGCTGGTCCTGCGCGGAGACGGCGCCGAGGTGAAGGGACTGGTGCTGCGCGGCATATACGTGGGCGACGGCAACGGGGCGGGCATTCGGCTTGAGAATGGCGCGCTCAACGTCGCCTTCACGACCTTCGACGACAGCCAGCAGGGGCTGCTCACGGGCGTGGTTCCCAATGCGCGGATCTACATCACGCGTTCGACCTTCACCCGGCTCGGCACGTGCGAGAATTCCGCCGGCTGCGCGCATTCGATCTATGTCGGGGACGTGCCCGAGCTCACGGTGCGCGAAAGCCGTTTCGAAAAGGGCACGGGCGGGCACTACCTCAAATCGCGCGCGGCGGTGAACGTGATCGAGGGCAATTCCTTCGACGATTCGGCCGGGAGCGCCACGAATTACATGATCGACCTTCCCGCCGGCACGCGCGGGCGGATCGCGGGCAACTGGTTCGTGCAGGGGCGCGACAAGGAGAATTATTCGGCCTTCATCGCGCTGGGCGCGGAGGACCGGCTGCATCCTTCCGACGGGCTTTCGATCACCGGCAACGAGGCGCGCTTCGTGCCCGGTCTGAGGCGGTCGAGCGCCTTCCTCGCCGACTGGACGGGCGAGCGGGTGGCGCTGTCGGGCAACCGCCTTGCCGAGGGGATCAGGGACTACGAAGCGCGCTGAACCGCACAGGCCGGACTCACTCTCCCATGTCGAGGCCGAGCTCGGCCGCGATGGCGAAGGCGCGGTCCTCGACCCCTTCGAGATCGGCTGCGCCCAGTTCGCCCGCCACCTGTTCGGCATTGCTCCGCGCTTCCTCGTTGCCGAGCGCGGCGGAAAGCAGGAACCACGCGGCGGCCTCCGCCTTGTCGACCGGACGGCCCTCGCCGAGGTAATGCATCACCGCGACCCCGCGCATCCCGCCCGCATCGCCGAGCCGCGCGGCGCGTTCGTAGCTGGCATAGGCCGCATCGAAATCCTTCGGCGTCCCGCGCCCGGTCGCGTGCATCACGCCGAGGCTGACGAGCGCGTTGGCGTAATTCTCCGCCGCGGCCAGCCTGAACAGCGCCACCGCCTGCCCGGAGCCGCCGGCGATCCTGCCTTCGTCCATCAGCACGCCCAGCCGCCAGCGCGCATGGTTGCGCCCGGCGGCGGCGGCGACGCGGTAATGTTCGGCAGCGGCCTGCGGGTCGGGCTCGGTGCCGCGGCCCTGCTCGATCATCCAGCCGAGCCAGTCATGCGCCTTTGGATCGCCTGCAGCCGCCTCTTGCCGGGCCTGCGCCAGTGCCGCGTCGTAGTCCTCGGCCTGATACAGATCCTCGATCGAAGCCTGCGCGTTGCCGAGCCCGAACACGAGCGCGAGCGCAAGGATGATGTGTCGCATTGATTTCCCCCCGTTCTTCCGTCGCGACGCTAGCCGAAGGCGGCGGCGCGCGAAAGACCGCCGTGGGCTTGCGGAGGCAGAGCGAGCGCTAGGACGCGCTCTCGCTTTCGGGCGGGTCGAAGGCGCGCACGTAGCGCTGCTCGGTCGCGGGGATCGGCGGGCCGAGGCTTTTCACCTGGAACGCCCAGCCGAGTTCGCCCGCGAGCCACATCGGCGTGTCCTGCCTGAAGCCGAAATGCGTGTAGAGTTCGGGATCGCCGAGCACGGTGATGCCCCTCGCGCCTCGCTCGCGCATGATCGCCTCGCCAGCCTCGATCAGGCGGCGGCCCAGCCCCTTGCCCTGGTGGGCCGGATCGACCGCGACCGGGCCGAGCACGACCCAGCCTTCCTCGCCGTTCTCCAGCAGCGCGGGGGAATAGGTCGCCTGCCCGATGATCGCGCCGTCCTCCACCGCGACGAGCGAGAGCAAGAGGTCGCCGTCGGCGCGCAGGCGATCGATCACGTCCTGCTCGTCGCCGTCGGAATAGGCGTGGCCGACGAAGGCGCGCCTCACCATCGCGCGGATCGCGGCTTCCTCGCCCGCGCGTTCGGGGCGGATCGTGATGTCGCTCATGTGAGGAGGTGCCCCGACCGGTCGCGCTTGGTCGCAAGATAGCGCGCGTTGTGGGGGTTTTCGGGCAGCTGGTGCGCGACCCTTTCCGCGACCGCGATTCCCGCCGCCTCCAGCGCCTCGACCTTGGCCGGGTTGTTGGTGAGCAGCCGGATCGCGCCCGCGCCGAGCAGGTCGAGCATCCGCGCGGCGGTGGGGAAGTCGCGCGCCTCGTCGGGCAGGCCGAGCCGCTGGTTGGCCTCGACCGTGTCGAAGCCCTGGTCCTGCAGCCGGTAGGCGCGCAGCTTGTTGACCAGCCCGATCCCGCGCCCCTCCTGCCTGAGATAGAGCAGGATGCCCCACCCGTCCTTCTCGCGCGCTTCCTTGGCCATCGCGTGGAGCGCCGCGTCGAGCTGCGGCCCGCAATCGCATTTCAGGCTGCCGAGGATGTCGCCGGTGAGGCATTCCGAATGGAGCCTAACCAACGGCGCCGTCTCGCCCGATTGCTTGCCCACGATGAGCGCGACGTGTTCGCGCGTGTCGGCGGGGGAGCGGAAGGCGACGATCTCGCAGGTCTCGCTCGCCGCGATGGGAAGCCGCGCGCGGGTGACGATGCGCAGCCGCGCCGCTTCGCTGTAGGCGGCGAGGTCTTCGGCGAGCAGCGGATGCGGCTCGCCCGCGTCCTCCGGATCGACCATGAAGGCCGGCAGGATGCCTGCGATCCGGGCGAGTTCCATCGCGGTGCGCGCGGTTTCCTCCCACGCCAGCGGCTCGGCGCGGAACGGGCCCTTGAGCGGATTGGCGAGGTCGAGCGCGGGGTCGGCGATGGGGGTCGCGTCGGCCAGCGTGAAGGGCTCGCCCCCGTGGATGAGGACGGGTGCATGGGGCACGGCGGCCTCGCGCTGGTTGGCGAGTTTCAGGGTCGCAGCGCGCGCGGCGGAGATGAGCAGCCGCCCCGAAGTCGCCCCGCTCGCGATGGCGGTTTCGATCGGCAGCAGCGTCACCGCGTCCGGCCCTTCCCCGAATACGAGCGGCCAGCCGTGGCGCAGCGCATCGACCGCCTGCGCCGCGCGGCGTTCCGGGGACGGTGCGCCCGGCTGGCTCACACGTCGAACCCGGTGAGGATCGGCACGTGGTCCGACGGCTTTTCCCAGTCGCGCGCCTCCTCCAGCACCGCGTGGCGCCGGGCCTGCGCGGCAAGGGCGGGCGAGGCCCATACGTGGTCGAGCCGTCGCCCCTTGTCGTTGGTCTTCCAGTTGGGATTCCGGTAGGACCACCAGCTGTAATAGCGTTCGGGGTGCGGCACGTGCTCGCGCCCGATATCGACCCAGCCGTGGGCCTCGCGGAAACGGTCCAATGCCTCGACCTCGATGGGCGTGTGGCTCACGACCTTGAGCAATTGCTTGTGGCTCCACACGTCGGATTCGAGCGGGGCGATGTTGAAATCGCCGACGATCAGCGTGGGCTTGTCGAGAGCGTCCGCCCAGCGCGCCATGCGTTCGAGAAAATCGAGCTTCTGCCCGAATTTGGCGTTCACTTCGCGGTCGGGCACGTCGCCGCCGGCGGGGACGTAGACGTTCTCGAGAAAGACGTCGCGCCCCAACACCTCGACCCCGACATGGCGCGCTTCGCCATTGTCCTGCCAGTCGTGGCGCGTGACCTCGCGGATCGGCACGCGGGAGACGGTGGCGACGCCGTGATAGCCCTTCTGTCCGCAGATCGCCTGGTGCTCATAGCCCATTTCGGCCAATGCGGCGGCAGGGAACTGGTCCTCCTGGCACTTGATCTCCTGCAGGCACAGGATGTCGGGCGAGTGTTCCTCGAGATAGCGCTGCACGAGCGGCAGGCGCAGGCGGACCGAGTTGATGTTCCAGGTGGCGACAGACAGCATGGGGCGGACTTAGGCGGGGGCGCGGGCAAAATCCAGCGCGCGCGGCGCCGCTCTCCCGGCAAGCGTCCCTTTACGGTCACATTGCTTGCCGATAGCGCGGGGCGACAAGGAGACGACCCCATGAGAAAGCTTCGCCCGCTGATCGCTCTTGCCGCCGCCGCCCTGCCGCTGGCTGCGTGCACGACGACGAACAACTACAACTACGCCGAGGGCGATCCCGGAACCGTGACGACCGAGGGCGGCATCGCCGAGGCGCGCGCGAAGAACGTCATCCTCTTCATCGGCGACGGGATGGGCATCTCGACCGTCACCGCCGCGCGCATCTACGAAGGCCAGAAGCGCGGGGAGCCGGGCGAGGACAATGCGCTCGTGTTCGAGACCTTCCCCAATGTCGCGCTGGTTAAGACCTACAACACCAATGCGCAGGTTCCCGACAGCGCCGGGACCGCGACGGCGATGCATTCGGGCAAGAAGACCCGCATGGGCGTGCTCGGCATCGGGCCGGACGCGGTGCGCGGATCGTGCCGCGATGCGCTCGCCCACCCGCTCCCGCTGCTGGGCGAGGAGGCGAAGGAGAAGGGGCTTGCATTGGGCATCGTCTCGACCGCGCGGATCACCCATGCGACGCCTGCCAGCGTCTATGCGAGGAGCGCCGACCGCGACTGGGAAGCCGCCGTGCCCGAGGCCGAAGCGCAATACGGCTGCAAGGACATCGCGACCCAGCTCGTCGAGGCTGACTGGGACGTGGCGCTGGGCGGCGGCTCGGCCGTGTTCTTCGGGCGCGACAAGGGCGGGGCGCGGGCCGATGCGGGAGCGGACCTGCCCGCCGCATGGGCCGCGCGGACCGGCGGGACCATCGCCCGCACCGCCGCCGAACTGACCGCCGCGCCCGCGGGCAGGCCGGTGCTGGGCCTCTTCTCGCCGAGCCACATGACCTACGAGGCCGAGCGCCGCGAAGGCTCCACCGAACCGACGCTCACCGGCATGACCGCGCAGGCGATCGAGCGGCTGGAGCGCGATCCCGACGGGTTCTACCTGATGGTCGAAAGCGGCCGGATCGACCACGCCCACCACGCGGGCAAGGCGGGCTATGCGCTCGAGGAAGCGGTCGAGTTCGCCCGCGCGATCCGCTATGCCGTCGAGCACACCGACCCGGAAGAAACCCTGATCCTCGTCACCGCCGATCACAGCCACGTCTTCACCATCGCGGGCTATCCCCGGCGCGGGAACGACATCCTCGGCCTCGTCGTCCCGCCCGCAGGCGAGACGGGCAGCGAGGAGGAGCCGATCATCGCCTCGGACGGCAAGCCCTACACGACGCTCGGATATGGCAACGGCCCGGGTGCGATTGCGGGCATGGCCGAACGCCCGATGCCCGAAACGGGGCTGGAGGCGCAGCAGCAGGCGACTATCCCGCTCGGCAGCGAGACCCACGCGGGCGAGGACGTCGCGCTCTACGCCACCGGCCCCGGCGCGACCCGCGCGCGCGGCGTGATCGAGCAGAACGTGATCTACGAGATCATCCGCAAGGCGCTGGGGTGGGATTAAGGCGCACGGACCACTCGCTCGCCGTTAGCGAGTTGCGCTGATCCGGCCCGAAGGGCCGCAAGGGCGACCGCCCGCCCGCAGGCCCGTAAGGGCCGAGGAAATCGCAGCGCGGATGCGCTGCGCAAACAAAACACAAAAACCCCCGACCCGGGGGCGATGGGTCGAGGGTTCCTTGTGAGCGTTCGTCACGCTTGTGCAAGCCGGCCTTCGCGAAGGGAGGGCAACAGGGGGGAAACCCGCCTTCAGCCGTCTTGTCGAGAACCCGAATACGCCAGGATGGCTTTCGGGTAAATGAACGAGCGCCTAGGTTTGTCGCATTTCTACAACCGCGCGCCGACCACCCGTTCAGCGTGGGCGACGACTTGTCCGGCGCGGATCGTCGAAATCGAAGGTGCTTTCCGCGACCGACAGGCCATAGCGATGATTCGACAGGCGCACCGTCGTGCGATGGTTCTGCGCGTCGAGCGCGACCCAGCTGTTCAGTTCCCACCCGGCCGGCGCGCGGCCGTTCTTCACGAAGATCATGGTGATGACGCCGAATTCTGGGCGCGAGGGATCGCGCACCTCGATGCTCAGCACGTCGTCGCGCATCGTGGGGACGAGCTTGCCGTATTTCGCAACGTCGCGCGAGGGATCGAGCAGGGCGCCCAATGGCGAACGCTTGATCGGGTAGCGTTCGACCTGGTTGACCTCGTAATCGACGACGTAGAGCGACTTGCCGTTCGACACGACGAGGAAATCGGAATCCTCGCCGTAATCGAACCGGATCTTGCCGGGGCGCTTCAGGGTCATCGTGCCCGCCACCCGGCGGCCTTCGCGGTCGATCTGGGTGAAGTCGGCGCGCATGGTCGAAATGCCGCGCAGCGCGCGCACCGCCGCGTCGATGCTCCCGGTGGCTTCCTGTGCCTGCGCCGGCGGCGTGAGCGGTGCGGCAAGGGGCAGCGTCCCGGCCAGGCCGAGCGCGAACGCGCCGGCCATCAGCCGGGCGCGCATGGGAAAACGGGTCGGAGAGAAGTCCATCATGCCTCGCGGACTAGGGCCGGGGCATTGAACCGGGCGTGAACTGCGCAAGGACGCAAGAGGCGGGCGATGATCGCCGGCCCGCGCTTACTTGATCTTCGCTTCCTTGAACTCGACGTGCTTGCGCACGACGGGGTCGTATTTGCGGAAGGTCATCTTCTCGGTGATGTTGCGCGGGTTCTTCTTCGTCACGTAGTAGAAGCCCGTGCCCTCGGTCGAGACGAGCTTGATCTTGACGGTTGCGGGCTTCGCCATGGCGGTATCCTGTCGATGGGTGGGGACCTGCCCGAATCGCCGGACCGGCCCAAAAACAAAGGGCGACGCGTGCCCGAACCGGGGATCGCCGCCTCACAGACGCGCGCCATTGGGCGATTCCCGGGGAAAAGTCAAGCGAGCACCCGCCGCCTCACCAGTCCGAGCGGTCGACCCTGCCGCGCTTCGCCTTGACCGCCCCGCGCGCCTTCTTCTGCTTGAGCCTCTGGACCTTGCCGACACGGTTTACCCGGGTCTTCGCGCGGCGTTTGGGCCGGCGATGCGCCGCTGCGAGCAGGGCGCCGAGCTTGTCGCGCGCCTCGGCCCGGTTCGCTTCCTGCGTGCGGTGCTCGCGCGCGGTGATGAGGAGGTCGCCCGAGGCCGTGAGCTTCGACCCCGCAAGCTCGCGCAGCCGCGCGAAGACCGGCGGGGGCAGGCGCAGGGCGTAGACGTTGACGCGCAGCTGGACGGTGGTCGCGACCTTGTTGACGTTCTGCCCGCCCGGCCCGGAGCCCGCGAGGAACGTCTCCTCGGCAAGCGCATGGGCGCGGTCCAGCAAGCCCTCATCCATCGCGCGCGCCCAGTGCGGCGAAATCGGCCGGGAGCGGTGCTCTCGCCTCGATCGGCGGCTTGCCCTCGCGCGGGACGGTGATGCTGGCCGCGTGGAGCATCGTCCGGCCCGCGCCCGGCACAGGCCCGCCGCCATAGACAGGATCGCCCAGCAGGGCTGCGCCGAGGCCCTTCAGCGCATGGACCCGCAGCTGATGGGTGCGCCCGGTTTCGGGGCGGAAGCGGATGAGGCTGTTATCGCCCAGCGCCATGACCAGCTCCCAGTGCGAGATCGCGCTCTTGCCCTTCTTCGCGGCGATCATCCGCCAGCCCTTTTCGGCCGAGCTGATCTTGGAAAGCGCCAGCTCCACCGTTCCCGCTTCGCCCGGCGGGTGCCCGGCGAGCACGGCGAGATAGGTCTTTTCGACCAGCCGCTCCTCGAAGGCGCGGTTGAAGCGTTTCAATGCCTTGGGATTGCGCGCGAGCAGCAGGCAGCCCGAAGTGTCGGTATCGAGCCGGTGAACCGGCACGGGCGGGCGCTGGAAGCCGAGTTTCAATTCGTCCAGCCGATCCTCGAGGCACGGCCCGCCGCGCTTGGGCCGGTCGACCGGCAGCCCAGCGGGCTTGTCGATCACCAGCGCCTCGGCGTCTTCGTAGAGGATCGGGATATTCACGTGAACTTCGCCGGGAAAAGCCCGCGCACCGCGTTGCCGAGGAAGAAACCGTCGGCAAGATCGTCCAGCGTCACCTCCGCCTCGCGCGCGCGGCTTTCCTCGATCAATTGTTCGCGCAGCACGCCCGGCAGCAGGCCCAGCGAGGCGGGCGGAGTGAGGAGCACTCCGCCGCGTTCGAGAAAGACATTGGTGAAGCAGCCCTCGGTCACAAGGCCGTCCTCGCGCACGAAGAGGCATTCGCCCGCGCCCATTGCGCGCGCCGCCTCCAGCCCTTCCTCGTAGAAGCCGCGGTCCGAGGTCTTGTGCCGCAGCCGCCAGTCCGATGGATCGACCGGCAGCGGCAGGGCGACAGCGTCCAGCGGCTCGGTGCGCTCTTCGGGCAGGGGTGCGGTTTCGAGCGCGATCGCCCCGGAGCGCGAGGCGAGCAGGCGCAGTTTGGCCGGCTCCTCCAGTTCGAAGCACAGCGCCTGGATCTGGTTGCGCGCTGCGTGGCGGTCGAAGGAAAAGCCCAGTTCTCCCGCGCTCCGTTTCATCCGGGCGAGGTGCTTTTCGAGGAGGGCGATGCCGCTTTCGGGCTCGAATCGCATCGTCTCTATGAGGTCGCAGGAAGGCCCCGTCAGGCCCGGCGCAGCGCGGCGCGCGAAGCCCGCCTTGATCTCGCATTCGCGGCGTTCGGCAAGCGCCTCGCTGTCGGCGACGATGGCAGAGCCGACGCCAAGCACCGCGTCGCCCTGCCCGTTCTCGACCGGGGTCAGACGCAGCGTGCGGATCGCGACGTTGAAGGCGGCGCTGCCGTCCGCATCGATCCGCCCGACGGCCCCGCAATAGGGTCCGCGCGCGTCGCGCTCGACTTCACCCAGCAGTTCCATCGCCCGGATCTTGGGCGCGCCGGTGATCGAGCCGCAGGGGAACAGCGCCCGCACGAGGTCCATCGCGCCCTTGCCCTCGGCAAGCTCCGCACGCACGCCGGAGACCATCTGGTGCACCGTCGGATAGCTTTCGACCGTGAAGGGCGCATCGACCCGCACGCTTCCCGGCACGGCAACGCGCGACAAGTCGTTTCGCATCAGGTCGACGATCATCAGGTTTTCCGCGCGGTCCTTGACCGATTGCGCGAGTTCGCCCGCCAGCGCCGCGTCTTCGGCGGGGTCGGCGGAGCGCGGGCGCGTGCCTTTCATCGGCTTGACCTTCGCGCTCCGCCCGTCGAGCGCGACGAAGAGTTCGGGCGAGAAGCTCAAAAGCCAGTGCGAGCCGTCGAACACCAGCCCGCCATAGCCCGCCGCCGCCGCCGGGCGGAGCGCGGCGTAGAGCGCGACCGGGTCGCCGCGAAAGGAGCCCGCGAGCGGGTAGGTGAGGTTCGCCTGGTAGATGTCGCCCGCGGCGATTTTTTCCTGCAGCGCGGCGAAGGCGGCTGCGTAACCGCCGGGGGACACTTGCGGGTCGAGCGGGCCGATCCGCGCCTCGCCCCCCTCGCGCCGCGCTTCGAGCCAGCCGGGCACGTCGGCGGCGGCGATCCGCTGCGGCGCATCGAACAGGCCGAGCCAGACGAGCGGCCCGGCGGCCCCGCTGCGCGCGGCGGCGAGCTCCGCCAGCTTCGGCTCGAGCGCGAGGCCCGCCTCGTAAGCAATGTATCCGGCGAGCGTCCCGCCCTCCTCACGCCGCGCGGCATCGGCGGCCTCGAGCGTCGCCCCGACGTCCTCGGGCCGCATCGCGCGAAAGACCGCGCGCGGAGCCTCGTAGAGCAGCGCGTCGGCCGGGGCGCGCGCGCCGTCCCCGGCGGGATCGCGCGCGTCGTCGAGCAGGACATATGGCGTGGGCTCTCCCATTGCCTCCTGCCTTAACCGATACGCGGCCCAAGTCGAGTGCTTGCGGCGGGAAGCCTGCCCCCCAATGCTTGACCGGCGCGCGCCGGGCTTCCAAACCGGAAGCGACGAGGCGAATGGCGGCAAGGGGGCACGGGCGCGCGATGGGCGAGATTTTCCTGGGACTGGGCGGCAATGGCGAGGACCAGCACCTCGCGCTGTCGCGGGCCAACCGGCACGGCCTGATCGCCGGGGCGACCGGCACGGGCAAGACGGTGACGCTGCAGGGGCTTGCCGAAAGCTTTTCCAAGGAAGGCGTCCCGGTCTTCGTCGCCGACGTGAAGGGCGATTTGTCGGGCATCGCCATGCCGGGCTCGCCCACCTTCAAGCACGCCGACAAGCTGGAGGGCCGGGCGAAGGAGCTGGGCATGGACGACTATGCCTATTCCGACAACCCGGTGATCTTCTGGGATCTTTACGGCGAACAGGGCCACCCCATCCGCACGACGATTTCCGAGATGGGCCCGCTGTTGCTCGCGCGGCTGCTGGACCTCAACGACACGCAGGAAGGCGTCCTGCAGATCGTCTTTCGCCATGCCGACGAGAACGGGCTGCTGCTGCTCGATTTCGGCGACCTCACCGCGCTGCTGCAATGGGCGAACGAGAACGCCTCCGAACTGTCGGGCAAGTACGGCAATGTCTCGCGCCAGTCGGTCGGGGCGATCCAGCGGCAATTGCTGAGTTTCGAGGCGCAGGGGGCGGACCATTTCTTCGGCGAGCCGGCGCTCGAAATCGACGATTTCCTGAAGCTCGACGAGAACGGGCGCGGCTTCGTCAACGTGCTTGCCGCCGACCGGCTGATGCGCAGCCCGAAACTCTACGCGACCTTCCTGCTCTGGCTGCTCGCCGAACTGTTCGAGAGCCTGCCCGAAGTCGGCGATCCCGAAAAGCCCAGCCTCGTGTTCTTCTTCGACGAGGCGCACCTGCTGTTCGACGACGCACCCGACGCGCTGCAGGACAAGATCGAGCAGGTCGTGCGCCTGATCCGGTCCAAGGGCGTGGGCGTGTTCTTCGTGACGCAGAACCCGATCGACATTCCCGAGGAGGTCGCAGGGCAATTGGGCAACCGCGTCCAGCACGCTCTGCGCGCCTTTACCAAGCGCGACCAGCGCGCGATTCGCGCGGCGGCGGAGACGTTCCGCATCAACGAGGAACTCGACACCGAACAGGTCATCACCGAGCTGAAGGTGGGCGAAGCGCTCGTCTCGACGCTCGACGAGGACGGCGCGCCCAGCGTGGTCCAGCGCACTCTCATCAAGCCGCCGCGCTCGCGCCTCGGCCCCGTAAGCGACAAGGAGCGCGCGATCATCCAGTCGGTCAGCCCGCTTGCCGGGAAATACGACGAGGCGGTGGACCGGGAAAGCGCCGAGGAAGTCCTGCTCGCGAAGGCAGAGGATGCCGCCGCCACTGCCGAGGAAGTCGCCGAACAGGGCGAGGAGGAAGTGAGGAAGCGCGCGCGCAAGAGCCCTTCGATCTGGGAAAAGGCGATTTCGCGCGGGACCAAGGTCGCCGCAGGCGGGCTTGCGGGCATGGCGGCCTCGAAAGTGCTGGGCAAGAAGAGCCGCGCGAACCCGGTCGCCTCGGGCATTACCTCGGCGGCGGGCTCGATCGCGACCGATCTTGCCGGACCCATCGCCGGGCGCTTCGTGCGTAACCTCATCGGCGGGCTGATGCGCTAGGGCGCTAGATCCCGAACAGCTTGAGCGCCGCGTCGAAAGCGCCCTCGAAGGAGCGCCTGATGCCGCTGCGCCCGGCGAGCGGGGCTTCCTCGACCAGCAGCACGCCGTGGCCCTCCTCGACCCGGTCCTTGAGCAGCGGCTCGATCCCGAAGAAATAGGGCCAGAACGTCTCGGTGCGGATGACCGAATAGGCGCAGTCGGTCGAGAAGCCGATGAGCTGGCCCTGCCCGACGATCCGCCCGCGCGCCGCCGGTTCGATGCGCACGCCGCGCCCGCCTTTCAGCACCAGCTTCGCCGGGCCGTGGAAGACGAGATAGCGCAGCTGGAAGGTCAGCCATGCGGGAAGCGAGAACAATCGCCAGCGGGTCGTGATGCGGACCGGTTCGCCCTGCCGCTGGACGAGGCCAGCGAGCGCGCTGGGGCGCACGACCGCCGCGCCGCCCGACGGAATCTCTAGCAGGGCGAGTTCGGCAAGCGGATCCTTCACCGCCGACACGAGCACCTCCTCGCCCGCCCCGCTGACGGCGGTGAGGAAGCGCATCCCGCTGACGAAACTGGCGATGGGATGGCCGGTGTCGAGCAGCCAGCGGGTGCGCTTTTCGCCCCTCAGCGAGGAGGACTGCAGGTAGTCCTGCCGAACCAGCGCCTCCTCGCCTTCGCCGAGCGTCAGCGCGAGGCTCACGCGGCTCGGCTCGGCAGGCGGGAAGGCGGGCGCGCCCTCCGGCTTGCGGAAGCGCATCGGGGGGCGGCGCGCGGCCCACGGGGCGAGGACGTGGTAGAGCACGACCCGGATCGCGGGCGGCACGAGCAGGATCGCGAGCAGCGCGTAAAAGGCTTTGAAGAGGATGTCTCGCAGCAGGGTCCGCGTCATCGCGCCCGGCTCCTCTTCGGGCAGCACGGGGGCGGCCAGCCCGGCCAGCGCATCGCGCGCCGCGCGCGCCTTTTGCGCCGCGTCCAGCGCGCGGGCGCGCCGCGCGGCGAGGCGGTCCGCGGTCTTGCAGGCATCGCGCACCGCGTCCCTCAAGGTGCTCTCTTCCGAGCGCAGGGCTTCGCGTGCGCGCTGCTCGATTTCCCAGCGGGCCTCGAATTCGGCGAGCGCCCGGCGGTTTCGCGCACAGCGGGTCCGCGCGGCGGCGATCGCCGCCTCGGTCGGCATTCGCGGGTTGGCCTCGAGATAGCGACGCGCCTCCTCGAAGGCCGCCCGTGGCTCGCGCGCGGCTTCGATCAGATCGAGTTCGCCCACCACCAGCGCGAGTTCGAGTTCCGCGCGCTTGCGCGCGACCACGCGCGAGGGGCGGTAGGTGGACAGGAAGCCGCCATCGAGCCGGTCGATTTCCCGGCGCAGTTCCTCGCGCCGCGCGACCAGTGCGCCCGCGCGGGCGTCCAGCGCGTCGAGCGGCAGCGCGGCGATGGCATCCGCGCTGGCTTCGAGCCGGGCCTGCGCGTCCTCGCGGGCCTGCGCGATTTCGGCGGCCACTTCCTCCCCGCTCGCCGTCTCGCGCGCGAGATCGCCCGCAAGGTCGGACGGGACCAGCAGCGCAAGCCCGATCGCCAGCGCGAGCAGGACATAGAGCACGGCGGTGCGCGCCAGCCAGGACAGGGCCGCCTTCATGAAAGGTGACTTAGCAAGCCCGCCCAACCCCGCAAGCTCACGCCCCGCAAGCTCACGCCCCGCAAGCTCAGGCGAGCGGGAAGCGCAGTTCGGCGACGAGGCCGCCTTCGGCGCGGTTGGCGAGCGAGAGCGAGCCGCCCTCCGCTTCGGCAATAGAGCGGGCAAGCGTCAGGCCGAGCCCCGCCCCGCCGGTCGCGCGATTGCGCGAGGCTTCGCCGCGGGCGAAGGGCTCCATCATCGCCTCGATCCTGTCGGCCGGGATGCCCGGCCCCTCGTCCTCGACCGCGATGACCGCCGCGCCGCCTTCGCGCCGCAGCGTCACTTTCGCCCCGCCGCCGTAGCGCACGGCGTTGGAGACGAGGTTCCTGAGCGCGCGCTTCGCCCAAGTCTCGCGCAGGCGCGCGACGATCCGGGGCGCGCCCTCGGGCTCCGCGAGTTCGACCGGTGCGCCGAGATCCTCGAATTCCTCGACCACCGCGCCCGCCAGCGCAGCGAGGTCGACCGGCTCCGCCGCCCCGTCCGCATGGCCGATCCGGGCGAGCGCGAGGATGTCGTCGAGCGTTGCCGTGATGTCCTCGATGCTCGCCGCCATGCGTTCGCGCTGCACCTCGTCGGCCACGCTCTCGATCCGCACGCGCAGCGCGGCGAGCGGGGTCTTGAGGTCGTGCCCGATCGCGCCGAGCATCACGTCCTTTTCATCGATCAGCGCCGCGATGCGCGCTTCCATCGCGTTGTAGGCCGCGATCAGCCGGCGCGTGTCGGCGGGGCCGCTTTCGGGGAGCGGCTCGGCCCGGCCCGGTGCGCGCGAGAAATCCGCAAGGCGCGCGGTCAGCGCGGCGAGCGGGCGGGTGAGCCGCCGCAGCACGAGGTAGAGCAGCAGCACGAGCACGGCGAAGATGACCGCGGTCTGGAACAGGATCGTCGCAAGGCCGCCGCGCGGACGCTCGGGCACGGGCAGGCGCACGGTGATCCATTCGCCGCCCGGTCGTTCCACCGAGGCGAGGACGATGGTGCGGTCCTCCCATCCCGGCGAGCGCAGGCGCGGGCGCCGTTCGACGAGGGTGCGGATGAAGGGGTCCTCGCCCGCGCGCCGTTCGGCGACGAGAATGCGCCCGGCGGCGATGTCCTGCATGGCGAGCACGTCGCGCAGCGAAGCTTCGTAGGACGCCTCGCGCGCTTCGCCGGGGCCGAGCGGCGGGGAACTGCTGCGCTCCGCCCCGATCCGCATCCGCCGGCTTTCGCGCCTGCCCGCGCCGGGGCCAAGGCCGGGCGGGCCGCGCCGTTCGCCGCGCAATTCGGCGCGGCGGGCAGCGCGCGCGGTCCGGCGCTCGGCGCGCTCGGCAAGCTCTCCCTCGGAACGCCCCGCCTCGGCGATCAGGCGGTAGGCGAGCGAACTGACGATCGCCGCCTCGCGCCGCTCCTCGGAGGCGCGGTAGAGCAGCGTCGCGGAGATCGCCTGCGCGACCAGCAGGCCGAGCGCGAGCACTGCCATGACCTGTCCCAACAGGCTCCGCGGGAGGAGGCGCTTCACGGCGTCCCGTCCGGCGGCGCGCGGCGGACCTCGGCGGCGAGGCGGTAGCCGCCGCCGCGCACGGTCAGGATGAGCGTGGGATTGCGGCTGTCGGCCTCGATCTTGCGGCGCAGGCGGCTCACCTGGTTGTCGACCGCGCGGTCGAACAGGTGGGCGGTGCGGCCCTGTACCATGTCGAGCAGGCGGTCGCGGTCGAGCACGGCGCGCGGGTGATCGAGCAGGGCGCGCAACAGGCGGAATTCGGCGGTGGAGAGGGGGACGGAGATGCCTTCGGGATCGGTCAGCTTGCGCTTGAGCGGGTCGAGCCGCCAGCCTTCGAACAGGTAGTGCCAGTCCTCGGCCTGTTCCTGCGGGGAGGCCCCGCGCGCCACGCGCCGCAGCACGGTGCGGATGCGCGCGACAAGCTCGCGCGGCTCGAAGGGTTTGACGACATAGTCGTCCGCGCCCAGTTCGAGCCCGACGATGCGGTCGGTCGCCTCGGTCCGGGCGGTGAGGAATATGACGGGGATGCGGCGCGCCTCGACGAGGTGGCGGCACAGGGAAAGCCCGTCCTCGCCCGGCATCATGATGTCGAGGAGGACAAGGTCGGGCGCGCTTTCGGCGATCCGGGCGCGCGCGGCGGCGGCGCTTTCGGCCTCGGTCACGGCGAAGCCCTGGCCCGCGAGGTATTCGGCGAGCGGTTCGCGCAGGCTCTGCTCGTCATCGACGAGCAGGATGTGCGGACTTTCGGACGGAGCGTTCATCGGCTCTCGTTCATGCGGGGAGGAGGCCCGGCGCGCAAGCGCGCCGGGCCGGGAAGGCGCCTTATTCGGCAGGCGGGATTATTCGGCAGGCGGGGCGGCACGGCGCTGCATCATCCGCGCCTTGCGCTCGGCATGGGCGGCGGCGCGTTCGGCGGCGTTGATCGTGCCCGAGCCGTCGGTGTCGTGCGCGGCGAAGCGGGCTTCGACCATCGCATCGAATTCCGCCCGGCTGACCGCGCCGTCACCGTTTGCATCGGCGCGGGCTAGCATTTTCATGCCGCGCCCGCCCCCGCGGCGGCCGTGCTGCATCCCGCGGCCCCGGCGTTCGCCGCGCATCTGCTCGCGCGCTTCGCGCATGGCGGTGAGTTCGTCCTGCGAGAGCGCGCCCGAGCCGTCCGCGTCGAAGCGTTCGACCATCCGGGCCTGCCGCGCGGCGCGGTCTTCGGCGTCGATCACGCCGTCGCCGTTCGCGTCCATCCGCTCGAAGCGCTGCGCCGCATGGGCCTTGGCCTCGGCAAGCGTTACGAGGCCGTCGCCGTCGCTGTCGCCGCCGCCGCCGCGAGGCGGACCGTCCTGCGCAGCGAAAGCGATGCCGCCCGCGCCAAGCGCGAGGGCGGCGGTCGAAAGGGCAAGGGTGATGCGTTTCATCATGCTTCTCCGAAAGGGGGCTTCGATGCCTCCCCTTATAGAGCGCCCGTGTCGCAGGAGTTTGCCGGGCCCGCGCGAAAATGTCGCGGCTTGTATCGCGCGCGGCCCCGCGTTCACCCGGGCGAAAGCCTCAGCCGGTCGGTTCGGTCATGCAGAAGACGTTGAGCTTGTTCCCGTCCGGGTCGCGGAAATAGCCCGCGTAGAAGCCGTCGTCCCCGCGCGGGCCGGGCGCGCCCTCGTCGCTGCCGCCATGGGCAATCGCGGTGTCGTAGACCGCGTGCACCTTTTCCGGGCTGTCGACCATCAGCGCGACCATCGTGCCGTTGCCGACGGTGGCGGCCTTGCCGTCGAACGGCTTGGTCGCGGCGAGGCCGGGCATGGGCGAATCCATATCGCCCCAGGCGATGAACTGGTCGAATTCCATCATCCGCCCGAAGCCCCAGTGCTTGGCGAGCGCGTCGTAGAACTGCGCCGCGCGTTCGAGGTCGTTGGTGCCGAGTGTCACGTAGCCGATCATTGTCCGTATCCTCCCGTGAAACGCCGCGGAGCGGGACGCCCCGCGACTCGTGTTTCACGCGGAACATTACTAGAACATCGGGCTTGCGGCAATCACCCGCGAAGCGGCGCTGTCTCCTTCTCGAGCCAGGCCAGGTCTTCGCCCGACAGGCGCGGGGCGACGATTTCGCGCACCTTGGCGTGATAGGCGTCGAGCCAGTCGATCTCGGTGTCGGTCAGCAGCGCGGGCTCGATCAGGCGGCGGTCGATGGGGACGAAGGTGAGTGTCTCGAAGCCGAGCCATTCGCCTTCCGCGCCGTCGATATGCTTGGGCACGACGAGGACGAGGTTCTCGATCCGGATGCCGAACGCGTCCGCCTTGTAATAGCCCGGCTCGTTCGAGCAGATCATGCCGGCGAAGAGTTCCTGCCCCGTGCCCGCCTGACCGCCCGAATGCTTGGCGATGCGCTGCGGGCCTTCGTGGACGCCGAGGAAGCTGCCGACCCCGTGGCCGGTGCCGTGGGCGTAATCGACGCCGGCTTCCCACAGGTATTGCCGGGCGAAACTGTCGAGCTGGCCGCCGCTGGTGCCCTGCGGGAAGATCGCGCGGTCGATCTGGATGTGGCCTTTCAGCACGCGGGTGAAGCGGTCCTTCATTTCCGCCGTCGGCTCGCCCGGTCCGACCCAGACGGTGCGGGTGATGTCGGTCGTGCCCGCCGGATACTGTCCGCCCGAATCGCACAGGAAGATCGAGCCGGGCGGGATCGTGATGTTGCTGTCCTCGTCCACGCGGTAATGCGGCAGCGCGGCATGGCCCGCGGCCGCCGAGATCGTGTCGAAGCTGGTATCGCGCAGGTCGCCGTGTTCGCGGCGGAAGGCTTCGAGCTTGGCGGCGGCGGAAAGTTCGTCGACCTCGCCCTTCGGCGCGTTCTCCTCGATCCAGCGCAGGAAGCGCGACACCGCCGCGCCGTCCGCGGCCTGCGCGTCGCGGTGGCCCTGCTGTTCGGCAGGGTTCTTGATCGCCTTGGCGAGGATCGTGGGATCCTGCCGGAAGGCGACCGTTGCCCCGCCCGCGCGCAGCGCCTGCGCGATGCCGGCAACGCCGAAATCGGGATCGACGCTCACGCGCTTGCCCTTCATCTGCGAGAGAGCGCCCTCGAATTCGTCGCGGCCCCGAACCGTCACGGCGTTGCCGAGATGCTTGGCGAGTTCGCTCGTGACCTTGCCCGGTGCGATGAAGAGCTCGGCGTGCCCATCCCTGTGCGCAATCACATAGGCGTGGGCGACCGGCGTGTGCGACACGTCGGAACCCCGGATGTTGAGCAGCCACGCGACCGAATCGAGCGCCGGGACGACGACCGCGTCGAGGTCTTGGCGAGCCAGCCAGTCGGCGACCTCGCCCCGCTTGTCGGCGGAGGAGCGGCCCGCGAGGCTTTCCTCGTGGACGATCGCCTCGGCGGGCGAGGGTTCGGGCTGGTCGGCCCACACCGCGTCGATCGGGTTGCCGTCCGCCGGGACCAGTGCGACCTCGCTGCCATCGAGTTCGCGCTCCAACCGGTCGACCCAGCCTTGCGTATGGAGCCACGGGTCGTAGGCGATGCGCTGGCCCTTTTCGGCCGCGCCTTTCAGCCATTCGGCAAGGCTGTCCTTCGGGATGTTGCGATATTCGAACAGCGAGCCGTCGACCTGCCCCTTGACCTGCACGGTGTAGCGCCCGTCGACGAAGATCGCGGCATTGGTCAGCGTCACTGCGGCAAATCCCGCCGAGCCGCCGAAGCCGGTCAGCCAGGCGAGACGCTGCGCGTAGTCGCCGACATATTCGCTCATGTGTTCGTCGGAAATGGGCACGATGAAGCCCGCGAGATCGCGGCGCTTCAATTCCTCGCGCAGCGCCTTGAGGCGCGCTTCGTGTGTCTGCATCAGCATGGGCGAATTCCTGTTCGTGTGAGCGCGCGCACTCCCTTGCCGCGCGGTTGAGTTCGGCTATCTAGCAACATAGACCGCGTAACCGCGGCTTTCCACCCGTGCCCCCGACCGGGAGGCCCGAAAGAGGGATACGCAACCCATGACGATTTCCCGCCTCGCCCTGATTGCCGCGATGTTCACGGCCGGCGCCGCGATGCTCGCCGCGCCCTCCCCATTTTCGCCCGCAAGCGCCCGCGAGGCCGCCCAGGACAGCAAGGACACGACCCAAGTGAAAGCAGACAAGCCCGCGCCGACTTCCCCTCCCATCGCCGAAAAGCGCGAGCACAGCTACACCCGCCACGGGATCACGATTTCGGACCCCTACGACTGGCTCTACGACAAGAGCTATCCAGAGGTCGACGACACCGACGTGCTCGAATATCTCGAGGCGGAGAACGCCTGGTTCGAGGCCAACATGGCCGGGCAGAAGGACTTTACCGAGGCGCTGTTCACCGAGATGCGCGCGCGGATCAAGGAGGACGACAGCACGGTTCCGCAGAAGGACGGCGACTGGCTCTACTGGTCCGAATTCGAGGAAGGCGCGCAGTATCGCAAGCATTACAGGAAGCCCGTCGCGGGCGGCGAACCGCAGCTCATCCTCGACGAGAACGCGCTTGCCGAGGGGCTCGAATATTTCCGTCTCGGCGCGTTCTCGGTGAGCAAGGACGGACGCTTTCTCGCTTATTCGACCGACACCAACGGGTCGGAACGTTTCGAGGTGCGGATCAAGGACTTGTCGACCGGCGAGCTCCTCCCCGATGTCATTCCCGGCACGCTGTCGGGCCTCACCTGGGTCAAGGGCGACAGCGCGCTCGTCTATGGCGTGGCGACGCCGGAATGGCGCGTGCTCGATGCGCGGATGCACGTGATCGGAACCCCGGTCGAGGACGACGTGATCCTTTACGAGGAGGAGGACCAGAGCTTCCGCGTCGGCACCGGGCTGACCGCGCAGGAGGACTGGCTGATCATCGCCACCGGCGACAACGAGACGAGCGAGGTGCGCCTCGTCCCCGCCGACGATCCCACCGCCGAGCCGATCCTCGTGCGCCCGCGCGAGAAGGGCGTCGAATACGAAGTCGACGTGCGCGACGGGGAACTCTTCGTCCTCACCAACGACACCCACGTCAATTTCCGGCTGGCGAAAGCGACGCTGGAGAAGCCCGGCGAGTGGGAAACCGTGCTGGCGGGGTCGGACGAATTCTACCTGACCGATTTCGAGCTGTTCAAGGACTTCTTCGTGACCGAAGGCCGCCTTGCCGGGCTCGACCAGATCCAGCTGCGCTCCTACGATGCACCGACCGAGGCGCGCCCGATCGCTTTCGGCGAGGCGAGTTATGTCGCCGGGCTCACCAACAATCCCGAATACGACATGGCAAAGCTGCGCCTGTCCTATGAAAGCATGGTCACGCCCGCGACGGTCTATGACTACGACGAGGCGAGCGCGAGCCTTCAGCAGCTCAAGCAGCAGGAAATCCCGAGCGGCTACGACGCCTCGCTCTACACCACCGAGCGCCTGACGATCGAGGCGCGCGACGGGACCATGGTTCCGGTCAGCGTGGTGATGAGGAAGGACCGCGCGGAAATCCTCAAGGAACAGGGCATCGAAGGGCCGGGGCCGCTCCACCTCTACGCCTATGGTGCCTACGGGTTCGCCATCCCGCCGGGCTTTTCGACCACGCGGCTCAGCCTCGTCGATCGCGGCTTCGCCTATGCCATCGCCCATATCCGCGGCGGCGACGATCTCGGGCGGCGCTGGTATCTCGCCGGCAAGATGTTCGAGCGGACCAACACCTTCAACGATTTCGTCGACGCCGGGCGCGGCCTGATCGAGAAAGGCTACACTGCCGAGGGCATGGTCACGGCCAGTGGCGGTTCGGCGGGCGGCGAGCTGATGGGCGCGGTCGTCAACATGGACCCCAAGCAATACGGCGCGGTCGTCGCGCACGTGCCCTTTGTCGACGTGCTCAACACCATGCTCAACAAGGACCTGCCGCTCACGCCGGGCGAATGGCCCGAATGGGGCAACCCGATCGAGAGCAAGCAGGCTTTCGCCTATATCCTGTCCTATTCGCCCTATGACCAGGTGAGCGCGCAGGAATACCCGCCGATGCTGGTGAGGGCCGGGCTGAACGACCCGCGCGTGACCTACTGGGAGCCGGCCAAGTGGGTCGCCAAGCTGCGCGACACCAAGACCGACGACAACATCCTGCTTTTGAAGACCAACATGGGCGCAGGCCACGGCGGCAAGTCGGGGCGCTGGAACTCGCTCTACGAAACGGCGGAGGAATACGCCTTCATCCTGTGGCAGATGGGGATGGCGGGAGACGGGAAGGGCGGATGAGCGAGCCCGCCCGCTTCACCCGCAGCTTCACCGCCCGCCCCGAACACATCGACGAGCTCGGCCACGTCAACAATTCGGTCTGGGTGCAGTGGATCCAGGACCTCGCCACCGCACATTGGGAAGCGGCGGCGGACCCGGAACACGTCGCCGCCTTCTTCTGGGTCGTGATCCGGCACGAGATCGACTACCGCGGCAACATCGCCGAGGGCGAGGTCGCGCATGGCGAAACCTGGATCGAGGGCGAACCGCAGGGCGCGAAATCGGTCCGCCGCGTCGAATTCACCGATGAGGCGGGCAAGCGGCTGGTCAGCGCAGCGACGACCTGGGCCATGCTCGACCGCGAGACGGGCCGCCTCGCGCGGGTTCGGCCCGAGGTGATCGCGCCCTTTCAGGCCGACGGGGCCTAGGCCGCCTCGGTCCCGATAGACCGTTTCGCCAGTGCCTCGGCGCGGCTCGGCGGGGGCGCATCGAACATGGTGAGCTTTTCATAGCTCATCCGGTTGCGGCCCGAAGCCTTGGCCTCGTACATCAGAGTGTCGGCGCGGGCGTAGAAATCCTCGAAGGTCAGCGCGTGGGCCGAAGCGCGCGGCAGTTCGATCACGCCCATGCTCGCGGTGACGGGCTCGCTAAGCCCCGGCACTTCCGAGGCGATGCGCAGCGGGATCGCGCGGCGCAGGTTCTCCGCCCGTTCGAGCGTGCGCTTGCCGCGCAGCAGCACGACGAATTCCTCGCCCCCCAGCCGCGCCGCGACCGAATCCCGGTCGCCCGGCCCCGACAGGGCCGCCGCGCAGGCGATCAGCGCCCCGTCGCCGACCTGGTGGCCGTGGCGGTCGTTGACGTGCTTGAAGCGGTCGAGATCGACCAGCGCGAAGGTGTCGAAGCCCTGTTCGAGCAGGTCGGCAAAGCGGCTCTCGAGCGCGCGGCGGTTCATCAGCCCCGTCAGCGGATCGCGCGAGGAGAGCTGTTCGAGCATCCGCGCCTCGGTCAGCGCGGCGTCGCGCTCGCGCCGTATCGCGAGGAAGCGGTCGGCGATGGCGAGGCTCATCACGATCACCTCCACGGCGGTCGCGACATAGAGCATCTGGTCGAGGCTCGAGGGGCCGACATAGAGCCCCAGGCCGCGCAGCGCCCGCTCGATCGAGGCGAAAATCGCCGGCGCCCAGGCGAGCGCGAGATAGCGCGCCGACCGGCTGCCGCGCATCGCCGCGCGCACGATCGCGACGGTCGTGAAGACCGCCGTCGGCAGCATGGCGAGGAAATAGCCCCGGTCGTCGACCGGCTGGGTCCAGTGGAACTGCAAGGAGAAGAACCCGGGCACGAGGATGGTCCAGGCCCCCACCGCGATCATCAGGCGGCGCATGGCAGGCGTCTGTGCGCCGCGTTCGAGAAATTCGGCAAGGAACAGCGCCGACAGTCCGCATCCCACCGCCCAGGACAGCGGCGCGATCACTGCCGAGAGCGCGACAGGCACGGTCCAGAACACACTGACGAGCCCGCCCGCGAACAGGACATAGGTCATCATCGCCACGACCATGGCCGCGTGCAGCGCGACGAAGCGTTCGCGCAGCACCACGAAGAAGCTGACATCGAAGAACAGCGGCAGGACGAGCATCCCTATGACCATGGCGAGCAGCATCATCTCGTGGCCCGACCAGCCCGCGTCCCCGGCATCGTAGACCAGCCGCGCCTCGGCCAGCAGCGGGACCGAATGGGGCCGTTCGACCCGTACGATCAGCGCGCGGGTTTCCTCGCGGATTTCGGGCAGGGGCAGCGTGAACACCGGCCCCGCGGCGAGCGGGCGCGCCTCGTCTTCGCCATAGGAGCGGATGCGCAGCGTCCCGTCGGCGTCGAGCGCGGCGAGGCTGATCGTGCGGTGGCGCGCGATGCGGGTGACGAATTGGCGCGGGCGTTCCTCCCCGGCCCAGCTGTCCGCTTCGAAGCGCAGCCATGCCACGGGGCGATCGGCGCGCGGCGCGGCCTCGCCGCAGGCCCATGCTTCGCGCCGGGCCATCGCGCGGATGGTCGTGTCGGCATCGCTCGCGGCGTGGCAGCGCGCGACAAAGGCGGGGTGGGCGGAGAGGCCCGGGTCCGCCTCGGCCGGGGCGAGCGGGACGATCAGGCACGCGGCGAGCGCCAGCGCAAGCCGCGTCGCCAGCCCAACCGCCTTCGCGGCCAAGTCGTGCAGGATGAACGGACGTCCCATGGGCGAAACATAACCCGCAAGCTCTTACGATGCCCTTAAACCCGGCCCGCCAATGGGGAGATGTTTCATCAGGCATGACAGGGGTTTATCGCAGGTGAAGAATGCCCTGCGCATTTCCCCGGAGCGGCTCGCCGCAGCGGGTGGAAAACCGTCCGGCGAGCGGTTAGGGCGCGCCGTGCCCGCCCGCCGGGCCGCCCGTCACGGGTCTGTCACAAGTCGCTCCTAGCGCCTGCCTTGCCCTTTCAGGAAACGAAAATCGTGAACATGATGACCCTGCCCGATTCCGTGCGCCGTCCCTTGCGTGGCCTCATCGCTCCCGCCCTTTTCGGCGGCCTCCTCGTCCTTGCCGGATGCGACGGCGGCGCGGGCGGCGGCTCGCGCGATTCGATCCGCGCGGTCGGCTCCTCGACCGTCCTGCCCTTTGCCAAGCAGGTCGCCGAAAGCTTCAGCCGCTCCTACCCCGAATACAAGTCGCCGCTGGTCGAATCGACCGGCACGGGCGGCGGCATCCAGCTGTTCTGTTCGGGCGTCGGCGCGGACACGCCCGACATGGCGAACGCCTCGCGCCGGATGAAGCCGGCCGAATTCGACAAGTGCCAGGCCAACGGGGTCGAGGACATCATCGAAATCCAGGTCGGGCTCGACGGGATCGCCTTCGCCGCGGCGAAAGGCGGCATCGACCTCGATCTCTCCCCGCGCATCGTCTACGAGGCGCTCGCCGCGAATCCCTATGGGCGCGAGCAGACCGCCGAGACATGGGCCGATGTCGATCCCACGCTGCCCGACACGCCGATCCTCGTCTACGGCCCGCCCAGCACCAGCGGCACGCGCGACGCGCTCAAGGAGCTCGTGCTCGAGGCCGGTTGCGACACCAATCCCGAGATGGAAGCGCTCAAGAAGAGCGATCCCGACCGCCACCAGCAGATCTGCACCGAGGTCCGCTCCGACGGGGCCTATTCGGACCAGGGCGAACAGGACAACCTGATCGTCCAGAAGATCGAGGCCAACCCGCGCTCGGTCGGCATTTTCGGCTATTCCTATCTCGAGGAGAACCTCGACAAGGTCGACGGCCTGACGATGAACGGGGTCGAGCCGACCTACGAGAACATCGCGAGCTTCGACTATCCCGGCGCGCGCCCACTCTACGTTTACGTCAAGAAGGCGCACACTCGCGCGATCCCGGGGCTCAAGGAATTCCTGCAGGAATGGGTCAAGATGTGGGACGAGGACGGCCCGCTCGCCCGCACCGGGCTGGTCGCCTCTTCGCCAGAGGTGCGCGCCGAGAACGAGCGCAAGATCGACCAGCTCATCACCCTGACCCGCGCCGACCTGACGGGTGAAGCAGTGGCTGAGGAAACCCCCGCGCCCGCCGGGGACGAATAACGCCTTTCCACCCCCCAAACCGCTCTCGGAGTTCCCCATGACCGCCACGCTCCTTCGCAGCCGCGCCCTCCTCGCGGGCGCTTCGCTCGCCCTGCTCGCCGCCTGCGGAGGCGGGGAAGAGGACACCGGGCCAGAGGCGATTGCCATCGTCGGCTCCTCGACAGTCTATCCCTTCGCCCAGAAGGTCGCCGAGGACTATACCGCTGCCAATGAAGGGGCGGCCATGCCGGTGATCGAATCGACCGGGACCGGCGAGGGGATCGAGGCGTTCTGCTCCGGGACCGGCCCCGACACGCCCGACATCGTCAACGCCTCGCGCCGGATGCACGCGGCTGAATTCAACCGCTGCCTCACCAACGGCGTCGAGGAAATCGTCGAGATCAAGGTCGGGCGCGACGGCATCGCCTTCGTCTCGGCGGTCGACGAGGGGGTCGAACTCGAACTGACCCCGGAAATCGTCTACCGCGCGCTCGCCGACAACCCGTTCGGCGAGGAGCAGGCAAGCGAAAACTGGTCGGATGTCGATGCCTCGCTGCCCGATGCGCCGGTCATCGTTTACGGCCCGCCCGCAAGCTCGGGCACGCGCGAGGCGATGCAGAAGCTGGTGATGGAGCCGGCCTGCACGTCGAACGCCGACATGGCCGCGCTCGAGGAGAGCGACGCAGCCGCCTTCCTGCGCAATTGCGACGCGCTGCGCGGCGACGGCGCCTATAGCGAACAAGGCGAAAAGGACGACCTCATCGTGCGCAAGGTCGCGGGCAATCCGCGCGCGGTCGGCATTTTCGGCTATTCCTATCTCGAAGAGAACGAGGATCTGGTGAAGGCGCTGCCGCTGAAGGGGGTCGTGCCGACGTCGGAGACGATCGCGGACGGCTCCTATCCCGCCGCGCGCCCGCTCTACATCTACGTCAAGAAAGCCCATGTCGGCGTCACGCCGGGGCTAGAGGACTACCTTGCGCAATGGGCCGCAAGCTGGGGCGAAGGCGGGCCGCTCGCCAATATCGGCCTCGTTCCCGCGACCGAGGAGGCGCGCGCCGAGAGCGCGGCGGCGGTCGAAGCGCTTCCGGCGATGACGGGCGAGGATCTCGAATAGAACAGGCTTGGCGGTCCCCCTTCCCCGTCCTAATCCTGTGGGGATGGTGACGGGAAGGATCGCGCGCTGGCACGAGGCCGGGCTGATCGACGCGGAGACGCGCGACCGGCTTGTCGCCTATGAGGAAGAGCATTCGCGCCCTTTCGCGCTGTGGGCGGTGTTCGGCATCGGGGCGCTGGCGATCGGGCTCGGCCTCGTCTCGCTGGTCGCGGCGAACTGGGAGGAGGTGCCGGGGCAGGTCCGCCTCGCGGTGCATCTGGCGCTGATCGCGGGGGCGTTCGCCGCGCTGCTGCTGCGCGAGGAGCGGCTGGCGGCGGCCTCGCCCTGGGCGGTGGAGGCGCTGGTCTTCGTCACCGCCGCATTGGGCCTCACCTTCTTCGGGCATCTCGGGCAGGTCTACCAGACGAGCGCGCCGCTGTGGGAGCCGCTGGCGGTGTGGCTGGCGCTGTTCGGCCCGCTGATGCTGGCGACGGGGCGCGGCTGGCCGGTCGCGGCGGCGCTGGTCGGCGGGGCGATCTGGTGCGCGTGGGAATACCATTCCGCGCTCGGAGGCTTTCTAGTCCGGCGCACCGAGGAGCCGGCCTGGCCGTGGCTCGCGCTGATGACGGCGCTGCCGGTCCTGTTCGCTCCGCTGGGGGCCGCCCTGCGTTCGCGCAGCGCCCGCGCCGATTTCTGGCGGCGGGTGGAGCAATGCGGGCTTGCCTACACGATCGCGGGGGCATCCATCTTCGCCGCGCTCGCCAGCGTCGGCGCGTTCGAGAGCGAGCCCGGCGCGCTCGACCCCGCGAGCCAGCTGGTGCGCGCCGCCGTGGCCCTCGTGGCCGGGGCGCTGGTGGCGGCGGCGCGCCCGACCCTCTCGGGCCGGATGGCGGGCGGGATCATCGCGCTCGCCGGGCTGGTCACGGCGGTCGTCTTCGGGGCGAATGATGTCACCGTGCTCGCCGCCGCGCTGTTCATGGCGCTGTGGGTGGGCATCGCCGCCGCCGCGCTGGTCGCGGGGTGGCGCGGGGTGTTCCAGCTCGCGGTCGGAGTGATCGTGCTGCGGCTGATCGTGCTCAGTTTCGAGCTGGCGAGCGACCTCCTCCTGAGCGGTTTCGGGCTGATCCTGTCGGGTGTGCTGGTGCTCGGCATTGCGTGGGCGGCGTGGCGAGTCAGCCGCAGCTTCGCCCCCGAGGCGGAGGCGGAGGGATGAGGCTCGCCCGGCTCGCCGCGCTCGCCTTGCCGCTCGCCGGGCTTGCGGCGCTGTGGGCGTGGAGCGACTATGCCTCGCGTCAGGGAACCGACTGGGAGGTCCCGGTCGAGGGCTACGACCCGCGCGACCTGCTGCGCGGGCACTATGTCGAATTCACCTATGACTGGCCGATTCGCGAGGACGAAGCTGCTGCCAACTGGGACTTCGCCCCGTCGCCGTGGGGCCTGTGCCTGTCCGGTCATCCGCCGACCATCGCCGAGGCCGTGCCGTTCGACCCTTATGACGAGGCGGCGCTCGCGGCCTGCGCGCACCCGTTGCTCGCCGACAGCGGCGGGGTCTACGGCAACGACAGCCTCGTGCGCGGACGCCTCTATGTCGGGCAGGAGCGCGCACGGGAAATCGAGGAGCAGCTGGCGCAGCGCGATATGCGCGGGGTCGTCCGCTTCCGCCAGCGCGAGGACGGGACCTTTACCTTGCAGGACATCCGCTTCCGCCCGCTCACGCCCGAAGAGCGCGCCGAGCGCGAAGGCGGCGCAGATCGCGAGGGCATCGAACCCACCGCCCCGCCGATCATGGAAGAGCCCGCCCCAGACGAATAGGGGCGGGAGCCTCGCGGCCCCCGCCCCTTCGTATCCGCTCGTGCCAGTTCAGTTGCCGAAGCGTGCGGTCAGCTGGATGCCGTAGAAGCGCGGCTCGGCCGGGATGAAGGTCGGGATGGTGAACGCCCCGCCGGTGTTGCCCGCGTCGAGCAGGTAGTCTTCATCGAAGGCGTTGCGGATGAAGCCCGCGACCTCGAACCGCTCGTCGGCGAAGCTGACCCCGGCGCGCGCGTTGACCAGCGTCACCGGCCCCTGCGAGATCAGCGGGTTGTTCGGCACTTCGAAGAAGATCCGGCTGCGATGCGTCACGCTGGGCGTCGCGAAGAAGCGCACCCCGTCGCTGATCGGGTAATCGATCGTCAGACCGCCCGAAGCCTGCCATTCCGGCTGCAGGCGGAAGCGCGCGCCCGAGAACGCCGGAGAGAACGCCCCGTCCTCGTCGATGCCGCCGTCGATGAAGCCGACATTGCCGAACACCTGCAGCCAGTCGGCGACGTCGATCGCGACTTCCGCCTCGACCCCGAGATTCTTCGCGCTCCCCGCGCTCGCGGTGACGAAGGCGCCGGTCGGATTGCCCTGCGCGTCGAGCTCCGCGATCGAGACCTGGAAGTCGTCATAGACCTGGTAATAGACCCCGAGCGAGCCCGAGACCGGCCCGGCGGCGAGCTTCACCCCGCCTTCGTAGTTCCACACGACTTCCTCGGGGATGGTCGTCGCGCCCGCGGCGTTGACCTGCACCACCGGCGAGCGGCGGCCCTTCGACACGGTGGCGAAGACGTTGACGTCGTCGCTGATGCGGTAGAGCGCGTTGAAGCGCGGCAGGACGGCCTGGAATTTCTCCTCGGCGGTGATGGTCTGGCCGTTGGTGTCGACCTGCCCGGGGATCAGCGGCGCGCCGGAGAGCACCGAGTTCGGGATGTCCGCGCGGAAGCCCGAGCGGCGGTATTCCTGCAGGAAGCGCACGCCCGCGGTCAGTTCGAGCCTGTCGGTCGCGATCCAGGTCGCGTCGGCGAAGATCGAATAGGCTTCGTTGCGGCCCTGGTTCTCGAACACGGAGCTGTAAGGGATCGCCTGGAACGCGCCGCCGGTGGCGAGGCCCGTCACCGCCGCAGCGGGCACGGTGCCGTCGGGCGCGACGCAGGGGATGCCGGGGATCAGCGGCGCACCGAACAGCGTGGTGAGGCACTGGAGATAGGTGCCTTCCTCGGTCGCGAAAGGCACGTTCTGGAGGCCGTCCTCGATGAACAGGTTCCAGCCCATGCTCGCCCTGAGCTCGCTGCCCGAATAGGTGAAGCGGCCTTCGTGGCTGACCTGCCAGCCCTCGGCGTTCTCGGTGAATTCGAGGAAGGGCGCGGCCGAGCCGTCGGCGTCGAACACTTCGCGGCTGTCGAATTCGCGGTAGCCGTTGACCGTGGTGAAGGTCCAGTCGTCCGAAAAGGCGTATTCGGCGGTGAGGTTGACGTCGTAGACTTCGCGGTTGAGGCCGAGCTGGTCGTCGCCCAGCGCCGCCGCGCCTGCCGGGTTGCCGCCGAGATTGGCGTCCTCGAAGGCATTGGCCGCGCCGCCCGGCGCGCCGAGGAAGGCGGGGAAGGTGCCCGAGATGAAGGGCGTGCCGCCGTTACGCTGCTGGTCGTAGGTGGCGATGAGGTCCACCGTCACGTCGGCATTCGGCGTGTAGCGCAGCGAGCCGCGCACGCCGAGCTGGTCCTGCGCGTAGAGGTCTTCTTCCTGGTTCGCGCTGAGATTGGTGACGTAGCCGTCACGCGTGCGCCATTCGAAGGCGATGCGGCCCGCGAGCACGTCCGAGCCCGCATTGATGTGGCCGCCAAGCAGCGTCTGGTTGAAATTGCCGTAGCCGCCGCGGATCTCGCCCGAGAAGCCCGCGCGGGGCTTGGCCGAGACGAGGCTGATCGCGCCCACGGCGCTGGCCGTGCCGAACAGGGTCGCCTGCGGACCCTTGATCACCTCGACCCGCTCGAGGTCGTAGATGGCCTGGTAGGAACCGCGCGAACGCGAGATGTCGACGCCGTTGTAATAGAGCGTGACGCGCGGGCCCTGCTGGGCGGAGCCGCTGTCCGAGGTGATCCCGCGGATCACGATGCCAGGGTTGTTGGCGCTCTGCTCCTGGATGTTGAGGCCGGGGATGTAATTCGACAGCTCGTCGAGATCGGTGACGCCGAGTTCCTCGATCCGTTCACCGCTGGTGGCCGAGATGGTGATCGGCACGTCGAGCGCGCGCTGTTCGATCTTCTGCGCGGTGACGATGATCTGGTTGCCCTGGTCGTCGCCTTCGGGCGCTTCGTTGTCCTGCGCGAAGGCCGCCTGCGGCAGCGCGGCAAGGGTCGAGGCGAGGGCGAGAAGCGACACGGAGCGCGTGCGCGCGGCACGTCGGAAAGTGGAGCGAAGCATCTGTCGTTATCCCTGGTGTTGAGAGAGAGGACCTCCCCCGTGACACCGGTTGGTGACGATGCTGCGACCGCGAAGAGTCACTCCGGTTGCAGGCGCATTACAGTTTCGGGACGTTGCCGCTTTGCATCTGTGCGCGGCGGGTAAGGGTCAGATCGGATTGCCGTCCTGGTCGCGGAAGATCTCGCGCCGGCCGACGTGATTGGCCGGCCCGACGAGGCCCTCGCTCTCCATCCGCTCGATCCATTTGGCGGCCGTGTTGTAGCCGACGCCCATCTGGCGCTGGAGCCACGAGCCGGACGCTTTCTGGTTCTCGATCACGATCTGGCAGGCTTGCCGGTACTTGCGTTCTTCCGGGTTGTCGGACGCAGTGAGTTCGTCCTCGAACATCAGGCCGCCGCCGTCCTCGGGTTCCTCGGTGACGGCATCGACATATTGCGGAGCGCCCTGCGCACGCCAGAAATCCGCGACCCGCTCGACCTCCTCGTCACTGACGAAGGGGCCGTGGACGCGCACCATCGCTCCGGTGTTCGGCTTGTAGAGCATATCGCCCTTGCCGAGCAGCTGTTCCGCCCCCTGTTCGCCGAGGATGGTGCGGCTGTCGATCCGGCTCGTCACCTTGAAGCTGATGCGGGTCGGGAGGTTCGCCTTGATGACGCCGGTGATGACGTCGACCGAGGGGCGCTGCGTCGCCATGATCAGGTGGATGCCCGCCGCGCGCGATTTCTGGGAGAGGCGCTGGATCAGGACCTCGATCTCCTTGCCCACGGTCACCATGAGGTCGGCGAGCTCGTCGACGATCAGGACGATCTGCGGCAGGGGTTCGTAGTCGAGCTGTTCCTCCTCGTAGATCTCGTCGCCCGTTTCCGGGTCGAAGCCCGCCTGCACGCGGCGGCCCAGCGGCTTGCCCTTGGCGATGGCGGCGCGGACCTTGTCGTTGAAGGAGTTGATGTTCCTCGAATTGATCGAGCTCATCATCCGGTAACGTCGCTCCATCTCCTCGACCGCCCATTTGAGCGCGCGGACCGACTTGTGCGGCTCGGTCACGACCGGGGAGAGCAGGTGGGGGATGTCGTCGTAGCTCTTGAGTTCCAGCACCTTGGGATCGATCAGGATCAGCCGGCACTCGGACGGCGTGAAGGTGTAGAGCAGCGACAAGAGGATGCAGTTCAGCCCCACCGACTTGCCCGATCCGGTCGTCCCCGCGACGAGCAGGTGGGGCATGGCGGCGAGGTCGGCGATGATCGGCTCGCCCGCGATGTCCTTGCCGAGGATGATGGGAAGGTTCCCCTTGGCCTCGACGAAGGCGGCGCAGGCGGCGAGTTCCTTGAGCGAGACCATCTGGCGGTCGGCATTGGGCAGTTCGATGCCCATGACGGTGCGCCCCGGAATCGCCGAAACGCGCGCGGAGACCGCGCTCATGTTGCGGGCGATGTCCTCGGCGAGCCCGACCACGCGCGCGGCCTTGATGCCGGGGGCGGGTTCGAGTTCGTACATGGTGACGACCGGCCCGGTGCGCACCGCGGTAATCTCGCCCTTGACGTTGAAATCATCGAGCACGTTCTCGAGCAGGCGCGCGTTTCTCTCCAGCGCCAGCTTGTCGAGCTTGGGCGCGGCGTTTTCGGGCGCGTCGGCGAGCAGGTCGAGCCCGGGCAGTTCGAAATCGGCGAACATATCGCGCTGGCTCGCGCGGGTCGCGGCGGCAGGCGCGCGCTGGGGCGGGGCGGACGGATCGACGATCTGAGGCGCGCGGCGCGGTTCGGCCTCGGGCATATCCTTCGCATTCGGACGCGGCTCGGGCGCGGCCTTGCGCTTCGCCCGCGGGGCGGGGGCAGCGTCCTCGTCGTCTTCGAAGTCGTCGCTTTCGCCGCGCTGCAGGAAGGCGGGAAGGCGCGCGCCGATCGCCGGGCCGAGCGAGGCGCCGCCGAGGAAATTCGGCAGCGAGAGCAGCATCCGCCAGTCGATCGCGAAGATCCGGGTCAGCAGCGCCGTCGCCACGGCGAGGCAGGCGATCGCAAGCCCAAGCGTGACCCAGCCTGCCGCATCGCCCGCAACGCGAACCGCCAGAGCTTCCACCGCCCCCGCGCCGAGCAGCCCGGCAATGCCGCCGAGCTGCGCCGGGAGGCTGTCCGTCGGCCGGTCGAAGGCGAGCGAGAGCACCGTGCCGAGCAGCACCATGGCAAGCAGCAGCAGCGCAGCCGGACGCCACCAGCGGGTGCGCTCCTCGCTCTCGTCCGTGACCTCGACATCGCGCCACAAGCGGCGCGCCGAAACGTAGAGCAGCGGCAGCAGCAGGTAGGCGGTCAGCCCGAAGGCGAGCAGGACCGCGTCGGCGACCAGCGCGCCGCTCGCGCCCATCCAGTTCGACACGCTGCCGGGCGCGGCGGCGGTCGAGACGCTCGGGTCGGTCTGGGTGTAGCTCACCAGCGCCAGCGTGAGAAACACCAGCCCCGCGAACAGGAGCCCCGCGCCCGTCATCTGCGCGGCGCGGCGCAGGCTGCGGCGCAGGCCTTCGCGCCATTCGGCGTCGGATTTGCGGGTCGTCATAGCGCGGCTTGCCAAGGGATCGCCTCCTTACGGGAACGGACCATGAATCCTCGGCGAGTCCGGGTCAAGCGCCCTGCGGCGGGGCGAGGGGTTCACGAAAGCCCGTCGATCGCCGCCCAGCGGCCCCATGCGAGCCTTTGCGCGCCCTTTGCGTCCATCCCGCCGAGTGCGATCACGGGCGCTTTCGACCGGGCCGCGAGCAGGCGGAAGCGTGCCGGGCCGAGGCAAGGCGCGCCGGGGTGCGAGCGGGTCGGGAAGGCGGGCGAAAGCAGCACCGCGTCCGCGCCGAGCCGGTTCGCGAGGCCGATCTCGCCGAGGTCGTGCGCGGTGGCGAGGTGGAGCAGGCCCGCCCGGCGAGGCCACAGCGCGCGCGGCGCCCCGTAGATGCCGTCCGCCCCCCACTCGGTCGCGGTGAGCGCGCTGTCGGCGAGGATGACGATGTGTTCCCGCGCGCGCGCGATCCGGGCAAAGGTCCGAAACCGCGCGAGCCGCTCCGGCCCATCGAGATGGTAGTGGCGATAGACGAAGCCGCTCCCGCGCGGCAGGCGGCCCAGCGCGCCTTCCAGCCCTGCATCATTGCGCTCGTCCGACAGCAGCCACAGCGCGGGAAGGGACGTTGCATCGCTCACGCCCGCGCTATAGCGCGACGCCATGGAAAACGCAGCAACCCGTCTCACGCAAGTCGAAGCCAATATCGCGCGCATTTGCAAGCCTGCCCGGCGCGAGCCTGCGGAGGTGACGCTGATCGCCGTCTCCAAGACCCACCCGGCCGAGAAGATCGTGCCGCTGCTCGAAGCGGGCCAGCGCGTCTTCGGTGAGAACCGCGTGCAGGAAGCGCAGGCGAAATGGCCTGCGCTGCGCGAGGAATGGCCCGAGGTGGAACTTCACCTCATCGGGCAGCTTCAGTCGAACAAGGCCGAGGACGCGGTCGCCCTGTTCGACTGCATCCACTCGCTCGATCGGCCGAGCCTGCTGAAGGCGCTGGCGAAGGCGATGGACAAGGCGGGCAAGCGCGTGCCGTGCTTCGTGCAGGTCAATATCGGCGACGAGGAGCAGAAGGGCGGCTGCCCGATCGGCGAATTGCCCGCCTTCCTCGAACAGGTCCGCGCCGCCGAGATTCCGCTCGCCGGGCTGATGTGCATTCCGCCCGCCGACATCGAGCCCGCGCCCTTCTTCGCCCTGCTTGCGAAGCTTGCGCGGGACAACGGGCTGGACGGCCTCTCGATGGGCATGAGCGGCGACTATGAAACCGCGGTGCAGCTTGGCGCGACCCACGTGCGCGTCGGAACCGCCCTGTTCGGCGCCCGCGACAAGCCCTGATCCCCAACGAAAAAGGGGCGCCCCGTACCGGAGCGCCCCTTCGTTCGATAGTCCCGGTCGCGCAGCGACCGCAAGGCCGACTGGCCGCCCGCAGCGGGCGCAGCTCTGCTGCGCGTCTAGCGAGGATGATCGCCCGGATGGGCGATCATCCCACAAAAGACCCCTCAGAACTCAAACATCGCCTCGATGCCGATGTTGCGCCCGCGCTGCAGCGGCGAGAGCGTCCCGCCGGTCGGGTTGTTCGCGAAGGGAATGCGCTGGCCCGTGCTGAGCGGCCCGCCGAACGGCAGCTGGGTGTCGCCCCCGGCCTGCACCTGGTCGAGCAGGTTGCGCCCGTAGACCGACAGCGAGAAGCCTTCGATCGGGGTCACCCAGGTGATGTTCGCCTCGAGGTTCGAAAGGTCCTGGATCCAGCCGAGGTTGTCGTCGGTGAAGGCGAATTCGTCGCGGTACTGGTAGTTCACCCGCGTCACGATCTCGCTGGTATCGCCGACATAGAGCTCGTGGATCAGCCCGACGCCCCAGGTGACCGCCGGAATGCGCGGGATGCGCAGGTCGAAATCGGCCTGGTCGATCACGCCGTCGCCCGAGATGTCGAACAGGATTTCGTCGTACTGGTCGTCGATGATGCCGACATTGGCGTTGAACACGAAGGTGTCGGTCAGCCGGATCGTGGTTTCCGCCTCGAAGCCGCTGATGGTCGCATCGGCGGTGTTGAGGATGTTCTGCACCACGCCCGCGCCCGCATCGGCGACGTTCACTTCGCGCTGCATATCCTTCACCTTGGTGACATAGCCCGCGACGTTGAGGGTGAAGACACCGTCATAGGTCTGGAACTTGCCGCCAATCTCGAAGGTGTCGACCTGTTCCTCGTCGAAGTTCAGGCTGTTGGTCAGCGCGAAGGCCGAGTTGAAGCCCGGGATGGACGTGATGCGGAAGTTGTAGCCGCCCGAACGGAAGCCGCGGCTCCACGAGGCATAGACCTGGCTGTTGGCGAATTCATACTGCAGGCCGAGCCGCGGCGACAGGTTGCGGAACCGCACGGAGTCGGTGAAGCCGTCGGTTTCGGTCGCCGGGTCGAACGGCTGCGTGCCGGTCGGGCAGGTCTGCGCGACCACCGAGCACGGCGCGCGCGGGATGATGTAAGTCACCGCGGCGTCCTTCGTCTCCTGGTTCCAGCGGATGCCGGCGAGCAGCGAGACGTTGTCGACGAATTCCCAGTTCGCATTGGCGAAGACCCCGATGACCTCGTGGTCCTGGCGGCCGCCGCCGAAGAAGACCGGCGGCTGGAACGCCGGCGGCAGGTCGCGGCGCAGCTCGCGGCCCTCGTCATAGGCGAGCGTCTGGTCGAACCAGAACCCGCCCACGGTGAGGTCGACCCGGTCGGTCGAGACGGCATAGCGCAGCTCGTTCGAATACTGCTCCTGCTCGGTCAGCGTGTTCGAGTGGAACAGGAACACCGGCGTAGAATCGATGTCGCCGCGGGTGCGCGCGGTGTAGTCGCGATAGCCGAAGATGTTGGTCAGCGTGCCGGGGCCGATGTCCCATTCCGCGGTCAGCGAGCCGGTCCAGATCTCGGTGTCGTAGAAACCCGGCTCGTCGATCGAGAAATCGAAGCTTTCGCGGTCGAAGAAGCCGCGGTTCTGGCCGGAAGGACCGTCGCCTTCGGAATCGAAATAGTCGGCCTTGGCGGTCAGCGTCAGGTCGCCGAGCCGCGCTTCGAGCGCGCCGCGCAGGATGTAGGTTTCCGCCTGGCCGTGGTTCGATCCGTCGAACAGGTTGGTGAAGTAGCCTTCGTCGTTGTTGTAGTAGGCGCCGACCTTGAACAGCAGCTTGTCTTCGATCAGCGGGCCGGAGATGACGCCGCTCGCGGTGTAGTTCGCACCGCCCCGGCCGCCGTCGACCAGCGGGCCGTCGACCGCCGCGCGGAACTTGCCGCGGAAATCCTCGGTCGGGTTGCCGGTGTTGATGACCACCGCGCCGCCGGTCACATTGCGGCCGAACAGCACGCCCTGCGGACCGCGCAGGATTTCGACGCTTTCAAGGTCGAAAAGGTCGAACACGACCCCGCCGTTGATGCCGAGATAGACGCCGTCGACGAACACGCCGACGGTCGGGTCGATCGAGGGAATCGAGGAGTTGATGCCGAGCCCGCGGATCGAGAAGTTCGCAGTGCCGCGGCTGGTCCCGATCTGGTCGAGGCTGACGTTCGGAGCCTGGTACTGCAGGCCCTGGATGTCGCGGATCTTGTAGGCTTCGAGCGTGTCCTCGCCGAAAGCGGTGACGGCGAGCGGCACGTCCTGCACGTCTTCGGCGCGCTGCGTCTTGGTCCCGGTGACGACAATGGTGTTGAGCGATTCGAGCGTGCCCTGGCGGCGCTGCGCGGGCTCTTCGTCCTGCTGCGTTTCCTCGACGCCCTGTTCGTCGGTGTCGACGCTCTGCGCCTGTGCGGCGAAGGGGGTGAGGGCGCAGGTGCAAAGCAGCAGCGCGAGCGAACGCCGCGATGCGGTACGGATATTCATGGAACGGCTCTCCCTTTTGATAGGCCGAACGCCCTTAGCGGGGAGCTTTCAAAATGCAACCAAAGTGAAACTTGCGATTTTTGCACCGCGTGATGCCGTGCCCGTTACAGCGGCTCAGGACTTCTCGAGCTCTTCCTGCCGCCGGTCGCTCGCCGCTTCGAGCAGGCGTGCCTCGATCTCGGCGAGGCGTTCGGGCGCGGACACTTTCCCGCCGGTGAGGTCCGTCACGTAAAAGGTGTCCGCCGCGCTTTCGCCATAGGCGGTGATGTGCGCGGAATGCACGATCAGGTTGGCCTCGTAGAGCGCATGGGCGAGCCGGTTGAGCAGCGCCGGGCGATCGCGCGCGGTGACTTCGATCACGGTGAAGCGATTGCTCGCCGAATTGTCGAAATCGACCCGCGGGGCGACGTGGAACGCCTTGGCGCGCGAATGGGCGAGCGGGCGCGCGGCGAGTTTCGGCACGAGGTTGCCGGTCCCGGCGAGCGCTTCGCGGATGCCCTTTTTCAGCCGGTCGATCTGCGCGTCCTCGCACAGCGGGCCGGCCTGCTGGTCCTGGACGAGAAAATTGTCGATCGCATAGCCCGATGCCGCGGTGTGAATGCGCGCGTCGATGATGTTCGCGCCGGCGAGGTGGATGCCGCCCGCCATGCGGTAGAACAGGCCCGGATGGTCGGGCGCGATCACGCTGACGAGAGTCGCGCCGCGCTCCTCGTCGACCTCGCAGTGGATCGACAGGCGGTCCTCGATCCGGCGCGCCTCGGCATATTGCACGAGGTTGCGCGCGATGATGTCCTCCGGCTCGGCCACCCAGTAGGCATCGCCGAGCTTCGCGCCGATCTCCTCGACCAGCCCCGCCTGCGCGCCGAGCAGCGCGCGCACCGCGTCCTTCTTCGCCGCGACCCGCTGCGCGCGGCCCTTTTCCTTGTGGCCGAGGCGCAGGCGTTCGGCGGCGGCGTCGTAGAGTTCGCCGAGCAGCTGCCCCTTCCAGCTGTTCCATACGCCCGGCCCGACCGCGCGGATATCGACCGCGGTGAGGATCGCGAGATTGCGCAGCCGGTCGAGCGTGCGCACCTCGGCCACGAAATCCTCGATCGTCTTGGGATCGGTCAGGTCGCGTTTCTGCGCCGTGCGGCTCATTAGCAGGTGTTCGAGCACCAGCCACGCGACCAGCTCGGTTTCCTTCTCGCCCAGCCCGAAACGCGGTCCCAGCGTGCGCGCGATGTCGGCCCCGAGCACCGAATGGTCGCCGCCGCGCCCCTTGGCGATGTCGTGCAGCAGCACCGCGACATAGAGCGCCCGGCGCGAGGACACTTTGCCGATCTCGCGTGTGGCGCGCGGATGGTCGTTTTCCAGCAGCCCGCGCTCGATCTGGGAGAGCAGGCCGATCGCGCGGATGGTGTGCTCGTCGACGGTGTAGTGGTGGTACATATCGAACTGCATCTGTGCGTTCACTCGCCCGAAATCGGGCACGAAGCGGCCGAACACGCCCGCCTCGTTCATCCAGCGCAGCGCCGTTTCGGGGTCGTTGCGGCCTGCCAGCAGGTCGAGGAACAGGGCGTTCGCGCGCGGATCGTCGCGCACGGCGGCGTCGATATGCTTCGCGTCGCGGTCGATCTGACGCAGGGTCTGGGGGTGGATTTCGAGCCCCTCGGCCTCGGCAAGCCGGAAGATTTCGATGAGGCGCACCGGGTCGTCGGCGAACCAGTCCTCGCCCGGCGCGCGGATGCGGCCTGCTTCGACCACGTAGCCCTTCAGCTTGCGCGGGCGCTGGGTCCAGCCGGCGAAGAAGCCGCTGCGGGCGGTCTTGCGGGCGAATTCGTCGTCGATATGGGCGAGGAAGATGCCGGTCAGCGTGCCCACGCGCTTCGCCTGCATGAAATAGTACTGCATGAACCGCTCGACCGCGCTTTTGCCGGGCCGCTCGGCGAAATTCATCGCGGCGGCGACTTCGCGCTGGAGGTCGAAGGTCAGGCGGTCCTCGGCCCGCCCGGTTATGACGTGCATATGGCAGCGAACCGCGAGCAGGAAGCCCTCTGCGCGGCGAAAGCTGCGGTATTCGCTTTTCGTGAACAGCCCGACATCGACCAGCTGTGAGGCGGTTTCGACCCGGTGCATGTACTTGCCGATCCAGTAGAGCGTCTGGAGATCGCGCAGGCCCCCCTTGCCGTCCTTGACGTTGGGCTCGACGACATAGCGCGAATCGCCCATCCGCTTGTGCCGCTGGCTGCGCTCGGCCAGCTTGCGGGTGAGGAAATCGCGCTCGCTCCCGCGCGCGACCTCGGCCCAGAAGCGCTGGCGCAGTTCCTCGTAAAGCGCGTGATCGCCCCACACCAGCCGCCCTTCGAGAAGGGCCGTGCGGATCGTGAGATCTTCCTTCGCGTGGCGCATGGTGTCGGCGACGGTGCGGCTCGAATGGCCGACCTTGAGGCCGAGATCCCACAAAAGGTAGAGCATCGCCTCGATCACCTGTTCGCACCACGGAGCGCGGCGCGTCGGCGTGATGAAGGCGATGTCGACGTCGGAATGGGGCGCCATTTCCGCGCGCCCGTATCCGCCGACGGCAAGGATCGCGAGCCGTTCGCCCGAGGTGCGGTTGGCCGCCGGATAGACATGGGCGGTCACGTGATCGTGGATCACGCGCAGCAGCTGGTCGGTCAGGAAGGCGTGGCCCGCGGTGATCTCGTGCCCGGCAGAAGGTTTCTCCGAGAGCCTGCGGGCAAGTTCCGCCCGGCCCTGCTCGAGCGCGTCGCGCAGCGCTTCGACCACGCCTGCACGCGCGGTGTCGCCGCGCTCCTCGACCAGCGCCGCGATGCGCTCGGCAAGGGCGCGGCGGTCGATGATGGCGCGCTGGCCGGGGACGCGCGGCAGTGTCACGGCGTCCCCGGCGTGCGGGCTGGAAGATCGGCTCGGGGCATCGCCCTCGATCTAGGCGGCGACCCGCTCGGCTGCAAACTTCGCCTTGACGGTGCGCTTGTCGATCTTCTGCGTGCCGAGCCGCGGGAGGCTCTCGTCCGTCACCCAGATGTGCTCTTCAAGCGGAACCTTGAACGGCGCGATCCGGGACAGCAGGAATTCGCGCAGATCGGCGGGGCTTACGGGGGCGCGGCCCTCCTTGACGTTGAACACCGCCGCCGGGACTTCGCCGAAGCGGTCGTCGGGCAGGCCGAAGACCGAGCATTCGGCTACATCGTCGTGGGCGTAGATCGCGTCCTCGACCTCGATACAGGCGATGTTCTCGCCGCCGCGGATGATGATGTCCTTCTTGCGATCGACGATGAAGAGATAGCCGTCCTCGTCGAGATAGCCGAGATCGCCGGTGCGGAAGAAGCCGGTGTCGGTGAACGCGGCCTTGGTCGCCTCCTCGTTCTTCCAGTAGCCGCGGAAATTCGCGGTCGAGCGGATGCACACTTCGCCGATCTCGCCCTGGGGCAGTTCCTCGCCCGCATCGTCGAGGATGCGCAGGTCCACCATCGGCACGCTCGCCTTGCCCGTGGAGCCCGGCTTGGCGAGGTAGTTCTCGTTGAAATTGCCGCATCCGACGCCGTTCGTTTCGGTGAGGCCGTAGCCCAGCAACGGGAAGCCCTCGGGGAAAGCCTCCTTGATGCGCGTCACGTGTTCGACCGGACGCGGCGCGCCGCCGGCGGCGAAGCTCTTGCACGCCGACAGGTCGTATTTCTCGCGGTCGGGGTGGTTGGCGATCTCGTAGCTCATCAGCGGGACGCCGACGAAATAGGTCACCTTCTCCTCGGCCATGAGCCGGATCGCCTCGCCCGCGTCCCATTTCGGCATGAGGACGAGCTTGCGCGCGATCGCATAGGACTGGAGAAAAAGCGGCACTTCGCCGGTGACGTGGAACAGCGGCACGGCGACGAGCGCGCAGGGCTGGTCGCTGACGTCCTCGCCGCGGCTTTCGAGCAGGACCTTGGCCATGGCCGACTGGCTGACATAGCTCATCGTGCCGTGGACGACGCCGCGATGGTCGGACCATGCGCCCTTGGACTGGCCCGTGGAGCCCGAGGTGTAGAGGATGGTGGCGAGATCGTCCGGGCCGAGCTGGCCTAGCATTGCCATCGCGACCGGGGTTTCGCCATCGGCAGGCGCCTTCCAGACATTGGCAAGGCCCTCGGACGGCGCGCTGCCGTGGTCGAACAGGACGATTTTCGCGGGGTGGTCGGTCCCCTCGAGCCGCTTGGCGCGGCCTTCGTCGGCGAGGACGATGGAACACTCGGCAAGGCGGATGCCGTATGCCAGTTCCTCGCCCGACCAGAAGCCGTTCAGGAGCGTCGCGCAGCCGCCCGACATGATGATGCCCATGTAGGCGATGATCCAGTTGGCCGAATTGCGCGCGGCGATGCCGATCCGGTCGCCTTTCTTCACCCCGTGATCGCGCACGAGGCTTTCCGCAACGCAGGTAGCCGCGGCCCACGACTGCCCGAAGGTCAGCCGCACGTCGCCGTCGACGAGGAAGGGCACGTCCTTGTGTTCATTGCAGAAATGGGCGAAATAATGCGCCAGGCTCGGCGGGGCGCCGGCGAAGGCGGGCATGGTGATGCCGTCGCGCTCGAACGGCACGGTGGCGAAGGGCTGGCCGTCCTTGGTCAGCTCGGTGATGATTGCCTCGAGCGCATTGTCCAGCTGTGTGGGCATGGGCGAAAACCTCTCCTCTCGATCCCGTTACTAGCCTCCTGCCGGGCGGGGCGGCAAGCGGCTGATCCCATCGGCACCGCGCAGCTTCGCCCACGCGCGGCCCGGACGGGCCTTCCATGGGGCGGTGCGCTGTGCCAAAGAGCCGCAGCGGGCGCGAGGCGCCGTTACGGCATATCATCTGTCTTAAGAGGTTCCCTTGGTGCTGTCGATACTTGCCGCGAGCGGAGCGGACGCGGTCGCCGACCCGATCTACTGGTCCGATCTCGGCCTCGTCCCCGGCATCCCGTTGCCCGGCGGCTTCGTGCTGCGGTTCTATTCGCTCGCCTACCTGATCGGCGTGATCTTCGCCTACTGGCACCTGTCGAAGATGATCAGGCAGCCCGGCGCGCCGATGGCGCAGCGCCATGCGGACGACCTGTTCTTCTACTGCACGCTGGGCGTCATCATCGGCGGGCGGCTGGGCTATGCGCTGTTCTACACCGGCGGCGACACGGGCATCCCTTCGGCCTTCACCGATTTCTCGGGCGACGGCTTCGTCAGCTGGAAGCTGCTGCGGCTGTGGGACGGGGGGATGAGCTTTCACGGCGGGCTTGTCGGCGTGCTGGCGGCGATCGGCTGGATCTCGTGGCGCGGCAAGCTCGATTTCCTGCGCGTGTGCGACTATATCGCGGTCAACGTGCCGATGGGCATGATGCTGGGAAGGCTGGCGAATTTCATCAATGGCGAGCTCTGGGGCCGGACCAGCGACGTGCCCTGGGCGATGATCTTTCCCGGCGCGGGTGAGGTGCCGCGCCATCCCAGCCAGCTCTACCAGGCGGGGCTCGAAGGGCTCTTGCTGCTGGTCGTGCTGCTGGCGCTGTTCTGGAAGACGCGGGCGCGCTATCGCCGCGGGCTGCTGGTGGGCATTTTCACGCTGGGCATAGGCATTGCCCGCTTCGTTAACGAATTTTTCCGCGAACCCGACCCACAACTGGCCGAGTTCGCGGCTCGAACCGGACTTTCGATGGGGCAATGGCTGACGATACCTCTGATACTGACTGGATTGATTGTCACGCTCTACGCCGTGACGCGGAAGCCGGAGGGGACCGGCAAGGCGAAGGATCGGCAAGCCGCCTGAACGGCGCAGGATCGGCAAGCCGCCTGATCGGCGAGCGGGAATGGCGCCCGCGCGGCCTGCTGCTGATCGATCCCGACGGGAGCGAGACGCTTGCGGGCGAAGACGCGCGCGAAGCGGAAGCAAAGGCGAAGGCCGCCGTCGCAGAGAAAGCGCGCCGCGAGGCGGAGGCGCGCGCAAAGGCCGAGGCCGAACGAGAAGCCGAACGCAGGGCGCGCGAGGAAGCGCAGGCGCTAGCCGAGGCCGAAGCTCGCGCTCGCAAGGAGGCCGAAGAAAAAGCAAGGGCCGCAGCGGCTGCAAAGGCGAAGGCCGAAGCGGAAGAGCGCGCGCGCCGCGAGGCCGAGGAAAAGGCCCGCGCCGAGGCGGAGGCGAAAGCCAGGGCCGAGGCCGAGGAGCGGGCGCGCAAGGAGGCCGAAGAGAAGAAGCGCAAGGAGGCGGAAGAGAAAGCCCGCCGCGCAGCCGAGGAGAAGGCGCGCAAGGAGGCAGAGGAGAAAGCCCGCCGCGCAGCCGAGGAGAGGGCTCGCAAGGAGGCCGAGGAGAAGGCCCGCCGCGCAGCCGAGGAGAGGGCTCGCAAGGAGGCCGAGGAGAAGGCCCGCCGCGCAGCCGAGGAGAGGGCTCGCAAGGAGGCGGAAGAAAAGGCCCGCCGCGCAGCCGAGGAGAAGGCGCGCAGGGAGGCGGAGGAGAAGGCTCGCCGCGAGGCCGAGGAGAAGGCTCGCAAGGAGGCCGAGGAGAAAGCCCGCCGCGAAGCCGAAGCAAAGGCCAAGGCCGAAGCCGAGGAAAAGGCCCGCGTCGAGGCCGACCGCAAGGCCGCCAAGAACCTCGGCACAACCTTCCGCCGCCTCATCCGCGAGACCGGCCCGATCAGCCTCGCGCAGTACATGGGCGAGAGCAATGCGCGCTACTACGCCAGCCGCGACCCGCTCGGCGAGGACGCGGATTTCATCACCGCGCCCGAGATCAGCCAGATGTTCGGTGAATTGGTCGGCCTGTGGCTCGCCGATGTCTGGGTCAAGATGGGGACGCGGCGCCAGCCGCACTATGTCGAGCTCGGCCCCGGCCGCGGCACGCTCGCGAGCGACGCGCTGCGCGCGGCCGGGCGCTACGGGCTCGAACCCAAGGTCCATTTCGTCGAAGGCAGCCACGCCCTGCGCAAGATTCAGCGCGACGCCTTTCCGGATTGCACCCACCACGACGATCTCTCGACCCTGCCGGAAGACTGCCCGCTGCTCATCGTCGCCAATGAATTCTTCGACGCGCTGCCGATTCACCAGCTGGTGCGCTCGGCGCAGGGCTGGCACGAACGCATGGTCGGGCTCGAGGGCGACGATCTCGTCTTCGTTGCCGGGGACAAGCCGATGGATGCCGTGGTCCCGCCAAGCTGGAAGACCGCGCCGCAGGGCACGATGATCGAGACCAGCCCCGCCGCCGTCACCCTGATGGGCGAGATCGCGACCCGGCTGAAGGACCAGGGCGGCGCGGCGCTGGTGATCGACTACGGGCCGGAGGAACTGCGCGCGGGCTCGACCCTGCAGGCGATCCGCGCGCACAAGAAGGTCGATGTGCTGAGCGCGCCGGGCGAGGCGGACCTGACCGCCCATGTCGATTTCGAACTGATGCAACTGGTCGCGGCCAAGAACGGGGCGGAGGTGATGGGGCTGCAGACGCAGGGCGAATGGCTCCGCCGGCTCGGCATCGACACGCGGCTCGAAGCCTTGCAGCGTAAGAACCCGGCCGAAAAGGACAAGCTCGCCCGCCAGCACCACCGCCTGACCGCCGACGACCAGATGGGGCTGTTGTTCAAGGTAATGGGCATCTGCGGACGGCGCTGGCCCTATGGGGCGGGCTTCGACTGACGGGCGCGCGGCGTGCTATAAGGTCCACATGATCGCGCGCCTCGCCCTCGTCGCCCTACTCTTCGCCGCCCCCGCCAGCGCTGCCGACCCCATCGCGGGACGCTGGGTGACGGAGGAAGGCGATGCGATCATTGCCGTGGGCGAGTGCGGGAAATCGGTCTGCGGCCGGATCGCGCGCTTCCTCGTCCCCCCGCCGGACGGCGTCGACCAGCGCGACATCAACAATCCCGATCCCGCCCTGCGGCGCCGCAAGCTGCTCGGCCTGCCGGTGCTTTATTCCTTCGCCGAGGAGGACGACCTGTGTCGCGGGCGGATCTACGATCCCAAGAGCGGGAAGAGCTATCGCTCGGTTGTCCGGCGCAAGGGTCCGGGCAGGCTCGAGGTCAAGGGCTGCATCGCCTTCTTCTGCCAGACGCAGATCTGGAAAAGAGCGGACTAGAGCCCGATTTCCTCCGCCAGCCAGCGCGCCGCCTCGGCGGGATCGACCTTTGCCTCGTCCTTGCGATCGACCATGTAATTCGCGCGCCGCATCGCCTCGACGTCGATCGCGCCGATCAGCGGCTTTAGCGCGGCTTTCAAACGCTCATCGCCCGCGACGCGCGGCGAGAGCATCAGCATCGCGTCATAGGACGGCAGCGCCTCCTTCGGATCCTCCAGCACGACGAGGTCATAGGCCGCGATCCGCCCGTCCGAGGTGTAGGCGCTGATCGCGTCGGCCTCGCCCGAGACGAGCGCGTTGTACATGAAGGTGGGGGAGAAATTGCGCGTCTCGGCAAAGCGCATTCCGTAGGCGTCGCGCACGGCGATCCATTCGGGCCGCTCGAAGAATTCGGGGTCGCCGCCCACGGTCAGCCGCGGGGCGACCGGGGCGAGGTCGGCGAGGGTTTCGACGCCGAGTTCGCTTGCCCGGTCGCGTCGCATGGCGAAGGCATAGGCGTTCTCGAAGCCGAGCCTTCCCAGCACCAGCACGCCGTTCGTTTCCATGTCCCAAGCCCTGATCTGTTCGTACATGGCATCGCGCGGCGCGCTGTCCTCGCGCTTCATCTCGTTGGTCCAGATCGTGCCGGTGTAGTCGATCGAGATGTCGATGTCGGAGCTCGCGACCGCGCTGTGGACCACGGCGGACCCCAGCCCGTCGCGGTATTCGACGCTGTATCCGGCCTTTTCGAGCTGCATCCCGACGAGCTTGGAGAGGATGTATTGCTCGGAGAACTGCTTGGCCGCGATCACCACCGTGTCCTCGTCGTCGCCAGCGTTCTGGTATGCGAGCGCGCCGAACACGCCGAGCGCGACCGCGGCGAGGCCGCTCGCCCACATCCAGCGGCGGCGCCTGGCAAGGCCCGTCTCGATCAGGCCGAGCAGGCTGTCCGCGACCAGCGCCAGCCCCGCGCTTGCCACGCATCCGGCGAGCACCAGCGCCCAGTTCTGGGTCTGCAGCCCGGCGAAGATCGGATCGCCGAGGCTCGGCTGGCCGATGGTCGTGGAAAGCGTCGCCGCGCCGATGGTCCACACGCTCGCCGTGCGGATGCCGGCCATGATGAAGGGCGCGGACAGCGGCGCTTCGACCAGCGTGAGCCTCTGCCACGGCGTCATGCCGACGCCGTCGGCGGCTTCGAGCACGCCGGGATCGAGATTGGCCTGCGCGGTCACGGCGTTCCTGAGGATCGGCAGCAGCGCATAGAGCGCCAGCGCGAGCAGGGCGGGGAGGAAGCCCAATGTCGGCAGGTCCTCCCCGAACACGGCGCGTAAGGAGAGCAGGATCGGGAAGAAGAGGGCCAGCAGGGCGAGCGCGGGGATGGTCTGGACGAGGCTTGCGAAGCCCAATGCGATCCTCGCGACCGGGCGCGAACGGCTCGCCCAGACCGCGAGCGGCAGAGCGACCGCGATGCCCAGCGCGATGGCCGACGCGGCAAGCACGACGTGCGCGGCGAGCTTGTCGCCCAGCCCCAGAAGGATGCCCCCAAAGCCTTCCATCAGCGCGCTTCCATCCGGGCGAGCTTTTCCGCCTGCTCACGCGGGACCGCGACAAGGCCCTGGGCGACCTCGCCGCCTGCGCCCGCAAGCAGCGCCTGCGGGGTTTCGTCCGCGACGATTTTCCCCGCATCCATCACCAGCACGCGGTCGGACAGCAGCAGGGCTTCGGCCATGTCGTGCGTCACCATCACCGTGGTCAGGCCGAGCCGGTCGTGCAGCGCGCGCACCGTCTCGCCCAGCGCGTCGCGTGTGATGGGATCGAGCGCACCGAAGGGTTCGTCCATCAGCAGCAGTTCGGGATCGCCCGCGAGCGCGCGGGCCACGCCGACGCGCTGGCGCTGGCCGCCCGAAAGCTCGTCCGGCATCCGGTCCGCCATTTCCGCGTCGAGTTCGACGAGGCCGAGCAGTTCGGCGATGCGAGCTTCGGGCAGGGTCTCGCCCGCCAGCCGCGGGCCGATCGCGATGTTCTCGCCAACGCTCATGTGCGGGAACAGGCCGATGCCCTGGAAGACATAGCCGATCCGGCGGCGCAGCGCGGCGGGTTTTGCGTCAGCCACGTCCTCGCCCGCGAACAGGACGCGCCCGGCAGTGGGCTCGACAAGGGTGTTGACCATCTTGAGCAGGGTCGACTTGCCCGAGCCCGACGCGCCGACCAGCGCGACGAAGCTGCCCGCGCCAACCGTCAGGCTCACACCGCCGACGGCGATGACTTCGTCGTTGTCGCCATAGCGACGTTCGACGCGCTCGAAGGCCAGCAGCGCGTCGCTGCGCGGGGATGCCGTCTTTTCCATGCCCGAACGCCTAGTCGGCGGCCCCTTCTTCTTCGCCCTCTGCGTCTGCGGATTGCTCGGCGGCGGGCGGGAGGTAGGTCACGCGCCTGAGTTCGATCGCGCGCCCGTCGGCATCGCGCGCGCGCATCGTCCCGTCGTCCTTCAGCCCCTTCGTCTCCCAGCACGCGCCCAGCCGCGCTTCGTCCGCCGGGGTGAAGCACAAACGTCCGTCCTCGCGCCGCTGCCATTCGCCCTGCTGCACGAATTCGCCGTTGCGGTAGTCGCGATATGTCCCGTCCGCATCGAAATGGGTGGTGTAAACCGACCCGTCGGCGCCGACCGCGAGCCAGCCGGTTCCGGCCATGGCGACCTGTTCGCTCGACTGTTCTTCGGCCTGCGGTTCGGCCGCGGCCTCCGCCCCATCCCCGCCGCCGCCTGTCGCGGTGTCGGCGGGTGAAAGCACCTCGGCGCCCTCACACGCGGCGAGGAGGAGCGGGGCGATGAGAAAGAGATGGCGCGGTCCTGTCACGCCGGCGAGCCTAGAGCCGAAGCGCGCCCGCGCCAAGGGTGCGTGCTAGCGCGCGATCTGGTCGAGCGGGATCGCGATTCGCGCGTGGAGCCCCTCGCGCCGCCATTCCTGCGCCATGCTCCCGCCGAGCTGGCGCTCAATCGCCATCTTCATCAGGCGCGAGCCGAAGCCCTCGCCTTCCGGTGGGTCGGTTTCGGGACCGCCACTTTCGGTCCATTCGATCACGGCTTTCCCGTCCTGCTTGGCAAGGTGGACCGCGACCCGCCCGCCTTCGCTCGCGAGCGCGCCGTATTTTGCCGAATTGGTCGCCAGTTCGTGGAACGCGAGTGCGAGCGGGGTGGCGGCGCGGCGGCCCGGCTCGATCGTCTCGCCGCTGATGATGACCGCGTCCGCGCCCGGCACGCCGTAGGGTGCGAGCAAGACGCGCAGCAGGTCGGCGAGGTTGCTCGCCCTGTGCTCGCCCAGTTGCAGCGCGTAATCGTGCGCGCGGCTCAGGGCGCGCACGTGTTCGGTCAGGACCTGGGCGAATTCGCGGTGGGTCGCAGCGCCTCGCGCGTGGAGCGAGATGAGCCCGGTGATGACCGAGAAGATGTTCTTGATCCGGTGCGCGAGTTCGCCGGCGAGCAGTTCGCGCTCTTCGGAGATGCGGTGCGTGTCGTCGATGTCGGTGATCGTCCCGAACCAGCGCGCCGTCTGCGGGTCGGACGAGGAAGGGACCGCGCGGCTCAGCACCCAGCGATAGCTCCCGTCGGCGATCCGCAGCCGCCATTCGTCCTCGAACAGGGTGGCGTTCTCCATCGCCTCGGTCAGCTTGGCGAGGCTCGCGTCGTAGTCGTCGGGGTGGATCACCGTGCGCCAGTCCTCGACGTCGCGCGGGGCGCTCTGGCCCGTGACCTCGGAGAAGCGGGCGTTGAAATAGTCGAACTGCCCGCCGGGCGAGGCCGACCAGGCGATGTCGGGGACCGAATCGAGCACGAATTGCAGCCGGTCCGCGCTCGCCTTCATTTCGGCGACGTTGCGGCGTGCCTGGCGATGGGTCTCGATCCGGCGCTTGACCGCCTCGGCGAGCACCAGCAGTCCTTCGCGCTGGATGTCGCTGAGCCCGCCGGGGCGCGGGGTGCTGTCGGTGACGCACAGCGCGCCCAGCGGCGCTCCCTCGGCCGAAACCAGCGGCGCGCCTGCGTAGAATCTCAAATGCCGCTGCCCCGCCACCGCCTCGAAACCGGCGAAGCGTTGGTCCGCGCTCGCATCGTGCACTTCGAGGATGTCGCCGCCGGTCATGGTGGTCGCGCAGATGCTCGTCGCGCGCGCGGTGTTGTCCGTGTCCCATCCGGTTCGGGCGACGAAATACTGGCGTTCGGCCTCGACGATGCTGACCGCGGCCTGCGGCGTTTCGCACAGGTGCGCCGCGAAGCGGGCGAGGCGCGCAAGTTCCGGGTCGCCGTCGAGCGTGTCGATCTCGAAACTGGCGAGAACGTGGAGCCGCTCCTCCTCGGCGCAAAGCGCGCGGGCGGGCGGGGTGCCGTTCGGCCAGGGGGAAGGCTCGGGTTGGGTCAGCTGCGTATCCTTCGCGGCGGGGCGCCGCATCGTTGTCCATACAGCAAGCCTTTCGCCGGTCAAAACAACCCCGCTGCGCCCGAAAGCCCCCTGCCGGCGCCGCCCTGCAGCCGCGCGGTTTGCCTTTGCCCGGAGCGTTGCTATGCGCGCTGGCGAGAGCGAAGCGCCGCGCCGCTTCGAGAGAGACGTTAGGACAGCCATGCGAGCCACCCCCGATTTCGATTTCCAGCTCGGCGACAATGCCGAGATGATCCGCGACACGACCGCGCGCTTTGCCGACGAGCAGATCGCCCCGCTGGCGGAGCGCACCGACCGCGAGGACCGTTTCCCGCGCGAGCTGTGGCGGCCGATGGGCGAGCTCGGCCTGCACGGCATCACGGTCGAGGAGGAATGGGGCGGATTGGGCCTAGGCTATCTCGAACACGTCATCGCGGTCGAAGAGGTCAGCCGGGCGAGCGCCAGCGTGGGCCTGTCCTACGGCGCGCATTCCAACCTGTGCCTCAACCAGATCCGCCGCTGGGGCACTGACGAGCAGAAGGCGAAATACCTGCCGAAGCTGATTTCGGGCGAACACGTCGGCAGCCTAGCCATGAGCGAGACGGGCGCGGGCAGCGACGTCGTCTCGATGAAGCTGAAGGCCGAGGCGGTGCAGGGCGGCTACGTCCTCAACGGCACCAAGTTCTGGATTACCAATGCCCCTGAAGCCGACACGCTGGTGGTCTATGCCAAGACCGACAGCGAGGCCGGATCGCGCGGCATCACCGCCTTCCTGATCGAGAAGGACGACGAAGGCTTTTCCATCGGCCAGACAATCGAAAAGGTCGGCATGAAGGGCTCGCCCACCGCCGAACTCGTGTTCGAGGACTGCCACGTGCCCGAGAGCCGCGTGATGGGCCCGGTCAACGGCGGCGTCGGTGTGCTGATGAGCGGGCTGGACTACGAGCGCGTCGTGCTCGCGGGCCTCCAGCTCGGTATCATGCAGGCGTGTCTCGATTGCGTAATTCCCTACCTGCGCGAGAGGAAGCAGTTCGGCAAACCCATCGGGTCCTTCCAGATCATGCAGGCCAAGGTCGCCGATATGTATGTCGCGCTGCAATCGGCGCGCGCCTACACCTATGCAGTGGCGAAGGCGTGCGACAATGACCGCACCACCCGTTTCGATGCTGCGGGGGCTATCCTGCTGGCGAGCGAGAACGCCTTTCGCGTGGCGGCCGAAAGCGTGCAGGCGCTGGGCGGCGCGGGCTACACCACCGACTGGCCGGTCGAACGCTACATGAGGGACGCCAAGCTGCTCGACATCGGCGCGGGGACCAACGAGATCCGCCGGATGCTGATCGGGCGCGAGCTGATCGGGGCAGCGGGGTGAGCGAAACCTTCCTCGCCGTCCTGCAATATTACGGCGCGGGTGCGGGGCTGCTCGCTGCGTTCATCGTCTCGCTCAATCTCGGCACGCGGCCCACGGGCTGGGGCTTCGTGATCTTCGTCACCTCCTCGATCGCGCTGATCGCATGGGGGTTCATGAACGACGAAGGGCAGGGGATCGGCTGGCAGAACATCGGCCTGCTCGTGATCAACTGCGTCGGAGTCTATCGCTATCTCTTCGCCGCGCGCGAGGACGACAAGGAACCGGAAGAAACGACCGCATGACCGCACCCGTCCTGAGCTCGAAACTCGACCGCGAAGCGCCCGATGCCAAGGCGCGGTTCGCCCATAACAAGGGCCTCGCCGCCGAACTGCGCGCGAAGGTAGCCGAAGCCGCGCTCGGTGGGCCGGAGCGCTCGCGCGAGCGCCATGTCGGACGGGGCAAGCTGCTCCCGCGCGAGCGCGTCGAGCGCCTGCTCGATCCCGGCTCGCCCTTCCTCGAGATCGGCCAGCTCGCCGCCAACGGGATGTACGAAGGCGACGTCAACGCCGCCTCGATCATCTGCGGGATCGGGCGCGTGGCGGGGCGGCAATGCATGATCGTGTGCAATGATGCGACCGTGAAGGGCGGGACCTATTACCCGATGACGGTCAAGAAGCACCTGCGCGCGCAGGAGATCGCGCAGGAAAACCGCCTGCCGTGCATCTATCTGGTGGACTCGGGCGGGGCGAACCTGCCCCACCAGGCCGAGGTCTTCCCCGACCGCGACCATTTCGGGCGCATCTTCTTCAACCAGGCGAACATGAGTGCGCTCGGTATTCCGCAGATCGCCTGCGTGATGGGTTCGTGCACGGCAGGCGGCGCCTATGTCCCGGCCATGTCCGACGAAACTGTGATCGTGCGGGGCCAGGGCACGATCTTCCTTGCAGGACCGCCACTGGTGAAGGCCGCGACCGGCGAGGAGATCAGCGCCGAGGATCTGGGCGGCGGCGACCTCCATGCGAAGAAATCGGGCGTGGTCGACCACCTCGCCGAGAACGACGAGCACGCGCTCACCATCGTGCGCGACATCGTCAGCCAATTGGGCGCGAACACCGGCGCGGCAGTGGACGTGGCGCTCAAGGACCCGCGCCCGCCGAAATTCGACGCGGAAGACCTCTACGCCCTCATCCCCGAAGACGTGCGCGCGCCCTACGACGTGCACGAGGTGATCGCACGGCTCGTCGACGGCAGCGAATTCCACGAGTTCAAGCAGCACTATGGCTCGACCCTCGTGTGCGGTTTCGCCCACATCTGGGGGATGCCGGTGGCGATCCTCGCCAATAACGGCGTGCTGTTTTCCGAAAGCGCGCAGAAGGGCGCGCATTTCATCGAGCTTGCCTGCCAGCGTCGCATTCCGCTGCTGTTCCTGCAGAACATCTCCGGCTTCATGGTCGGCGGGAAATACGAGGCAGAAGGCATCGCCAAACACGGCGCGAAGCTCGTCACCGCCGTCGCCACCGCGACCGTGCCGAAGGTCACGGTCGTCATCGGCGGCAGCTTCGGCGCGGGCAATTACGGGATGTGCGGGCGGGCCTATTCCCCCCGGTTCCTGTTCACCTGGCCCAATGCGCGCATTTCCGTGATGGGCGGGGAGCAGGCCGCCAGCGTGCTCGCCACGGTCCACCGCGACGCGGCCACGTGGAGCGAGGAGGAGGCGGAAAGCTTCAAGGCTCCGATCCGGCAGAAATACGAGGACGAGGGCAATCCCTACTACGCCACGGCGCGGTTGTGGGACGACGGGGTGGTCGACCCGGTGCAGACCCGCGACGTGCTCGGCCTCGCCTTTTCCGCGTGTCTTGAAGCGCCTATCCCCGAACGCCCGGCCTTCGGCGTCTTCCGGATGTGACGGTGATCAAGCTGTTTCGGGAAATACTATCCGGGACTGTGGCCATTCTGGCCTTTCTGATTGCGACTTCTGGCTTTTTGAGTGTCGTTCTTGAGTGGACGAAGCTTCCGCGCTCGACGCTGGTGCAAATAATAACCGAGAGATACCGTTATATTTTCCATGACCTCCTGATTGATAATTTTCTAGAGATAATTTCCGAATTCATAATGCTGGAATATATCTACATACCGAAGGGCGTTTTAGTTTTATATTCAATGGGCTGCGGGGCATTTTTCAGTTTGCGTAGGCATTACCCAATTATGCCTGAGAAGTTTAAAAATGACGGTATGTTTGATAATGGTATGTGGAGGGCGTTCGATAAGTTTAATTGGCTTATCGTGTCTCTTTTCTGGCCGGGATTTCTAAGAAGTCGTGTGTCTTACGGGGCGGTCGATATTTTCGATCGATTAATTCTAAAAAGGGATGTGTCGCCAGCGATGCACCGCTATGTGATGGTGAGGTTCCTCGGATATTTCTTGATGATAGCCTGCTGCGTCATTGTCATCGTGCTTGCGGGTTATGGCGCGGACAGATTCATTGGCTCCTCCCGCTTCTAGCGGGACGTTGCCACGGTTTCCCTTGCGTAACTTCCCCGGCTTGGGCCAAAAGAGCGTGTCTGGGAGGGATCATTGCTGCATCAACCGGTCGAGGCGGCGCACGTGCCGCGCAAGCCCACGCTGCTTTCGCGCATCGTGCGGCGGATCATCATCGCGATTTACGGCTGGAAGGGCTGGAAGATCGAGGGCTCGCTGCCGAAGCATTTCAAGAAATACGTGATCGCGGGCGCGCCGCACACGTCGAACTGGGACTTCGTCTTCTTCGCGGGCGCGACCCACAAGGAGAAGGTCCTGCCCAACTTCATGGGCAAGCACACCCTGTTCAAGGGGATGATGCGCAACTTCATGCTCGACATGGGCGGCATCCCGATCGACCGCACCCGCCGCGCCAATGCGACGCAGCAGGTGGCCGAGGAATTCGCCCGCCGCGATGAACTCGCGCTGGTGATCGCGGTCGAGGGCACGCGCTCATCGGACGGGCGCTGGAAATCGGGCTTCTACCATATCGCGCAGGCCGCGGGCGTTCCGATCGTTCCCGCCTACGCCGACAACGAGAACATGGTGATCGGCTTCGGGGAGCCGATGATGCCGACCGGCAATTACGGCGAGGACCTCCTGAAGCTCGCCGAATGGTTCCGCTCCAAGCTGCCCGATTACGAAAGGTTCAAGGTGCTCGAGGCGCAGGCCCGGGCGATCATCGAGGGACGCAACGATGTTTGAAGCGCTGCTGGTCAATGCAGGCGTGCTGATCGCGCTGGTGCTGGTGCAATGGGCAATATCCGTGAAGATCGACGACGTGTCGTTCATCGACGCCTTCTGGGGGGCGGGCATGGGCGTGCTCGCCGTGCTGAGCTGGCTGCAGCTCGCCGAGCCCGGCCCGCTTGCCACCCTGCTGATGGCGATGACAGCGGCCTGGGGCTTTCGCCTCGGCGGCTACCTGTTCCTGCGCTGGCGCCGCGAGGGCGAGGACAAGCGTTACAAGATGATTCTCAAGAAGGACCGCGAGAAGGGCAATTTCGCGATCGCCGCGCTGACACGGGTGTGGCTGATGCAGGCGGTGCTGCTGTTCATGGTGTCGAGCCCGGCGCAGGTCGGCATCCTAGGCTCCTCGCCCGCCGCGCCGTTCACCTGGCTGACGTGGCTGGGGGTCGCGATCTACGGCATCGGCATTTTCTTCGAATGGGTCGGCGACTGGCAATTGACCCGGTTCAAGGCGGACCCGGCGAACGAGGGGCAGGTGCTCGACACGGGCCTGTGGCGCTACACCCGCCATCCCAACTATTTCGGCGATTTCGCGGCATGGTGGGGCATCTGGCTGGTCTGCGCGAGCGTTTCGTGGACCTATGCCGCGGCGACGGTGATCGGGCCGCTGTTCCTGTCCTTCACCCTGACCAAGTGGTCGGGCGTGACCCTGCTCGAAAAGGGGATGGACCGGACCAAGGGCGACAAATACGCCGATTACAAGCGGCGCACTTCGGCCTTCTTCCCGCTCCCGCCGAAATCGCGAGGGCAGGCGCGCGCGCGCGGCTAGGCCGGCTGCGCGGCGTGCAGCGGCGCACGAATTTTGCCGTCCCGCCTTTAAGCCGCCGCCTGGTTGCCCTATGTCGGGGCGACCAGCACGACAGTTCGAGGCGACAATGGCACTCACACCGCAGCACCGCGAGGCGGAACGGCACCGGATTGCGCGCATGGTGCTCGACCTCGTCAAGCAGCGCGGGACCGAGATTCCCTACCAGACGGCGGTGTCGGAAAGCGGCCTCACCCGCGCGCGGTTCGAGCAGTTGTTCGAGGACTACGACGACCTGTTCGACGCGATCGCGCAGATTTGGCTCGGCCGCCATATCGAGGTGATGGAAGAGGTGCTGGGCGCGGACCTGCCGCCGCCGCGCAAGATGTACGAATTCTTCCGCCGCCGCTTCGTCATCTCGCGCGACCGCTTTCGCGAGGACCCCGAATATTTCCGCATCGTGTGCGAAATGGGCGCGGCCAATTTCGAGAAGGTCCGCTCCTATGTCGACCTTGCCGATCATTACCTGTGCGAACTGATCGTGCAGGCCCAGGCGGAAGGTTATTTCGCCGGGCTGTCGATCGACGAGGCGCTCTCGCTCATCAACCAGATGGTGCAGCCCTACACCATGCCCGAGGCGATGATCTATCTCGGCGACAAGCTGACCGAGGAGAAGCTTGCGCGGATCGTCGACACCATGTTCATCGGGCTGTCGGGCGAAACCGGCGGCGGCGCGCGCGGGGTCAACACGCTGCGCATCGCGGGCTGAGCTTTCAGCGCCTCCACCAGTCGCATGACGGATCGCCCGGCGCGCGCGCACCGCGGCGCTGCAGGCCGTCGAACAGTCCGCCTTCGATGCGCATGGTCGAAGGCGCGGTGCGATTCCAGTCCATCACGTAAAGCCGCTCGGTGATGCGCCACGCCGCGTCCTTACCCTTGGCGAGCCGGTCGAGATAGCGCCCGCCGACCACCAGCTCGATCTCGCCGCCTTCGGGTCCGGCTAGGAAATGGTAGGCGACGCAATAGGTCTCCGCGCGCGCCGTATCGCCGTCGATCTCGCAGATGACGTTGCCGATATTGTGATGGGTCAGCCGCATCGCGCCGAGACCCTCCATCAGCCCCGAGATTGTCGCGTCGCGCGGCTTTGCGCCGTCGCCGTAATCGATCAGCGCGTCGGCGGCGAAGACGCGTTCGAGCTCGGCCGCATCGCAGCGGTCGATCCCGCGGCAATAGCGCGCGAGCACCTCCTCGATGGCGAGGCGATCGGCGATAAGTTCGGGCGAGGCGCTGTCCATGGCGGCAAGGCTAGGCTGGGCGCGGGCCTGGCGGGATTGGCATTTTGGAGAAGGCCGCGATCACCGCGGCGTTTGACGAGGGCCGCGATCACCGCGGCGGGCGGCGAAAGCGCACCACGTTCGGCGGCAGGTTGCGCGGCACGGCGCGCAGGCGCTTTTCGTTCAGGGCATAGCGCAGGCTCAGCCCTACCAGCACCGCCGACAGGCCGAGGATCAGCCCCGCCCAGACCCAGTGCGGCAGGCCCAGAGCGGCTTCGATCTGGCCGGTGTCGGACAGCATTGCCCGCCCACCGATCACGGTGCGTTCGGTGAACAGATAATCGAAGTCGCGCAGCATACTCATCGCGCCGAGTACGCCGAGGAACTGCAATGTGAAGCGCACGAAGCCCGCCGGGGCGCGCCACGCGATGAGGCCGAGCAGGGCTGCGACCAGCGGCAGGACGATCACGCCGACGGTCGAGCGCACGTAGATCGCCACCGACAGCACGATCGCCCCCCCCATGCCCCACAGCGCCGGGCGCCAGATGCGCGGGTGGGCGCTGGCGACGATCAGCGCCGCCCCGACGAGGCTGGGCGCGAGCGGGCCGCCCGCCGCGATCGCGGCATTGGTAAAGCGCGAGGCATCGCCCGCGACGAGGCTTTCGGCGACGCCAGAGCCGCTCGGGTAGATCACCAGCCGCTCGAAATCCTGGCCCATCAGCACCGCGGTGAGGCCATGGCCCATCTCGTGAAACCACGTGGTGAGGATGACGAAGGGATAGATCAGGTAATTGCCGAAAGGCAGGGCGGGCAGGGCAAGGACCACGATGACCGCGAGGAACAGGCGGCCAACCACCTCGGCCTGGCTGCCTGGCTGGACGAGCGGACGCATCGCCTCAGATCCCGATCGGCGTGGTATCGTCGGGATCGCGCGGTTTCTTGCGCCGGGTGCGCGGAGCCTTGCCGTCGGGCCCGACTCTCGGGCCGTAGCGCGCCTTGGCCTCGGCGGTCTGGGCGCGCTGTTCCTGCAGGATCGACCAGGTCGCAAGGAACAGCCCGGCGACCAGCGGGCCGAGCACTATCCCGGAAAACCCCGTCAGGCTGATCCCGCCCAGCGTCGTGATGAGTACGATCCAGTCGGGAATGCCCGTGTCGCGCCCGACTAGGATCGGGCGCAGCACGTTGTCGGCCGAACTGACGATGACGAAGCCCGAAAACAGCACCAGCAGCCCCTGCCAGACATTCCCGTCGAACAGCAGCCACACCCCGACCGGCCCCCATACGACGACCGTGCCGACCACCGGGATGAGCGAGAAGATCGCCGTGATGACGCCGAGCAGCAGCGCCGAGGGCACGCCGGCGATGACATAGGTGATCCCGGCGAGCGTTCCCTGCACGATGCCGACCACGACCGAACCCTTGATCGTCGCGCGCACGATGCCGAGAAACCGGTCCGCCAGCCGGTCGGCGATGTCGCGCTTTACGGGCGCGGAATGGAGGATCGTCTCGCCGATGCGGCTGCCGTCGCGCAGCAGGAAGAAGATGACGTAGAGCGCGAGAGCGAAGGACAGCACGAAGCTCACGGCCCCGCCTCCGATCGAGACGGCCTGCTGGGCGATGATCCCCGCGCTTTCTCCGAGCAGCGCCTGCAGCCTCTCCTGCACTGCGGCAAGATTGGTCCAGCCCCGCTCGTCCGCCGCCTCGCGCAGCGCCTCGGGCAGCATCGAATAGACCGAATCGAACATCGCGGCGAGGTCGATCGGCTGGTTCTGCAGCATGGTGACAAGCGCCAGCGCTTGCTCGACCACCATCGAACCGATCCACAGCGCGGGCACGAGCACTGCGAAGAAGATGATCAGCAGCGACAGCGAAGCTGCCGTGTTGCGCCGCCCGCGCGTGACCTTGAGCGACCAGCGATAAAGCGGCTGGAACATGATCGCGGCCAGCGCCGCCCATAGCAGCGACGTCGCGAACGGCCATGCGATGATCACCAGCATGGCCGTGACCCCGGCGAGGATCAGCAGGAAACTCGCCTGTTCGAGGTCGAGTGCTGGGCGTGGCGGCTCGGTCGGCATGGGAACGATCTTGCCTCCTAGGGCGGACAGTTCAAGCGCCGCGCGGCGCGCGCATCAGACATCGAGGTTCGCCACGTTCAAGGCATTGTCCTGGATGAACTCGCGGCGCGGTTCGACGATGTCGCCCATCAGGCGGGTGAAGATCTCGTCGGTGACGTCCGCGTCCTCGACCTTCACCTGCAGCAGCGCGCGGTTTTCCGGGTCGAGCGTGGTTTCCCAGAGCTGTTCGGCGTTCATTTCGCCGAGGCCCTTGTAGCGCTGGACCGAAAGCCCCTTGCGCCCGGCGGCGAGGATCGCCTCGAGCAATTGCGTCGGCCGGTTGATCGCATCGTCGGCGTCGCGGGTCAGTTCCTCCACTTCCACGTCGTCGCTCGGCACTTCTTCCTCGGCGGACGCATCGCCCGCTTTCACCAGCCGCACCGGGGCAGCATAGGTTTCGGCCTGCGCCATCGCGAGGCCGTGGAGCTTGTGCGCCTCGGTGCTGGTGAGGAAGCGCCCGTCGACTTCGTGCACGTCGGTCACGCCGCGCCACAGGCGGGCGAACTGGACCTTGCCGTCGTCGAGCACGCGCGCGGACCATTGGGTGTCGGGATCGCTCGCCTGGAGCCGCGTGGCGGTCGCCTGCAGCTTCTCCTCGCGCGCGGCGTCGGAAAGCTGCGGGTCGAGCGCGCCCGACAGCGCCATCTGTTCCACCAGCGCGGGATCGTAGCGACGCGGCACGAAGGCCAGCAGGTTCTTGAACCGGAGCGCGTGTTCGACGAGGCTCCTCAGGTCCTCGCCCGAGCGCGCCCCGCCGACTGTCTCCAGCATCCGCCCCTGTAGCCCGGCATCGACGAGATAGCGGTCGAGCGCGCCCTGGTCCTTCAAGTAGACTTCGCTGCGGCCCTTCGAAACCTTGAACAGCGGCGGCTGGGCGATGAACAGGTGCCCGGCCTTGACGATCTCGGGCATCTGGCGATGGAAGAAGGTGAGCAGCAGCGTGCGAATATGCGCTCCGTCCACGTCTGCGTCAGTCATGATGACGATCTTGTGGTAGCGCAGCTTTTCTATGTCGAATTCGTCGCGGATGCCGGTGCCCATCGCCTGGATCAGCGTGCCGACTTCCTTGGACGAGATGATCCGGTCGAACCGCGCGCGCTCGACGTTGAGGATCTTGCCCTTCAAGGGCAGGATCGCCTGCGTCTTGCGGTCGCGCCCCTGCTTGGCGCTGCCGCCCGCCGAATCCCCCTCGACGAGGAAGAGTTCCGCCTTGGTCGCGTCGCGTTCCTGGCAGTCGGCGAGCTTGCCCGGCAGGCTCGCGACGCTCATCGCGCCCTTGCGGCTCATCTCGCGGGCGCGCCGCGCGGCTTCGCGCGCGGCGGCGGCGTCGATGATCTTCTGGATGATCGCCTTGGCGTCGGCAGGGTTTTCCTCGAGCCATTCGGTCATCTTCTCGCCCATCAGGCTTTCGAGGGGTGAGCGAACTTCCGAGGAGACGAGCTTGTCCTTGGTCTGGCTGCCGAACTTGGGATCGGGAAGCTTCACGCTGACGATCGCGGTGAGCCCTTCGCGCATATCCTCGCCCGACAGGCTGACCTTTTCCTTTTTCAACAGCCCTTCGCGGTCGGCGTAATTGTTGAGCGTGCGCGTCAGCGCCGCGCGGAAGGCGGCGAGGTGGGTTCCGCCGTCACGCTGCGGGATGTTGTTCGTGAAGCACAGCACGTTCTCGTAATAGGAATCGTTCCATTGCAGCGCGACGTCGATGCCGATTCCGTCCTTGTCCGCGGCGACCGCGATCGGTTCGGGCACGAGCGGCTGCTTGTTGCGGTCGAGATATTTCACGAAGGCCGCAATCCCGCCCTCGTAGTAGAGATCGTGTTCGAGCACGTCCTCGTGCCTCCGGTCGCGCAGCAGGATGCGCACGCCCGAATTGAGGAAGGCGAGTTCGCGGTAGCGGTGTTCGAGCTTGTCGAAATCGAATTCGGTGACGTTCTTGAACGTGTCCGACGAAGCCTTGAAAGTCACCCGCGTGCCCTTTTTCAGGCCGTTTTCGTCGCCGTTCGATTCCACCGGCGGCGCCTCCCCGCGCACTTCGAGGCTGTTCACGGCATCGCCGTGCTCGAAACGCATCCAGTGTTCCTTGCCGTCGCGCCAGATGACGAGCTCGAGCCATTCGGAAAGCGCGTTCACGACCGACACGCCGACGCCGTGGAGGCCGCCCGAAACCTTGTAGGCGTTGTCGTCCGAGGTGTTCTCGAACTTACCCCCTGCGTGCAGCTGGGTCATGATGACCTCGGCCGCCGACACGCCCTCTTCCTTGTGCATATCGGTGGGGATGCCGCGCCCGTTGTCCTCGACCGACACGGACCCGTCGGGATTGAGTTCGATCAGCACAAGGTCGCAATGGCCGGCCAACGCCTCGTCGATGGCGTTGTCGGAGACCTCGAACACCATGTGGTGCAGGCCCGATCCGTCGTCGGTGTCGCCGATATACATACCGGGCCGCTTGCGAACGGCATCGAGGCCCTTCAGAACCTTGATCGAATCCGCCCCGTATTCGCCGTTCTGGCGCGCTTTTTCGGAGGTGGCGGGGGAAGTCTCGGGAGTGTTTTCGTCCATGCCGATTATATAGGCGCTGACGGGGGAAAACCCAAACTTTCGCGCCGTTTCGGCGGCGTCTTTTCCACCATCCGCCTGCCCGGCGCGACGGGGGGCTTTTCCGGGGGCTTGGCGGGCCTTTAGAACTCGTGCGCGAAGGCGAGGCGGAAATGGACTTTCCCGCGCCAGACCATCCCATGCAGCATGGGGATGAGCGCGGCGCGTGCTTCTTGTGGGAACTGGCTTTCGTAGCAGCCCAGCGCTTCGCCCGCCGCTTCGAGATCGACCCTCTCGTAGCCGATCCGGTCGGTGATGAGCGCAGGATCGGTCCGCGCCCAGTCCTCGAAGCCGGGCGGTGCGGCAATGGCGGGGTCGGCGGGGATCGCCGAATAGAGCAGGTCGGGCCGCCCGTCCCCCATCCCGGCAAGCACCTGCGTCACCACGGCGCTCACCATGCGGTGATCGGAATGGCCGTAGCCGCCTTCCGGCCCCCAGGTCATGACCACGTCGGGCTCGTAACGCTCGACCGCCTCGGCAACCCGCGCGGCGAGTGTGCGCGCCGGGCTGTCCGGCATCCGCGCAAGCGGGGCGAGCGTCCCGTCGCCGAGCCGCCAGAACTGCGGCTGCTCCAGCCCCAGCGCGGAGGCCGAGCAGCGCGCTTCGTCTTCGCGCAGTGCGGCCAGCGCCTCGCCCGGCTCGAGCCCGCTCGACCCCGGCCCGGCATCGCCGCTGGTGGCGAAGACCAGCGCGACCTCGCCCCCGCTGCGCGCGGCGATGGCGAGCGCGGGGGCGATGGTGATCTCGTCGTCGGGATGGGCGAGGATCGCCAGGATGGAGGGCGGCTCGTCGAATTCGGGCAATTCCGGGCCGGACGGAATATCCTGCGCGCGTGCCCAGCCGGTCAACGCCGACGCTCCCATCGCCAATGCCGCCGCCGCCGCGACCATCGCCTTGCCCATCGTGCTCTCCTCTATCCCACGCGTTCCCACATTCGTGTGCCGGGGTAAAGAAAGTCTGGCCGGATCCGGGTCTTGCGGCAGCGCGCGGCGCGGCTATTGCTCGCACCCATGGAGAGAGACATCATCGCAGCCCGCCTCGCCGAAGACTTCGGCGCGTTTCCCGATATCCTGATGGAGTGGTCGCGCATCCAGTCCGATGCGATCGCACTGGTCGACGACAAGCGCGACATCGCCTGGGCGGAGCTGGTCGGGCTGGTCGAGCGGCTCGCCGCGCGGCTGGTCGAAACCGGGCTCGAGCGTGGGCAGTCGGTCGCGATCCTCGGCACGAGCACGGTGGAATACGCGCTCGTCTTCCTCGCCGCGGTGCGCGCCGGCGGCGTCGCCGCGCCGCTCACCACCAGCGCTTCGCCCGAACAGCTCGAAGGCATGGCGAAGGATTCGGGCGCGCGGCACCTCTTCATCGACGCAGGCAAGGCCGCCGAGCTCGGCCCCGATTTCATGGCCGGGATGATCCGTGTCCCGCTCGAGGAAATCGAGCAGTGGATGGCCCCGCCGGGCTCGCGCGCTCCGGCTTTCGAGCCTGCGCCGGGCGATCCGTTCAACATCATCTATTCGAGCGGGACGACGGGCATTCCCAAGGGGATCGTCCATTCGCACCAGATGCGCTGGCGGCAGTTCGCGGCGACCGCCGTGTCCTATCTCGGTGCGGGGCTGGAAGTGCGCTCGCTCGCCTCGACGCCGCTCTATTCGAACACCACGATGGTCGCCTTCCTCCCCGTCCTGCTCGCCGGGGGAACGGTGCGGATCATGGGCAAGTTCGATCCCGCGCGCTGGCTAGAGCGCGCGCAGGGCGACCGCACGACGATCACCATGCTCGTGCCCGTGCAATACCAGCGGCTGATGGATTTCGAGCGGTTCGATGAATACGACCTCTCCGCCCTCGCGCTCAAATACTGCACCTCCGCGCCCTTCCCGCCCGAATTGAAGCGCGAGGTGCTGGCGCGGATGCCGGGTGGGCTGATCGAGATCTATTCGATGACCGAGGGCGGTGTCGTGTGCCTGCTCGCGGCCCATGAATTTCCCGACAAGCTGCACACGGTCGGCCGTCCCGCGCCAGGGAGTGAGCTGAAAGTGCTCGATGACGAGGACCGCGAGGTGCCGCCGGGCACGCCGGGCAATCTCGTCGGGCGCTCGCAGACGATGATGCTCGGTTACAAGAACCGCCCGGACAAGACCTCCGAAGCGCAATGGACCGATCCCGAAACGGGCGAGGTGTGGATGCGCATGGGCGACATCGGACGGGTGGACGAAGACGGCTTCGTCGAACTGGTCGGGCGCGCCAAGGACATGATCATCTCGGGCGGGTTCAACATCTATCCCTCCGACCTCGAGGCGGAATTGCTGAAAGAAGAGGACGTGCTCGAAGCCGCCGTGGTCGGCGCGGCCTCGCGGCGATGGGGAGAAAGCCCGGTCGGCTTTATCCGCTTGGCAGGCGGCGCGCGCGAGCCGGAGGCAATCCGGGCGGCGGTTAACGCAAGGGTCGGCAAGACCCAACGGCTTGCCGTGCTCCACGCCATCGAGGAAATGCCGCGCAGCCATATCGGCAAGCTGCTCAAGACCGAGCTGCGCGAAACGGCGGAGCGGCTCGGCGGGGTCGAATAGGCCCGGATGCGAGAAAGCGCGCACCGCGGGGGCGGCGCGCGCTTTCGTGTCGGTCATTCCTTGCGGCTCGCCGCTGTCACACCAGGATCGCGTCGAGCGTGGTCCCGGTGATCGTGAGGGCGAGGAAGAAGGCGATCATCTTTTCGCTGATGGCACTCATGGCAATGCTCCTTCGATGGAGCCGGGACGACGACGGGCGGAGCCCGCCCGCCTGCCCGGCGGCAGGGGGAAGATAGGGATTGCGGGATAATATTATTACCCCGGCAAGCACGGAAATTACCACTTACCGCAATCGAGCGCTCCGATTGTCCGGAGCGCTTGATCGCGGGAAAGCGGTGGGAGACGCGGCCGCCTTTTCAGGGGGGGAGGAATGGGGCGGCCGCGTCTCGCTCGCTGGTGGCCTGGGCGGCGGGGCGAAGGCTGACGGATTATCGCGGGGATGCGCTCGGGGAGGGCGCTCGGCGATCTGTCGTTTTCCGTCCTTCGCCTCGGGTCGGCAGCCATGGCGCGGGGAACGCCGGGCGATCATGGCGGGAACCGGCGCTGGAAGTGACCGGTGTCGCACCAACCATGTCGGGCTGCCTGCCGGGGCCAGCAGACTGCTTTTCGAGCGGCCATTTTTGGTC